>JBCCDF010000123.1:0-8474 GCA_039030935.1 Pseudomonadota bacterium | reverse complement strand
CCTTATGGCGAGTGATGGGCGGGCCTTTACGCTGACCTGTGACAAGCTTCCGGGCGGTCGCGGGCATGGCGAACCGATTCGAATTTCAATCGATCTGGAAGACAGTGTCGACATTGTCGGCCTGTTTAAACTCGATGGCTCACGCAAGAGGATTATGGCCTCAGATGCTGGCTATGGGTTCATCGTTCAGGAAAGCGAGTTGGAGAGTAACCGTAAGGCCGGGAAATCTGTTGTGAGTGTCCCGCAAGGCTCGAAATTACTGGTCACAGATATCGCCCGCGGCGATCATGTCGCTGTGATCGGGACCAATCGAAAGCTCCTGATCTTCCCGCTGGAAGAGTTGCCGGAAATGTCACGCGGTAAGGGCAATAAGCTGCAAAACTATCGCGGCTCAGATAAGTTGGCTGACGTGATGATCTTTGATCAGCAAGACGGGCTGGTCGTCACTGATTCAGCCGGGCGAATGCGCAGCTTCACTGAATGGAGCGAGTGGCTCGGCAAACGGGCACAGACTGGAAAAGCCGTGATGAAAGGCTTCCCAAAAAGCGGGCGGTTTAACGGCTAAGCGGGATGCAGGCGACGTCGATGAGCGGATAAAGGTCGCCCGTCTCCGGGTCCTGTAGGAAGCAATCCTCATCCATTATGACGAGTGGAAATGTCATAGGCACGTCCGGATTGTTGCCTTCAAATGGACCGCCGGGGCGCGGGCGGACAGTGATCGCATCCGGCTGGCTCTCAGCGAGAGGTCCGAGATCGACATTTGCGACACCGAGCGCCTGAGCAACTTGGCCAGGCAGAACGAATAGCGCCTCTTTGCTGGTGTCAGCGAGGTAAGCGGGCGTGCCGCTGGCTCCCGTCTGGCAGCCGACCGCAAGGAGGGCCGTGGCGGCCAGAGCGCTTAATCGAAGCGGTGTGATCATTTCCGGTCCCTCGGCATCGTCATATCATAATTGTTTTCCAGCACGGACTGAACCGGATTCAGGTCTGTGACTTGAACCTCAGCATTCAGCGCGACGGACTGGGCCACTGGCTCAAGCGCTTTTGAGCTTGCGGCCGGGCACGTTCCGGTCTCGCGGAAGGACAGAGCGGTTGAGAGCAGCGCTTCATCGGGATCACCGAGCTGATTGTTGAAATCATCGCTGACGACGCAGCCGCTCGCTCTGACACCGAACTGCGCGGTTGAGTTTCCGGGAATGAAGCCGTCCTGAAAGTCACCAAAGCCTTTGCCGTTCGTGCCTTGGAACTGGATCGTGTAATAGGTCTCACCGCAATTATCGGTCGGGTAGAAGCCAAATGGCTTTCCACACGTTGTTGCGCCAATCAGGACGACGTCAATATCGATCCCGCGCAAGCCGTTGATGACGGCCTCGCTTGCACTGCAAGTCGAGCCTGTCGACAGGATGAAAACTCGATCGAGATTGAGGCTTGGCAGAGGCGTACCACCAACGATGCTAAAGCCGAGGCCAGTCGAGTAAAACGGGATCGCATTGTCTGTCGATCCGGTGACGGGATTTCGGTTTCCAGCGTCGGCATTGAAACGGAGTTGATTGAACGTCTCGCCAGACGTCGCGGATTGACCGGCGATCATGTAGCCAAGCTGTCCGGATACGGCGAGCAAGCCACCGCCATTATACCTAAGATCGAGAACGAGATCGCTGACGCCTTCATCTTCGAGGTCTGTGAAGGCGTCAAAAAGGGCGGCTTCTGAACTAAATGGGCTGAATGTGGTAAAGTGGAGATAGCCGACCTTGCCACTGGCTGTATCAATCACCGACGTTTCATTGACGGGCTGCCGCGAGATATTCGCTGCAGACATGGTGATGGTTCGGGTCGTATTGCTTCCGGCGTCCTGTACTTCAAATGTGTGGGTTTCGCCGACCGTGTCCGGGAATAGACCTGCATTCAGCGTGTCAATCGTGGACTGACCCGTGCCATTGATGAGGTCAGCGCCATCGACGCTAAGGATGCGTGTTCCGCGGAGCAGATTGGTCACGCCATTGACGGTCTGTGAGGCCGGTGACCCCGGTTCTGTGTATCGAATTCGATAGTCACGCGGCACTTCTGTGGAAAACGCGACGAGGCTCCAGCCGTAACTCGGCGAAGCGGTCGAGTTGCGCTGTTCTAGGAATTGCTCGGTCGACTGCGAGAAGTGGAAGTCGTCTTTCTCTTTGCCTGACGGGGTCAGTTCAGTCGTCCTCAACACATCGAAATAATCGGTGCGGCTGCCGAAATCATTTGGGTCGCGATCAACGACCTCATCATTCCAGAGATAGGTTTCATTCGTCCATGAGCGCAGCCAGAATTTCTCTTCTGCCAAAGAGCCGCTGATATCGGGAAACGCATTGCCCTCAATATCCACACCAGAGCGAGGGGTCTGACAGCGATCTTTGAAGCTGGATGCTGCCTCGAACACGCCTTGGGTAAAGACAGGACCAGCACTTGTTGGAGGGGGTGGGGGCGGTGGAGGCGGCGGCGGAGGTGGAGGGGGTGGAGGCGGCGGTGGAGGCACCACAGCTGTTGCAGTACTTGGCCCACCGCCACCGCCGCCGCAAGCCGAAGCAAGCACCAAAACCGAAGCTGTCATCAACCCCATTGCAAATTTAGACGCACGCATATTCTGGCCTCACCCGCGTAAAATGAACGAACTCAAATACGAAACTTACCGATCAATGCCTCGCTGTAAATACGCTCTCACAGAATGTTTACTCAGAGCGCTTTCAGCAGAGGCTCGATAGCATTTGCGCCGAGTTGTTTTGAGGCCATGGGCGACCAGCCGCGGTCCTTATTGGGATGATTATTATCATCCTTGAAGGGCATCTCCAGCGTCATGGCGAGGCAGCCAAACTCCTGCGCCAAGGCATTGGTACAAATGCTGAGATTGGCCTTACCGGGGGGCGTTAGCGGGTAACCGTATTTGGTCTGGAAAACGCCGCCTGTGGATTGGACATAGGCGTGCTGAAAGGCGGCGAGGTCCGCGGCCATATCGTCATTCCAGCGCGTAATCCCCTCAGCGCCAGCGATAAAGTTGTAGGGAATGGCTTCGTCGCCGTGCACGTCCAACGCGATCTTACAGCCTGTTTCGCGCATCTTATACAAGACAAAATAGACTTCCGGGCTTTTCTCAAGGCTGGGCGTCGCCCATTCCCGATTGAGATTCGTGCCGACCGCATTTGTGCGCAGATGACCGCGCGCAGAGCCATCCGGATTCATATTCGGGACGATGTAAAGCGTTGCCTGTTCAAGCAGTTTCAGTGACATCTGGTCAGTGATGTCGAGGAGGCGCTCCAAGAAGCCCTCCATCCACCATTCGGCCATGCTTTCGCCGGGGTGTTGGCGACCTGTGACCCAGATCACCGGTTTATCGCTGGTTGGATCACCAATTGTGATGAGATCGAGAGGACGCCCATCGATGGTTTCGCCCAGCACGTTGACTTGGGCGGTGTTGCTGCCTTGGGCGCCTGCGATGAGCGCCTGATGGCGTTCCTCGGTGTAGGGGGCAAAATAGGCAACCCAAAGCGTATTGCGCCGCATCTTAGTGGTAATGGTCAGCGTTTTGCCATCATAGCTGGACGGGACACGCAGCCAGTCGTTTTGGTCGTACGACACAACCGCGTTATAATTTTCCCAGCCCTTGGTGAAGGCTGCACCGCCTGCGTTTTCGATGTTTAAACTGAGCTCTGTCCCAGCTTCACCCGTCACGCGGAAATAGAACCACTGATAGAAATCAGACTGATAATCTTTTTTGATCTCTAGGCGCACATGGCCCGGATCAGAGGCGTCAAGCACACGGATATTTCCGCCATCAAAGGCGTCAGTGATGTGTAGGGTCATTTAGGGTCCTTAGTCCAAAGCCGCGTGATAGCGTTTGGCCATCTTACTATCGAGACCCTGCATTTTGAGGAAGGCTGACAGTACACCGAGCTTGCGATTGGGGTCGCCGCCGTCCGCAATGGCGTGAAGCTGGCTGTAGAACCATGACTGCATTCCAAAACCGTTGAGCGCTTTGAACAGTCCAATGGATGAGTTGGGACCGAAAATACCGGGACCAATGCGCAAGGTCTTTTCCCATTTTGGCAGGTCTGTGATTGAGCCATTGAGAAGATTGGCTGGGGCGTCTGTATCAACGCAAAGCGGTCGTCCAAGGCCGACAAGATCGGCTTCGCCGGCCTCAACTGCGGCGTTCATGCCTGCGAGCGTGCGGAACCCGCCGGTGACCATGAGAGGCATCTTCGCGACACTCTGGACCTCTTTGGCATAGTCGAGGAAGTAGGCTTCGCGTTTCTTCGTGCTGTCGGCGACGCCCTCTTCGAAAGCCGGTTTAAGCCCATCCATATCCATCATCTTGGGTTGTTCGTAGCTGCCGCCAGAAATCTCTACGAAGTCGAGATTGAGCGCGTTCAGCATTTCAAGGACGCGTGTCGACTCATCCTGACTAAAGCCGCCTTTTTGGAAGTCAGCACTGTTGAGCTTCACCGATACCCCGAAGCCCGACCCGGCCTCGGCATTGGCGGCTTTGACGGCTTCGAGCAGGAAGCGCGCGCGGTTTTCAAGCGGGCCGCCCCAGTCATCGTCGCGTTGATTAACAAGTGGAGAGAGGAACTGGCTCACGAGATAGCCGTGCGCGGCATGGATTTGCACACCGTCAAAGCCAGCAGCGCGCGCGGCTTTCGCAGCGATACCGTAGCGCTCAATCAGGGTCTTGATTTTGTCTTCGCTAAGCGCCTTTGGCGTTCCAAATTGACCGCCGGGTAAATCAACAGCCACCGCACTTGGCGCGTCGGGTTCGGGGTTTACAAGCTTTTGAGTTTGCCGCCCGGCATGGGAGAGCTGCATCACCGCAGCGGCGCCATCGGCTTTGATCGCTTCAGCCCATTTCGCAAGCATTGAGGCGTGCTCATTGGACGGCGCAGCCTCAATCACGACATTGCCGGGGGCTTCCAGATTGCGACGGTCGATCAAAACATTTCCGGTAATGTGCATCCCTGCCCCGCCTTGGCCCCAAGCGCGGTACAGCGTCAGATGGCGGCCTGTGACTTCATTATGGGGGTTGGCGAGACGCTCTGTCATGGCCGCTTTGACCAGACGGTTGGGAATCTGCACGCCTGATGGCAAAGTTAATGGGGTATTAATTGTATTGGCCATGATGGAAGTCCTTGGAATCAGTTCAGGAATGGGCTTACGGGAGAGGAAATCATTATGGGCGCTGCAAAGCAAACAAACCTGTTCAATGACATGACTGATGATACAAGTTCAAATGGGTACGGCGCCTCGGACATTGAAGTCCTTGAGGGTTTAGAGCCCGTTCGTAAGCGCCCTGGCATGTATATCGGCGGCACCGATGAGCGTGCTTACCATCACTTGTTTGCTGAAATTCTCGACAATGCGATGGATGAGGCGACCGCGGGTTACGCTAATCGCATTGAAGTGCATGTGCGTGCCGACGGTTATGTTGAGATCACGGATAATGGTCGCGGGATTCCGGTTGGGGAACATCCGAAATATCCGGGCAAGTCGGCTCTGGAGGTAATTTTCACCGTCCTGCACGCCGGCGGTAAGTTTTCCGGCAAAGCCTATGCGACGGCTGGTGGGTTGCACGGTGTTGGCTCATCGGTCGTCAACGCTTTATCTGAGCGTTTGGAAGTCGAAGTCGCACGCGACAAGAAACTCTACTTCCAATCGTTTGCGCGCGGAAAAACAGCTGAACCGATTGAGCTGAGAGGCGCGGCCCCAAATCGACGCGGGACGACGGTTCGCTTTAAGCCAGACATTGAAATTTTCGGAGAGAAACTACGCTGGAAACCTGCGCGCCTGTTCCAGATGACGCGCTCAAAAGCCTATCTCTATCGCGGCGTGGAAGTGCGCTGGAAATGTGATGCAGAGCTTCTGCCGGAGGATTCGAAAGTCCCGGCTGAAAAGGTCCTGTCTTATCCGAACGGTCTGGCGGACCAATTGGACGAAGTCTTCAAAGGCAAGGCGACCATTACCGAGCAGCACTTCTCCGGCTTGGTTGAGACCGATGAAGGCAAGGTTGAATGGGCCATCGCGTGGACCGCCGCAGGTTTTGGCGACAATGACGGCTTTGCGCGCTCTTACTGTAATACAATCCCGACACCGGACGGTGGCACGCATGAAGCTGGCTTTCGGGCCGCCATCACCAAAGCGGTGCGCAACTATGCAGAGCTGACGGGTCAGAAAAAGGGCACGTCCATTACCGCCGATGACATTATGGGTCATTCCGGCCTTTTGCTATCGGTCTTTATTCGCAATCCGGAATTTGTCGGGCAGACGAAAGATAAACTGTCAAACACGGCTGCGTTTCGTTTAGTAGAAAACGCTGTGCGCGATCGGTTCGATCACTGGCTGGTCGCCTCGCCGAAAGAGGCTGATAAGCTGCTGGTCTGGGCCATTGAGCGCGCAGATGAGCGGGCCCGTCGCCGAAAAGCCAAAGAGATATCGCGCAAATCAGCGACCAAGAAACTGCGTCTGCCGGGGAAGCTGGCAGATTGTTCTGAGCGCGGTCCTGAGGACACTGAGATTTTCTTTGTTGAAGGGGACTCAGCCGGCGGGTCAGCCAAGCAAGCGAGAGATCGAAAGACACAGGCAATCCATCCGCTGCGCGGAAAAATCCTGAATGTGGCGAGTGCAAATGCGGATAAGATCACAGCCAATCAAGAGTTGTCAGATGTTTTGTTAGCGCTCGGCGTTGGGGCAGGATCGCGCTTTAACGTCGACGATCTGCGCTATGAGCGGATCATCATCATGACAGACGCTGATGTTGATGGTGCCCACATTGCGGCGCTGCTAATCACGTTTTTTTACAAGATCACGCCGGGTCTGATCGAGAGCGGTCGGCTCTATATGGCGATGCCGCCGCTCTATCGCCTCTCAAACAAGAAGGGCAAATCGGTCTATGCAATGGATGAGGAAGACAAAGACCGCCTGATGGCAAGCGAGTTCAAGCCAAATGAGAAGGTGGAATTGGGTCGCTTTAAGGGTCTCGGAGAGATGAACCCGTCTCAACTAAAAGAGACCACGATGGACCCGACGACGCGAACGTTGGCGCGGATCACCCTGCCCGACAGCATTGATGAGTTAACTGAAATTCGCCCCGCCGAGCTGATTGATACGCTCATGGGTAAAAAGGCGGAGCATCGCTATCGCTTCATTCAGGAAAATGCCCATTTCGCGGACGATTTGGATATTTAGGGCGAAAAGTCGTTTTATTCATCTTCCATTAGGTCCGAGTCATGCTTAGTTGGCGGTGTCGACAGCCCGCGCGGCGTCGGCGTATTTGTTCAACAACTGAAAGGAGGTGATCCAATGTCGAGTGAGAAACCAGGTAAGGCGATTGAATTCGTTTGTATTGGAAGCCTCGTGGAGCAACCTCTGCGAGCCATCTAAAACAGGCACGGCAGCCCTGTTGAACGCTGTCAGAATTCAAGAGCCAGTCCGGCTCACGAAAGCCGCCCCTCCTTTGCTCGAGAGGCGGCTTTTTTGCATCCGAAATTTGAAAAATCATTCTATCGGATTGTCCTTTTAGAAAAACTCTCACCAGTTCGCGTAACGTCAATGCTTTGACTTGCGCAAATTTAGTCTAGTTCAACGCTCATGAGAGTGAGCATCCTGAAAGAGACGGCACCCGGTGAAACTCGCGTCGCCGCGACCCCTGAAAGCGTTAAGAAACTCATAGGACTCGGCCACACTGTGACTATTCAGAGTGATGCAGGACGCGTCGCAGGCTTTTTGAATGAGGCCTATAGCGACGCTGGCGCAGATATTGCCCCGGATGCCGGTAAAGCAGGCGAAGAGGGCGACATCGTTTTGGGCGTACGTGCGCCCGCGGTTGATCATCTGAAACAAGGACAGACCGTCATAGCGCTATTCGATCCGTTCGCAGCCGACTTTGCTCCCTACAATAAGAAAACCATCACGACCCTTGCTATGGAATTTACGCCGCGCATCACCCGCGCGCAGAGCATGGATGCGCTCTCTAGTCAGTCGAATCTTGCCGGTTATCGAGCGGTGATTGAAGGGGCGCAAATCTATGGCCGCGCCATGCCGATGATGATGACCGCAGCAGGCACAATTGCGCCCGCCAAGGTCTTTGTTATGGGGGCTGGTGTGGCAGGCCTTCAAGCCATCGCGACCGCGAGACGCCTCGGCGCGGTTGTCAGCGCAACGGATGTGCGCCCGGCAGCCAAAGAACAAGTCGGCTCACTCGGCGCTAAATTCATCGCGGTTGAAGATGAAGAGTTCAAGGCGGCTGAAACTGCAGGCGGGTATGCCAAGCAAATGTCTGATGAGTATCAGGCGAAGCAATCTGCGCTGGTCGCTGAGCATATTGCCAAACAAGACATCGTTGTGACAACAGCGCTAATCCCCGGGCGCGCAGCACCTGAATTGGTCTCTGCTGAAATGGTCAAGTCCATGCGACCGGGCTCTGTCATTGTGGATATGGCAGCCTCTCAAGGCGG
>JBCCDF010000122.1:0-8486 GCA_039030935.1 Pseudomonadota bacterium | reverse complement strand
GGCGATTCCACAAGATAGCTGGGGAACAGTGATTTTTTCACTGAGATATGAAAAGGGTATTGGGACATCATCAGCAGGCTGCATCTCAAGCCTGCCCCAATCAATCGTATCACCATTCAACCGGGCGGGTGTTCCTGTCTTCAAGCGCCCCATTGGCAATTTGAGGTCATAAAGGCGATCCGCCAGTGCAATAGATGGTTTTTCACCGAGGCGTCCAGCCAGGGTTCGCTCCGACCCCCGATGAATAACGCCCTTCAAAAACGTTCCCGTTGTAATGACAACCGCGTCAGCTCGATATTCGGCCCCTGAGCCGCAAATGACGCCCACTATAGAGCCACCGACCACCCGAAGGTCGTCAACCGTATCCTCCACAACCTCAATTGCCGAAATTGCAGAGATTTCACGCTGCATATGCTGCTTATAGAGAGATCGATCAATCTGAGCGCGTGGTCCGTGTACAGCGGGCCCCTTTGATCGGTTCAGCATTCGAAACTGGATGCCTGACTGGTCTGCAACACGGCCCATCAAGCCGTCCAGTGCGTCTATTTCCCGAACCAGATGGCCTTTGCCCAGGCCGCCGATTGCAGGGTTGCAAGACATTTCACCAATCTTGTCTGCAGCGATCGTAATCAAAGCAACATCTGCACCGGCGCGTGCCGCTGCAGCTGCGGCCTCGCAACCCGCGTGCCCACCGCCAACAATGATCACATTATAAAACTTCATCACTGGCGCTATTTATGAGTTTGCCTCTGAAAGAGCAATTACTTCCCGATACAAAAATCAGCGAAGATCGATCCTAAAACATCTTCAATATCGATGAGCCCGGTTAGCGAGGCAATTGCCTGAGCGCCTAAACGGACATCTTCCGCCGCCAGATCTAAGGCTGCGTTTGATCTGATTTTTGCGGACGCGTCTTTTAAATTCTCCAGACCAAGTTCAATGGCCTTGCGATGTCGCAGCTGAGTTAACCCCGGATCGACACTCGGTTTTGCGAGCACGTTGAGGCGACTTTCTATTTCTGACCGTAACTCAGATAAGCCTTTTTTGGTCTTCGTTGATATCCGAAGTGTTTCACGTGAAACACCCCCATTGGTTTGCAGGTCCGCTTTGCTGCGGGCAATGATGTCCTGCGGGCCACTTACAGGCATATCACTTAAGGGTGAATCCACTGGATTAAGCCAAACACGGATATCAGCCGCCTCCGCTCGCATGCGCGCTCGCTCTACGCCAATTCGCTCAACCTTATCATCTGTATCCCTCAACCCTGCAGTATCAGAAAGCCGGACCAAATAAGGGCCAATTCGCAGTTTTGCTTCCACAAAGTCCCTCGTCGTCCCCGGAATATCCGTCACAATCGCTGCCTCGTGCCCTATCAGGGCATTTAAGAGAGATGATTTGCCTGCGTTAGGGGCTCCCATGATCGCAACTAGAAAACCTTCTCGAACGCGCTCCGCGCCCGTACTCTCAGATAAAGCAGATTGTAGTTGGGAGATCAGGTCGCTGAGCTTCAGCAAAATAAGCTCGTGGTTTTCCGCACCAACATCGCCCTCATCAGGGAAATCTATATAGACTTCCAGGCTCGCAAGGATGCTGGTGAGATCTGAATGCCACGCCTGATACCTGCCAGATAGCGACCCTTCGAGTTGATGTATGGCCTGCTTGTGCTGAGCCTCAGATTCCGCATCTATAAGATCCGCGATCGCTTCGGCTTGGGTAAGATCAAGCTTTCCAGCCTCAAAAGCACGGCGCGTAAACTCACCTGGCTCTGCGATCCGAGCACCCAGTTGGCTGAGTTCTTTATAAACTTGCTCTACCACATAGCGACTTCCATGCAGGGAGAGCTCAAGCGTATCTTCGCCCGTGTAACTTTTTGGACCTTTAAAAAAAGTCGCTACAGCTTGATCAATGATACTCCCATCAGAACTAGACACCTCTCGCAAAGACGCTGACGCGTGATGAAGTTCTTTAGGAGAGACCAGAACCGTACTAATTCGCCGCACAAGAGGACCAGACACTCTGATGACCGCGATCCCCGACGGCGGCGTGCCAGACGCTAAAGCAAAAATTGTATCTCTCTCGGCGACCATCGCCTAACTCAAATATGTCTAGTTTTTCATAGCCTCGAAGAACTCATCATTGTTCTTCGTCTGCTTCAGCTTATCCAATAAGAAGTCAATCGCATCGGCGGTGCCCATTGGGTTGAGGATACGACGCAGAACATAGATCTTCTGAAGCTGCGTTTTGTCGGTAATCAGTTCTTCTTTTCGTGTTCCGGACTTCATAATGTCCATCGCTGGGAAGGTCCGCTTATCAGCAACCTTGCGATCAAGAACGATCTCTGAGTTACCGGTTCCTTTGAATTCCTCAAAGATGACTTCATCCATACGTGAGCCAGTATCGATGAGAGCTGTGGCAATAATTGTGAGTGAGCCCCCACCTTCTACATTGCGCGCTGCGCCGAAGAAGCGCTTAGGCCTTTGAAGGGCGTTTGCATCTACGCCACCTGTTAGGACCTTGCCGGAACTCGGCACTGTCGCATTGTAAGCCCGCCCCAGTCTTGTAATGGAGTCGAGCAGGATCACGACGTCACGCCCGTGTTCCACAAGGCGCTTAGCCTTCTCAATCACCATTTCAGCAACAGCAACATGGCGAGATGTCGGCTCGTCAAACGTCGATGAGATAACCTCGCCTTTGACCGAGCGTTTCATATCGGTCACTTCTTCCGGGCGTTCATCAATCAAAAGGACGAGCAAGTAACACTCTGGATGATTTTCCTCGATAGAGGATGCGATGTTCTGAAGCAGAACTGTCTTACCCGTCCGAGGAGGCGCAACGATCAAAGCGCGCTGTCCCTTTCCGATTGGCGACACGATATCGATCACGCGCCCGGATCGATCTTTCTTAGTCGGATCAGCGCTTTCCATATTCAAGCGCTCTTCAGGATAAAGAGGTGTCAGATTATCAAAATGGACTTTCTGCCTTGCTTTTTCAGGATCCTCAAAATTGATTGAAGATACGTCTGTAAGAGCGAAATAACGTTCATTCTCGCCGGGCTCTGCAATGGCGCCCTCAACGGTATCACCCGTTTTCAAACCCGCCTTTTTTACGACTTCTGGGCTAACATAGATATCATCTGGGCCAGCGAGATAGTTGGATTCGGGTGACCGCAGGAAGCCAAACCCATCTTGCAAAACCTCTAGCACGCCTCGGCCAATGATGCTCACATCCTGGTCGGCGAGTTCTTTCAAGATCGCGAAAAGCATATCCTGAGTCCGCAAAGAAGAGGCGTTCTCGACATCCAGCATCTCGGCATAAGCCAACAGCTCGGTTGGCGATTTCGCCTTCAATTCGCCCAAGTAAACCTGCGACGGCAGGTCAATGTCCATATCGGTATCCGCCATGGAAAAATTCTTTCAATGTTTTGTAAATAGTCGGCACGGATGCGCCTGGAGGATGCCCTCTTGGCAGCTAAATGCCGTCGCTAAGCATTTCGGTCAAGCCTAGCAGTCCACACAGCCTCTAAAACGGCTTTAAAACGGCAAGAAAAATAACGAAGATCATCATCACAAAAGGGAGTTCATTCACCATCTTGAGCTGTTTCGAAGATGGATATGCTCCACGATCAATTTTCTTGCCCAAAGACACAAAATAACCGTGTAACCCGCTGATAATCAGTACTATGACGAGCTTCAGGTGCAGCCATCCTGATCCGGGCCCAGTAATGATGATAGGGTTTAAGGCAATCATCCCAAGACCAGCAGCCCACGTCAGGAGTATAGATGGCGTCATTATGATATGGCGCAAGCGGTTTGAGGCTTCCTTCATCGTTTCGTAGAGCGGCTCTCCCGGCACAGACTTGATTTGATGAAGCTTATAGCGCGGATAGATCACCATTGCTGACATCCAAGCCACCATGAAGACAAGATGAGTCGCTTTTAACCAAAAATATGGATCATAGACCATATAGACCCCTTATCCTGGCCAATTGCGCACAAGATCAACGACTCGCTCAACGTGCGCAATCGGTGTCGGCGGCGTCACACCGTGTCCAAGATTGAAAATATGCGGTCTGCCTTTGTATGACTCTAGGATTTCGAAAACGCGGTCCTCCATCGCGTGACCACCAGCCACTAAAAGCAATGGATCAAGATGACCCTGAACAGCGACCTTTTGATCGAGCGCGCTTGATACAAAAATGGGGTCAATCGCTGTATCAAGCCCAAAGGCGTTTGCTGGGACGCCATCGACAAAGTCAGGTAGCTTTGTTCCAGCCCCCCTTGGAAAAGCGATAATCGGAGCATCTACACCTAACTGCTTCAATCGCTCGACCAATTTAGCATTGGGCTGGATGACGAGTTTATTCATCAAGTCAGATGGAAGACCTTCGGCCCAAGATTCAAATAGCATGAGCGCATCTGCCCCTGCTTCGACCTGCGCTTTAAGATAATGGGCGCTTGCCTCAACCAAGATATCAAGCAATGCACACAAATCGCTATCCCGTTGATAGGCCCAAAGCCTCGCCTGGCTTTTATCCGTTCCCCCACGGCCTTCGATTGCATAGAGTGCGACAGTCCAGGGCGCTCCGCAAAACCCGATCAGTGTTTTACTTGGGTCGAGAATATGCCGTACGCGCGAAACCGTCTCATAAACGGGTGAGAGGCGCGTAACGACAGTCTCAATGGGTAGTCCCCCAATATCAGAGGGGTTTCCAACTTTCTCAACGATAGGTCCTACGCCCTTTTCAAAGCGAACATCTAAACCCAGTGCGTCTAAGATTAGGAGAATATCAGCGAACAGTATCGCAGCATCCATATCATAGCGGCGGATAGGTTGCAGGGTTGCTTCAGCGGCCATTGATGGTGAGTAGCAAAAGTCGAGGAAGTCCTTCGCTTGCGCTCGAAGCTCCAAATACTCTGGCAAATGACGTCCCGCTTGTCGCATCATCCAGATGGGAACAGGGTGCGTAATTTGCCCAGAGAGGACATTTAGAATTGGTTGAGAGGATGGCTCAGTCATACTGCTTCTAAGAATTCCATAAGGTTCAAATCTATTATCATAATTAAGGCATTGGAATTGTGGAAAACGACGCGGTAAAGTGCTTATCCAATAGCATCCACAGTCTTTTCACAGTCTGTCCATGATATGAGGCGAAGGATAAGTCTCTGAAAAAACGTTAATAAAGTGTTAAAGTTAATAAACCTGACTCCAAAAGAACATGATGCGTTCGTCTGGGCGTGGGTGATTCTTGATGTGACTTAAGATGTGAGCAGAAAAGAACATAAAGCTTATCCACATCTGTCCACACGGCTTGTCCAAAATCGAACAAGGTTGCAGTAAAGACTCATGACGAAGCCTTATCGGCCAGCCATCTATTTCAACGTCCACTTGGTCTCTGACTCGACAGGAGAGACCCTCAATGCGCTCATGCGAGCAGCGGTTGCACAGTTTGACCGAACAATTCCTCTCGAACATAATTATTATCTTGTTCGATCAGAGAAGCACCTCGATCGCGTCATGGCTGAGATCGGGGCCGCGCCCGGTGTTGTCTGGTTCACCATATCAGATGAAGCACTTCGACGAAAGCTCGAGCAATTCTGCCGTCAGAAGGGCATTCAATTTTTACCTGTCTTGGACGCCTCAATTCATATGCTGTCGCGTCATCTGGGTCTCTCAGCGACAGATCGCGTTGCCGGTCAGTATACGTTAAACGAAGACTATTTTCAGCGGATTTCGGCGATAGATTACGCCCTTGCTCATGATGACGGGCAGAACGTATCAGGGTTAGAGGATGCAGATGTCGTTCTTCTTGGTGTGAGCCGCACGTCGAAAACACCCACATGCGTATATTTAGCCAATCGCGGCGTGAAGGCTGGTAACATTCCGCTTGTACCAGGGATCATGCCGCCTCCGCAATTATTTGATCTCAAATCCCCGCTGATCATTGGCCTGAAGATCAGTCTTAACCGTCTTTTGCAAAT
Organism: Pseudomonadota bacterium; assembly: GCA_039030935.1. Classification (GTDB taxonomy): domain Bacteria; phylum Pseudomonadota; class Alphaproteobacteria; order Caulobacterales; family Hyphomonadaceae; genus Henriciella. The sequence continues at coordinate 2,508 of JBCCDF010000122.1, read as the reverse complement.
TCGGGGAAACCGGCTTCGTTCGATGAATGAAAATTCCGCAACGGACTATATTGATGAGGCGTCTGTTCGCGATGAAGTAACTGGGGCCTCCCGCCTCTTTCAGAAGCACAACTGGCCGGTGATTGATGTCTCGCGACGCTCCGTTGAAGAAACGGCGGCAGCGATCTTAAACAAGCTAAATCAGAGGCGAGCGACGTAGTGTCAAATATAGATATCATTCTAGCCTCGGGGAGTGCTTCTCGCCGCAACCTTTTAATAAATGCGGGGCTTAAGGTCACCGCGATAAAGCCCAATGTGGATGAAGATGCTCTCAAATCCGATATGCGGCGCAATAGTGTCTCTATAAGAGATCAAGCAATGCATTTGGCTGAGGTTAAAGCCATTAAGGTATCCTCTCAGCCGTCTGGATTGGTCATCGCAGGTGATCAAATGCTAAATTTGGACGGTGAAGCCTTCGACAAACCGAAAACGCTCGATGAGGCAAAAAACCATTTGAAGCGTCTTTCTGGAAGAGTGCACACACTCGAAACGGCTATATTGGTCGCAGAAGACGGCAATCCGGTCTGGCGGCATCTTGCGAGGCCCAAGCTACATGTCCGCCCGCTGACGGATGCGTTTATCGAATCTTACATTCGACAAACGGGTAATGCGGTCCTTTCAACTGTGGGCGCTTATCAGCTTGAGGGCCTGGGTGCACAAATCTTCTCCAAAATAGAGGGTGATTTCTTCTCTATTCTCGGTCTGCCCCTTTTGCCTTTGTTGGATTACTTCAGGGTCAGACGGGTGTTACCGGAATGACAAAGATTTTTGGGGTTCTTGGTGATCCCGTGTCGCATTCTTTGTCGCCTTTTATCCATAATTACTGGATTGAGAGTGCCGGCATAGATGCAGATTATAAGGCCATTCGTGTACTGAGGGATGACTTTCGAAAAACGCTGGACGAGCTGTCGAATAGGAGTGGTGTTGGGTTTAACGTGACGCTGCCCCATAAGGTCGCGGCGTTTAACGCCAGTCACCATTTAACTAAATCGGCCAAAGCCATTGGGGCTGTTAATACGCTGACTCTCAGGCCAAACACTCAATGGGAGGGGCATAACACCGACGCAGAGGGCTTTATGGATGCCCTGCAAAGGCACGATATTGCGGTTACAGCGGACACTAAGATAACAATTATTGGTGCAGGGGGCGCTGCCCGCGCTATTGTCTATGCCTTGGCCTTGGTCGGGGTTTCGCCGACAATTCTCAATAGAACACCAGAGAATGCAAAACAGCTATCGCTGGACCTGACTCAGGGAAAGTCTGCTTACGGATCAATAGATCAAGTTCCCATTTTTGCAGAAGGATCAGACATTGTAGTCAACACGGTCAGCTCTGGCCATTTTAATCAAGTGATCGATCTCCCGCCCGGCAGCGGGAAGACATTCGTTGATATCTCATATGGGGGCGCCGCTTCTAATCAAATTGACCTGGCGAAGGGTAATGGCTGGTCGGCTGTAGACGGTTTGTCCATGCTTGTCGCTCAGGCCGCCAGAAGCTTTTGCCACTGGACAGAGATTACACCGCCTACTGATGAAATAGAAAAGCTGTGTAGGGAAAAATTGAGGATGTCCCAATGATTGTACTTGGCCTGACAGGTTCCATAGGGATGGGGAAATCAACAACAGCCGGAATGTTCCGTACAATAGGCATTCCAACTTATGATGCTGACGGCGCTGTTCATGAACTGTATGAGCCCGGCGGCGCTGCTGTTGGACCATTATCGAGAAGATTCCCACCCTCTCTGGTAGACGGAGCAATAGACCGGTCAATTCTGCGCGAACTGGTCATTGGTGATCCCCATGCCATGGCTGATCTTGAAAAAATAGTTCATCCACTCGTGGGTCAGACACAGATAAAATTCCGTGAAAAAGCGCTTGAAAGCGAAGAGCCCCTGATTGTGCTCGATATTCCGCTTCTTTTTGAGACTGGTGGAGATCAATACTGTGATTACGTTGCTGTTGTGTCTGCCCCTGCCCTGATACAGCGAAAGAGAGTGCTTTCCCGTAATGAAATGAGTGAAGAAGAGTTCGACGCCATACTTAGGAAACAAACCCCTGACGCTGAGAAGCGCTCTCGCGCTGATTTTGTGATCAGTACAGCATTCGGCTTGGACTTTACAGAATCTCACGTCCGAATGATTGTGAATCTGCTAGCGAATCTTAAGGTGCCTCACCATGACTGAACCAATTCGAGAGATTGCCTTTGACACAGAGACAACCGGTCTGAATTGGGATCAAGATGACCGGATCATCGAGCTTGGCGCTGTTGAGCTGATAAACCACATTCCGACTGGAAAAACATTTCAGACGCATATTAATCCTGGGCGTCCTGTGTCTGAGGCCACAATCCGCATAACGGGAATCACCGATAATGACCTAATCGATAAGCCAAGATTTGAGGCGCCTGAAATCGTTGACGCTTTTCTCGACTTCATTGGCGACAGCACTCTCGTGGCGCACAATGCGAGCT
>JBCCDF010000121.1:0-8491 GCA_039030935.1 Pseudomonadota bacterium | reverse complement strand
AGTGGGGGATAGAGGGGGCAAATCCGCTTGGCGGGTAAAAACTGTCATAAAGAACTTACGGTGTCAGTGACCGGAAATGGCCCGAAATTGACGGTCGATTGATCTAAATCAATGTCTTTATTCGTCCAAATTCGAACACTGGCGTATTGGCATGTACTGATCTAGGGTGGGTAGGTAGTTTTCATTGAGCAATAGAAGTATGCACGGTTCAGCTTATGCTCTTTTGAGTATTGCACGAACATTCCGAATTCGGTCTTTCTTTTAATGAAAGCAGTCTAATGGAGAGACATTATGGGTATATTGTTGGATGAGCGATTTTGGCTAGAAGCAAGCGTGAACATGAGCACGCTCATACCTACGGGCGGCTGGAAGGATATCACCCCAGAACATGTCAGTGAGATTAGAACGCAAGGCTGCCGTACCCTCCAACGTCTGACCAAAAATCCGGATGAGCTTTATGCAGACCTCGAGAGGCTCAAGAAATTTACAGATGAAGCATACGCCGAACACTTAAAGGGACATTCTGCGATCAACTTTTTTGAACGCTTCATCGAAGCAGAAAGTATCTTGTTGGAACGTGGGGCAATGTCGCTAAAGATAAAATCAGAGATTCTAAATGATCTCAAAACAGTGAAGACGCAAATCGTAGACCAATCCTACTGGAACGACCAGCTTGTTGATCAAGCTCTACTTCTTGAAAAAATTGTCTGCGGATGGAAGTCCGAACCTAATGAATCGGACCGATCCGCCGCAAGTCGTGCGTGGCAAGCTGTAAAGGGTGCAACCGTTTTGTCAGTGAATGGATCTGCTGCATTCGCTATCGGAACATTTGAAGGCGGCTTCAGCTCTTTGTTGGGGCTAGGGCCCGGTATGTCTATAAAAGGTGGCCTTGCACTGTTTAACAAGTCTCTTAAAGGACGCTGGTGATCGCTGTTGGCAATCACGTTTCGACGATTTGCGGCATTCTTCCAGAGACTATCATGCCACCATAAGTGTGGCTCAAACTTGCCCGATCTAAGACACTTGCCCAAAAGGCTTCGACGACCGCTTTCTGGCGAACTGCGGACCTACGCCCTCACTCCCCGCTCCAATTCTATTTGCGCTTTTGCGCGAAAGTTATGCGGCCTTCGATGACGTCGAGGCCTTTCATGGCGACTTCCTTGGAACTGCGGATGGAAGATAGGCTGCAGCCAAAACCACGGGCAGTCTGAGGGGTAGGGAGAGGGCAGCCGAATTTGGCAGTCTAAGTCGATTGCTTCGTTATGGACCGTGCACCTACGATGTGGTTTGTGTGGCTCGGGCGCAGGCGTCACGTGCGGGAGTAGGAGGTCAATCAAGCATGCTCAAAGTCCTGAAATATATTGTCATCGCATGGGCCTTACTGAGCATTGTGACCTTTCCATTCTATTGGCCGTGGTTGAGAATGGTTTGGGTTTTTAACCCGTCGATTCCGAAGCCTAAATATGAGACGCCGATCAACCCGACCGAGGCGCGGCTTCAGGATATCGATTACCTCTCAACGCTCACAAAATATGATCGAGCTTTTAATGAAGAGGCGACCGCGGCATTTGCGGAAAAGGTCGAGGAAATGCGTGAGGCTGCGGCGGATATGAGCGAGGCTGAGTTCTACTTGGCCGTGGCTGAAGCCGTCGCGCTTGCCGATAATGGGCATTCCAATGTCAGCTACAGGCCACAATACACACAATTCAATACAATTGGCGCGCGGCTATACGCCTTTGATAACGAGGTTTATATTGTGAGCGCAGCGCCGGATAAGGCCGATGCGCTTGGGGCGAGGGTCCTTGCCGTGAATGGCTTACCGATCAAGACGCTGCGCACTGAGCTCGGTCAATTCAAAGGTGGAAATCAGACTTGGCGGGAGCTTTACGGTCTGTTTCTGATCGAGTCCCCTGAGCTTTTGGAAGCGGCAGGGTATTCTTCTTCATTTGAGCGCATAGAGCTAACGCTTGAGGCTGCAACCGGTGACATAAGACAGGTCCCGTTTGAGGGGTTAGATTTGGATGAAGATGCCGATGTCGCGTCACGCAGTGCCTGGCAAAGCTTGGTTCCAAATGAAGGGTCACCGGGGTTTGCAGATTGGCCTCATGTGCTTGGCGATGGTGAAGGTCGTCTCCTAGATTATCTAACGGATACGTCGGAGCCTAAGACGTACAGCCTCACGAATAACGGTCTTTATATTCGTGCTTTGCCGGGCTTTCGGGCAGGGGATCAATCGATAAAGAATGCCTACAAATCGATCCTGTCTGAGCATCCAGATGGAAGCCTTGATTATATGGTCGTTGACTTTCGGCTTCATGATGGGGGTGACTACACCAAGTCGATGTCCTTTGCCAAAGCCGCGCCAAGAGCGGTCAAGGATGACGGCAAAATCTACATCATTACAGGACCAAATACATTTTCAGCCGCCATCGTCACCGTGGCGATGCTCAAATACTATTCCGGCGATCGCGCGATGATTGTCGGCGAGCAGATGGGTGATCGGGAGCAGTTCTGGGCGGAGCGAGGAACGTCGTTTCGACTGCCCAATTCGGGATATTACATCAATTATGCGACGGGTTACCACGATTGGGAAAACGGCTGTAAGGGTGAGGAATACTGCTACACGATGAATGAGATGTATGAAGTGCCAGCTGGGTCGTTGAAGCCTGAGATTTCACTGCCCCAGGATTTTTCAAGCTACCTCGCAGGCGAAGACGTCGTGCTAAATTGGATTAGCGATCAGCATTGATCCGAGAGGTTTTCTGTCCGGTTGCGTGTCCTGCGCGACCGTTAGAGTTTCGATCTGCTCCGTAAATCTCTAATCGATCGTCAGATAGGTGTAGACCATGTCGGTGTAGGTCTGAATGAGCGTTTCATCATCGGGTCGAAGCGTGTCTTGGAGCGGTGACTTCACGAGGACAATTCGATCCAGAAAGACGATGTTGACGAAATAGTTCACCATGCGGGCGGCGGCGCGCAAGTCAGTGTGTACGATCTCATCGCGGTAGTCTTCCAATTGAGTAACGAGGCTTTCAAAGGCCTGATCTGCTAAAGCTCTGGCGAGTGGGATGTCTAAGTCAGGGTTCATGCGACGGTAGGTGAACAGCGCGCGCCTGACACCGAGCGAGGCGTCGATCTGCTTCAGCGCATTTTCCAGTGAAAACCGAATGAGGCTGCGCATGTCCGGGCGTTGGGGCCCGTCGAGGCCGAAGCCGTCCAATGTGCCTGTTTCTCTGAGTTCTGCGAGACGGGCTTTGACGCGCTCTAACTGACGGTCGAGGAGGGCGGGAAGCAGTGCCTCCTTATCCTTATAATGGCTATAAACAGACCCCACAGCGACACCTGCTTCACGGGCTATATCCGCGATTGAGATGGCTTCGAACTCGTGGCGCGCGAGCAGGGCTTCTAACCCATCGAGAATTTTTTCGCGTGTTAAAAGCGCACGTTTTTGAATGGGTTTCGACCGGGTCGTATTCATAATTTTACCTCGCTGATTGCGTCCTTAAAAGCAACGCGTAAAAAATTTATTGAATTTGAATTCATATTCGATTATAGGGTCTGATGTCTACTCGAAACTGTTCAGAAAAGGAGACATGAAATGATTACGAGCTTTGCGACACCGTCTGAAATGACAGCTGATATAGATACCTCAAACCGACTAAACCCCGTTCGCATCATATGGCAGATCGGTGCTATCTTGGCGCTCTGGCCCCTCATCAAGGCAATTCCCGGCCTGCCATATGCAGGGCAAGTCTATATGTTCTTTTCCGTCCTGCTGGCCACGTGGTTTCTTCGCAGAGACGGAGAAACTTGGCGCGATCTCGGCCTGCGTTGGGCAGAGCGCAGAGGAGGTGTTCTCAAAGGCGCCGGTATGGTGGTTGCGATCTTTGCGCTCTCCATCATGATGAACGCGTTTGTGCAATTCGCGCTACTACCCGCGCTCGGTTTGCCTGTTGAGCGGACCTTACCGGATGTCTCCACATTGACACTCTATCTGATCATGATCGGGATCATCTGGACAACTAACGCATTTGGCGAAGAGATGGTTTTCCGGGGCTTTCTGATGAGCCGGTTCAGCACCCTGTTTGGTGGAACGCGCTTCGCTTGGATCCTCGCCGCGTTTGCTCAATCGGTTATTTTTGGCCTTGGTCACGCCTATCAAGGGACTGCCGGGATCGTTGTCACAGGCTTTGTAGGCCTCGTATTTGGTCTGTCCTACCTGCTGTCAAAGCGTAACCTATGGCCTGTCATCATTGCCCATGGCCTGATCAATACGATTGGTATGACCGTTCTACATCTGCAAGCAACCGGAGCGATGGGCACGCCCGTCAGCTGATCTGGTCCGTATATCCGAAATTCCAAAAACCAAATCAAAAAGGAGACCATTATGTCTTGGAAGAAACCTGTTCTCATGGGCGCCTGGAGCCTCGCCACGCTTGCTTGGCTCGTTCAAATCCCAGTTCTTTTGATGATGAGCGACAAAACGGCAAAGCTCTTGTCTTTAAGTGGCGCAGTCTTGCTCACTGAGATCGCGTTTTATGCCACGGCAGGATTGCTTGGTCTGACGCTTTTACAAAGCCGCCAGAAGGTCTGGGCGACCGTCAAAACACTGATCAAGCCAAAATCCGCCAATAAGGACCTGCTGCACAGATGATGAGCAGGTTTTTCTGACACATGCGTTTTGACGCAACTTGGCTTGAAGTCGCGTCATTCGCATGCGTAAATTGGGTATGGCTGAAAAGGGCAAGTTTTTCGACGAGATGCATGGCTTTGGCGACGAGGTCCGCCCAGCCTATCAATCTTATAATGACTTGCTGTCGGCGTTTGATCCGGCGCGTGTGAAACGCCAATCCCAGAAAGCGGAGGCTTTTTTTCGGCGCACCGGGATTACGTTTAATGTTTATGGTGAAGCGGATGCGGAAGAACGCCTGATCCCGTTTGATACGCTACCGCGGATTATAGATGCTCGAGAATGGCGGGCATTGGCGAAGGGGATTGAGCAGCGCGTGAAGGCGCTGAATGCGTTCCTGCATGATATTTATCACCGCCAGGAAATCTTGAGGGCAGGGCGTGTTCCGACCTCGCTCATTCTAGATAATGACGCCTTTCTGGCGCAGATGGTTGGGGTCAATCCGCCGGGTAATATCTACACTCATATCGTTGGAACTGATCTGGTGCGTACCGGCCCTGACGAATTCTTTGTTCTTGAAGACAACGCTCGAACACCCTCTGGTGTGTCTTACATGCTCGAAAACCGCGAGACGATGCTGAAAATGTTCCCTGACCTGTTTTCCAGTGTCGGGGTTGAGGCCGTCAGTGATTATCCGTCACTGCTTCGAAAAGCACTTTCAGCCTGTGTGCCCGATGCGTGCCCTGCGAAACCGACGATTGCTGTCCTGACACCGGGCATTCACAATTCAGCGTACTATGAGCATGCGTTTCTCGCCGACCAGATGGGAGTGCAGCTGGTTGAAGGTCAGGATTTGAAGATTGTCGACGGACGGGTTTGCATGCGCACGACCTGCGGGTTTGAGCCGATTGATGTGATCTACCGCCGCGTCGACGATGAGTTTCTTGATCCTTTGAATTTCAATCCGGACTCGCTTCTGGGTGTGCCCGGCATCTTCGACATTTACCGGGCTGGAGGCGTCACAATTGCAAATGCCCCCGGCACCGGGATTTCAGATGATAAAGCGCTCTACTCTTACATGCCGGACATTATTGAGTTCTACACGGGTCAGAAACCAATCCTGAAAAATGTCGAGACGTGGCGGTGTTCTGATCCTTCATCTCTGAAGTATGTCCTCGATAATTTGTCTGAACTGGTCGTCAAAGAGGTTCATGGATCTGGCGGATATGGCATGCTGGTCGGCCCGGCGGCAAGCAAGGCAGAGATTGAGACTTTCCGGGCAAAACTGACGGCCAACCCAGCCAACTACATCGCTCAACCCACTTTGGCCTTGTCGACGGTTCCAGTCTTTACCGACGCGGGATTAGCACCGCGCCATGTCGATCTTCGCCCCTTCGTTCTGGTGTCCCCGCAGTCTATTGACGTGGTCCCCGGAGGTTTGACACGCGTTGCGATGAAAGAGGGATCGCTGGTGGTGAATTCCAGCCAAGGGGGTGGAACGAAAGACACATGGGTGCTCAGCGATGAGTGAGATGCTGGGGCGTACAGCCTCCGGATTGTTCTGGATGATGCGGTATCTTGAGCGTTTCGAGAATACAGCACGCCTGATCGATGCTGGCTTTCGCATGTCGCTGACCCGGACGAGAACACCAGCCGGAGAGTGGGAGTCGGTTCTGACGACAGCAGGAACGCGCGACGCTTATATCCGCGACCATGACGGATTTCGAACCAGAGATGTCATCGATTTCCTCTTCGTCGGGGATGATAATCCCAGCAGTCTCTTGGCGTCGATCACGGCTGCCCGCGAAAATGCCCGTATGACGAGGACCGCCCTGACCAGAGACGTCTGGGAAGCGATCAATGAAACATGGCTCCAATTCAAGCAAGACCTCGCCAGCAAAACCTATAAAACAGACGTTCAGGACGTCTTGTCTCTGGTCCGGCAACAGTCAGCTTTGGTGAAGGGCAGCATTAGTGCCACTATGCTGCGAAATGATATTTTTCGGTTTGCTCAGCTGGGAATCTTTATCGAGCGAGCCGATAATACCGCGCGTATACTGGACACGAAATACTATGTCCTGCTGCCCTCCAGTGCGTCAGTAGGGTCCTCGCTTGATCAGGTGCAATGGGAGATGATTTTGCGCTCAGCATCGGCTGAACGGTCGTTTCACTGGCTGCATGGCGGAGAGGTCAGCCCCGCCGCTATCATTGAGTTTCTGATCCATGATGTCCGATTGCCGCGCTCTATCGCCTATTGCTACGACAGAATTATCGAGACGCTATCTGAACTTGAAGCCGAGTATGATCGCCGCACAGCCTCGCATGATCTTGCAGCCCGGCATGAAGCGCACCTGACAGGATCAACCAGCGAGACGATTATCGGCTCAGGATTACACGAATTTCTCGTCGATTTTATTGCGCGCAATGAATCGCTGTCGCGCCAGATCGACAAAGATTACAGGTTTTCTGAGTGAGATGCGGCTGCGAATTAAACATACGACGCAATTTCATTATGATGAGCCGCCAGCTTATGGCCTTCTACAGCTTCGCACCTCGCCGCGATCGTCCAGCGCGCAAACCGTGGTCAATTGGAAAACAGATCTGACGGGCGCTCAAGAGCAGGCGCAATTTGTCGATCAACACGGCAATCAGACAGCGCTGATCGAAGTGTTGTCCGGCGCTCAACTCCTTGAGCTGTCAGTCTCCGGCGATGTCGAAACCTATTGCGAGGATGGCATCTTTGGCCGTCATGACTGTGCTATGCCGCTATCGCTCTATCGTCGGCAGACAAAGCTCACATCGGTAACCGAGGCGCTAAAAACGCTAGCCAATACATTCAGTCCGAAATCAGAGGACTCCCTCACCGCCCTTCACGACCTCAGCCACCGCATAAGAGATGATGTGAGTTATATGCCCGGCCAGACAAATGCGACAACGACGGCTGGGGACGCTTTGAAAAACCGCAAAGGCGTCTGCCAGGATCACAGTCATATCTTCCTGAGCTGCGTGCGCCAGAAAGGCTATTCCGCGCGCTATGTCAGCGGGTATCTGTTGATGGATGGACAGGTCTCGCAAGACGCCAGCCACGCTTGGGCTGAGGTGTATTTAGACGGCCTTGGCTGGGTCGGTTTTGATATTTCAAATGGCATCAGCCCGGATCAGCGCTATGTCAAAATAGCGCAAGGCTTAGACTATTCAGACGCTGCACCGACGCGGGGGCTGACCCGTGGTGCAGGCCAAGAGAATCTGATTGTATCCATCCAAGTGCAACAATAACGCTTAAGCGCCACGCGCCGGGATACTTGCCATGACATATTGTGCTGCTTTGAAGATGAATGACAATCTGATCTTCATGTCGGACACGCGCACAAATGCAGGCGTGGACAATATCTCAATGTTTCCAAAGATGTTCACCTGGTCTGTGCCGGGCGAGCGCGTCATCACCTTGATGACGGCGGGCAATCTTGGAACCACACAGGCCGTTATCAGCCTCCTCAATGAGCGTTCCAAAGCGCCAGAGGATCGCAATCCAACGCTGCTGAAAGTGCCGACGATGTTTCAGGCTGCGCGCCTCATCGCGGATACGTTGAGAGAAGTGGTCGACGAACATGCTGATGAAGGCCAAGGCGCTGAAGATGCCTTCCGCGCAACCATTATTATGGGTGGCCAGATCAAGGGCATAGAGCCCCGGCTTTTCCTGATTTATCCGGAAGGCAATTTCATCGAAGCGAGCGCAGAGACGCCCTTCTTCCAGATTGGCGAAACCAAATATGGCCGTCCAATCATCCTGCGGGCGTTCGACCCGTCTATGAGTGTTGAGCAGGCGCTGCGACTGCTCTGTGTGTCGTTTGACTCGACGCT
>JBCCDF010000120.1:0-8711 GCA_039030935.1 Pseudomonadota bacterium | reverse complement strand
CTGGTAAATAAGGCGAGCGCTTGCTCCCGGCTCAAAGCTTCTTCCGGGTGCCAGCCCTCACCGGAGAAACCCTCTAAATCTTTTCGCGCAACGGCCGCGTAAAACTCGATTTGCGGCGTACCGACTTCAACGGGGGCATCTGAGCCACCAACAATGACGGCACTATTCTCCAGCAAACTCTGCCACGCATATGCGCCTGCTAACCGCTCAATCCCTAGCCGGGTAGGCGCAAATTTCAGATCGCCAATCGCATGACTAGGCTGCATCGAGGCAATAAAACCAAGCTCACCCACGCGCTCAATGTCATCGGGATGGAGGACTTGGGTATGCTCAATCCGCCAGCGATTGTCGGAGTAGTCTCTTTGCTTCCCATTCGAAGGGATCAGCATTTTACTCAAGTCTTGCTGTCTTGAGAATTCATCCAGAATACGACGGTTCGCTAGGTCACCAATGGCATGAATGGCGAGTTGAACATTGCCGTCTTCTGCCTCTCCCATCAATCTAGAGAGCACCTCTGGCTCCATAAGTGATAGCCCCCTTGTGCTCGGCCGATCAGTATATGGCTCGATCAAAAGTGCCCCACGCGACCCCAACGCCCCGTCCATATAGACTTTCACTGCCCGATTGGTGATGGTTGGGGTCTCATACTGACGCTCAGCCGCAATCTTAAAGCCGTCCCGATCAAACGCATTGTGAAGCCGCAACGGCATCCGCCCCTCAATATCCAATCGTTCCAACAGGCGCGCATCCTGGGCCGCGACACTCATATTGTGAATTCCGGTCCAACCGCGCGAGGCATATTCCACCGCACCGACAACGTAGCGCTCCGCAATCTGACCCTCTGTCGGTTCAGCCACCAAGGCCAGAATCTGCGCCATACTGTTGTCGATGATAATGCCCGTCGCTTTCCCGCTTGCGTCTCGCTCAATCTTCCCGCCAGCAACATCGGCGGTGTCATCACTGACCCCCGCTGCCCTCAGAGCCGCGCTGTTGGCCACCAAAGCATGACCGTCGGCCCGAACCAGAATGACCGGATTATCCGGCGAGACAGCATCAAGATCGCTGGCAACAGGCATCCGTCCCTCAGGCCAGCCTGTTTCAATCCAGCCACGCCCCAACACGACCCGCCCCGCAGGCATGCGCGCCACTTCTGCTTCAATACGAGCCACCAAGTCTGCAACGGAGCCTGTTCTCGCCAGATCAAGCGTTAGCTCTCGCTCGCCGATCCCAATCAAATGCGCGTGCCCGTCGGTAAAGCCCGGAAACATCACACCGCCGCTAAGATCAATCAGCGTGACCTTGCTTTCATCGCGGTTCTGCAAAGCCGACGGCCCCACCGCGAGGATACGGCCATCGCCGCCCACAGCGACCGCTTCAACAGTATTATCGCCGACGCCCGTATAGATCGTTCCGCCTGTGAAGACCTTGACCGCAACGACCCGATTGGGCGCCACACTTTCAGGCGTGGTCTCAACACCAGCACCGCATGCGGCTAGCGCCAGCGCACTTAAGCTCAGCCAGATCTGTCTCATCCTCATCTCCACGTCTTTTTACCTCTCGCTTAACTCACATCGCATTGCCGCAAACAAAAACGCGCCCCGATTGGAGCGCGTTTTCAAACATCATCAATCGGAACAGATTTATTCGTCTGCCTCGATACACTCTGCTTTCTTCGCGATAGAGCGTTTGATCTTCAGAGCTTTCGCCGACAGCGCATCGTCTTTCGCTTTCGCGAGGTAGGCATCAAGGCCACCCAGCTTGTCGACCGTGCGAAGCGTTTTCACCGCAATGCGCAGCGGGAAACGCTGACCCAGAGCTTCTGAGGACAAAGTCACCTTTACAAGGTTTGGCATAAAACGACGCTTCGTCTTGACGTTCGAGTGGCTCACATTGTTGCCGACCATGGGGCCAACACCGGACAATTCACATACGCGGGACATGGGTCGCTCGCCTTCTATTCGATAAGAGTAAAACTGAAGCGAGGGCTTTACTGTCAGGGCTAGTGCGCGTCAACACTGAGAGTGAGTCAGGACCCCTACTCTGACGACCTCCTCATTTGACCTTTGCGCTCAACGGCATGACAAAGTCCCGATAAGGGATGAGCGGGAGGATAATATAATGTTCAGACGGTCAATATTCGCGTCTCTGGTGCTAGCGTTCGCTTGCTTTGCGAATGCACCTGCGGGCGCCGACACATATTGCGATATTGATACCACAATTATCAATCTGAAAGCACAGGGTTTTGGTAAAGGCGACTGCATCGGCGATGACGATGTTTATCAATGCATTTGGAATAGTATTGAAGAGCAGGTCGACGGCCGGGCGATTGATATCTATGTCCCTGGAACAGGCGCTGAAGACGGAAACCCGAAACAGTTCTGCGCGCTCGCACAAAAAGCCGATGAGGAAGACCGCGCCGCTTTCTCGATCAAATATCAGGCCGGAGGGGATCATAACGCAATTGCCTATCAAGACGGCGTGAAAGACAGTCGTGACGCGCTGAAACTGCTCCTGAAAGCGATCCACGATAATACGGATGATCCAGACGTACGTGTCTTCGGGCATAGCAAAGGCGCGCACAGCGTGGCGGTTGTGTCCGCCCTATCGGCTGATCACTATTCATACGCAAAGTTCTTCGCCTTCGGGCAGCCGGGCCGCACAGATGATGAAATTCCAGAATTTGGGGGCGATGGCCTAGATGATGCAGCCCGCCAGAACCTCCGCGGGACGCCCGGCTCAATCGAAAAACTATCGGACAATCTCGTCGGCTTCACATGGGAAAATGATGAGGTTCAATTCTATGAAGGCGGATTGGCAGGCATGCCGGAGTCCGTCCAAATTCCCGGTCCCGTCAATCCTAGAAAGGGCAATAACCGTCCTAAAATTGGCGGGGCGATCACGCTTAATTTTCGCTGGGATCATCATAATACTTATGGGGGTGATTACACAGAAGAGACATTTCCATATTGCGCCGCAGGCAGTCGTAACTCTTGGCGTTCCGATGATGATTGCGGGAAAACAGAGGTCTCATTCAAACCAAATTTCTGGGGCAATGATAGCTGCTATGATGCGGTCATGATGATGATGGATACCGACGACAATGTCGGCGAGCGCCGCTATGTTGGACATTCCAAACCGCGCGACAATTGTTTCTCAGACAATGCACCACGCTCAGATCGTATTTTGATCAAAGACGTTCAAGCGGACTATCATTTCAACATCCGGGACAAAGACTGCAAGGTCAATCTGCGCTTCGAATTTCTCCCAAAAGGGGGATCTGTTCGTTGGGGGCATAATGACGGGCCAAGCCTCTCAATTACCAAACTCCAAGATATGTCAGGCGTCGCGCGGAAAGTACGAAGCGAAGACTTCTATGTCCCAAATGACTTTCGCCTGAAAGTGCGAACAGAAATGATCGAAAAGCCAGGGATCGGAAACTGCTTTGCTCCTGCTGCGACACAGCTCAAGATCAAAAGCTTGAAAGTCGTGTTTACGCATCCAGATACAGGCGAAGAAGTCGAACGGTACCTGATCAACAACGGAAGCAAATCAGGTTGGAAACGCCGAAATTCAGGTCGCAAGCACGATGACATGGACATCTTCAAGGACGGCGACATGCTGAAATTCAGCAGTGCATCGCGCGCAGGTAAGCACGGCATGTTCTACAAGGATTTCACACTGACCAACCGCGTGACAGGCGACATCGAAGTTGAGTCGGCCATAGTGACCTACAAATTCAATATTCCTGACCAACATTGTAAAGTGAATACGACGTTCGAATTTTTGCCCGGAGGCGCGACAATCACAGACGCGCCCGGCGAAGGGCCAAAGCTCTCTGTCACAAAACTCGTCGGCATGGACGAGTATGCCACCAAAACCAAAGAAGATTTTTGGGTCTCCAATCACATGAGATTGGTCGTCCGTGCCAGCGTAACTGAGAAGGACAGCGGGACGTGCTGGTCTGCCTTACCTGTACAGCTTCACATCAATAATCTGGAGATGACATTCAAACATCCGCACGAAGACATCGACACTGACGAGCAAAACATCATCCGTGGCGCCTTTGAGGGAGATATGATCCTCGGAAAAATCACCGGGCATGAGAATGTGGCTTGGAGAAAATATGATCCGACAGGCGACGACGATATGGACATGTTCAACACAAAAGACTCGATCAAAATCAGTTCGATGGCCAGAGACGGAAAAAGTGGTATCTTTTACAAGGATATTTACTTGGTGGACTGACAAGCGAGACAAGCGTCGTGCCCGTATGAGTCCGTGACCTAAATCGGATTTAATCACGTCAAAACCTAGGCAGGTCTGTTCATGTTTGCTTTTACAGGACTTTGCTATTCCGGCAGATGACCCAATCTGTCGAAGGAGAACAGAGATGAGAAAGTGCATCCTCCCAACTGCGGTCAGTGCGTTTGCGCTGGCTGGCATTGCGGGCTTCTCAAGCGCCGACAATGGCGATGTATCGCGCGAAAACTTCATGGCCAATATCGAGGCCGGACAGCCCATGCGCATGGAGTTTGAAATCAAAGCCAATGCCTGGTTCTTCATCCTGCCTGTGACCGGTAAAGCGTCGTTTGACGTAGAGCTACGCCCCGAAAACTACAACATCAAATCGCGAGTTAAGACCACGGGACTCGCCGACGTCCTCGTTAATTATGACATGGATCTAGCGGCAGCCGGCTACACCAACCTCGGCGGGCTCGACACTTATAATTATGTCTCTCAGAACAGTGATGGCGGCAAAAACCGGCGTGTGAATTTGAAATATCTGAGCGACGATTTCGAGATGATCGCCAAGCCACGCTTCGGTAATCTTGGTGAGCCACCCGCCACAATTGAGCAAGTCCTCGACACCAAAGACCCGCTTACCGCGCTCATCTCATATTCGCTTGAGCCGCGCGATCTCGAAAACGCCCCTTGCGGTGGCCCGATGAAAATCTTTGATGGACGCCAGCTCACCCATCTGCATTTCGACTATCAGGGCATGAAAGAGGTCAAGTCAGATGCTTGGCGCGGACAGGCCTTTGAATGCCACATTCGCATGGACAAGGTCGCAGGCTATAAGGAAGGCGAGGTCAATCGGGACACGCTAACCGGGATTGAGGGGCCGCTGCGCCTCTGGCTTGCCCCACTGCCCAATGGCGCAACAGTGCCCGTGCGGATCGAGGCGGACACAGAAGATATCGGCAAAGTCACGCTGCAAGCTGCGAAGCTCAACTTCACACCCATCGAATAAGACGCAGAGCCGGGTATCGGTCCACCGAATTCGGCTCTACACGTCTGCTTATGTCTGAAGCCGCCCATTCTCTTCAACGCCGCGCGGCTGAGTGCTGGGCACGCGGGGATCTTTATGGCGCCGATGACGCTTTGCGCGCACTGATCGACCATCAAGGCGGACCGCGCCCCGAAACCGATCAGATGACACTGCGCCTCGCGCTCGATCTCCTCGAATTTGAGCGCGCAGGAGCGGCGCTAAGCCGCCTCAAATCAGCAGGCAAACTTGATACCCAAGCAAGCCTGTCAGCCGCGCGCCTGCTAACATGGCAAGGCCAGCGCGAAGAGGCCATTGCCATCATGCAAGACGCACTCAAAGCCGATCCAGATCATCCTGGCCTGCTCGCTTTGCTGATCACTCATGCAAACCACCTCCCTCAATCAACACTCGATCACGCCGAGCGGGTCGCAGACACACTGCCCGATCGCGCAATAGAGAAAACCGGCCTCTTCTTCCCGCTCGCGCGCCACTATGACCGAGCCAGCGCATATGAGCGCAGCTGGTCACTGGTCTCAAAGGCGAACCAAATCGCCGCAGAGCGCACGCCAAAACTAGTCGATCCGGAGGCCCTAAAATCAGCCCTCATCCGGCGTGCCTCGAACGCGCTCAAACGCTTTGCAGCCCTCAAACCGGCCCCACGCCACGACCAACGCCACGTCTATCTCATCGGCGCCCCCCGCACAGGCAGCTCGCTTCTCCAGTCCATTCTATCTGCTCATGACGGCGTCGACAGCTCCGGCGAGCGCGGTGCGCTGTTGCCGTTCCTGCATGAAATCACGGACTCGACCGAAACGCCTCCATCAGACTATCTCACCCGCCTTCAAACTGCTGACCTGTCAGGCTTGCAGCGCTCAGGACATCACGCCCCCCTCCTGATCGACAAGACAACGCATAATGCCTTTGTCGCGCCCCTGATCGCGGCCATTCATCCCGAAAGCGTTTTCGTAAATGTCATCCGCAGGCCGCACGACGTTGCCCTCTCCATGCTGTTCCACGAATTCCCACCAGCCTTCCCAGAATCAACCTCCTTAGAAGGCATCGCGGCCATGCTTGAAGCACGGGCCGACATCATGGCCCTCTACAAAGAGGCCGCGTTTGATGTGCACCAAATCGACTTTGACGCCTTTACAAACGCCCCCGAAACGCAGGCCCGAACACTCGCGGGATGGATCGGCCTTGAATTCGATCCCGGGACCCTTTCGCCTGAAAATCGCAATGCTGCTGTTCCCACCTTCAGTGCAGGCCAAGTCAGACAACCGATCCGACCGACCCCAGCGGATAAATGGCAGCGGTTTGAACCCTTCCTGTCTAACCACATTAAAGAACGTCTGGACGCCCTCACCCCGTCGCTCTAAGTCGCGGGGATGCCGAAAAACTCTCTGACCATCGTCTCATGGAATATCAATTCAGTTCGCCTGCGAGCACCAAATATTGAACGCTTCATGGCCGAGCACGATCCGGATGTGATCTGCCTGCAGGAAATCAAATGCCAGAATGCCGAGTTTCCTGAGAAAGCCTTCAAACAGATGGGGCTTCCGCATTTGGCCATTCATGGTCAGGGGGGCGGCCATCACGGGGTCGCCATCGCCTCGAAGTATCCCCTCGATATCCTCGAACCGCAGCCCTTATGCCGCGAAGGCCATGCGCGCGTTCAAGGCGTAAAGGTCGAGGGCGTGGAGCTTCACAACATTTATCTTCCTGCAGGCGGGGACGTTCCAGACCCTGGTCAGAATGACAAATTCGCCCACAAGCTCGATTTTGTAGAGCGTCTTGGCAACGCGTATGCGCGACTTGCGAAAGATAAAACCCCGCGCGTTCTCGTCGGTGATTTAAACATCGCCCCGCATCAGAGCGATGTCTGGTCTCACAAACAACTTTTGAAAATCGTCTCGCACACCCCGGTTGAAACCGAGGGCCTTGAAGGCGCGAGAGAGGCAGGTGGCTTTACCGACCTCGCCCGCCACATTCATGAGGATGAGCAGCGCCTATACTCTTGGTGGAGCTACCGCGCCAAAGACTGGGCCGCCAGCAATCGCGGTCGACGCTTGGATCATATCTGGACCACCGATAGCGCGACCGAACTGGTCAATATGGACAGCTACCGCATTCATCTTACTTATCGCGGTGGCTGGAAACCCAGCGACCACGCCCCGATCAGCATCGAAATCGCGAAGCCTTAGACGCTGATCCCCGCAGCGTCTGCCAGCGTTTTGAATGGCGTCTCAGGCCGCGGTCCGTAATGTGAGATCACTTCAGCCGCTGCAATATGACCGAGCCTCGCACACGTCGCGAGCGGCAGTTCATTCGCAACCCCAAACAGAAACCCGGCCGCATATTGATCGCCTGCACCTGTCGTATCTACAACTCTGTCCACAGGCTCAGCAGGCACTTCAATCGGCTCACCATCGCCGATCACCACAGACCCTTTTTCAGAGCGTGTGACAGCAGCAATGGCTGTATCGGCCTGTAGCTGTGACATCGCCTCGTCAAAGTCACGCGTCTCATAAAGGCTCAGCAGCTCTTCTTCGTTTGAAAAGAGGATATCAATCTGTGTTCGGATGAGTTGGCGAAAGCTCTCGCGATGTCGATCAACACAGAACATGTCTGACAGCGTTAGCGCCACTTTACGCCCGGCTTTATGGGCAATCTCGGCCGCATGAACAAAGGCCTGCTTCGCAATCGGCTTATCGAAGAGATAGCCTTCCAGATACAAAATCTGGCCGTCGCGAACGACCTCTTCATCAACATCAGCTGGTGCAAACTCAACGGATGCCCCCAAAAACGTATTCATGCTTCGAGCACCATCATCGGTAACAAAAATGATAGACCGCGCTGTTGCGGGTCCCTCCAGTAAGGGCGCGGTCTCAAATGGCACACCAACGGCGGTCATATCTTCACGAAAAACACCGCCCAGTCGGTCGTCGGCGACTTTACCGATATAGGCTGCCTGTCCACCAAAACTGGCAACACCCGCAACCGTATTTGCCCCGGATCCGCCAGAGGTCTCCAACGCGTCAACAGACGCCTTCGTGAGCATATCAGCGCGATCTTCCTCAATCAGGTTCATCGCATTCTTATTGATGCCATGCTCAGCCAAAAATGAGTCGTCAGTCTGGGAAATCACATCAACAATTGCATTGCCGAGGCCAACAACATCGAAACGGGTCTCGCTCATATGGGCGTCCTTAGCCTGTTAGCGTTTGGCGGGGGATGCCAGACGGGACGGCTTTGAGCAAGGGGAGGGGTGTAGGGGCAATGTGTTTCTGCTACGCTAGATAGAACAGAAAGGGTTTTAAGGTCAGGACCCATAAATGCAGACACTTTTAGAGCGGTTGCAGCGTGAGCGTGATAAACGGGACTGCCTCGTCATCGGCCTGACAGGGTCGGTAGCGTCGGGTAAGACGACATTGGCGGAGCGTCT
>JBCCDF010000119.1:0-8721 GCA_039030935.1 Pseudomonadota bacterium | reverse complement strand
TTCAGGGTATCGCCTCATTTCAGCATTTATATCTTCAATAGATGCGAATCTGACTTGCGAGGCTTCATGAGGATTTGGCGTCGGCAGGTCATTGATCACACAGCCAAAGCCATGGACAAATTCATGCTCGATCAAGGCAGCCCCGACTTCGGACTTATATAATGTTGTAAATCCAAAGAACACATCAGGCTTGACTCCAAGCTCTTCAAAAGTTCGCCTTTGTGCGGCTGGCATCACTCGCTCGCCGGGGCGTGGATGTCCGCAACACATATTCGCCCAAAGGCCAGGCGAATGATATTTAATCATGGCTCGCCGTTGCAACAGCATCTCGCCCGAACGATTGAAGCCAAATACCGAAAAAGCCCTGTGCAGAGCCCCGATCTTATGCGCTGCAAGCTTAGGGGCGGTTCCGATCTCGCGATCATTACGATCAACCAGGATCACGCGTTCCACTGCATCATTCATTTGGTTTCTCCAAGCGTTGATCGACACAGGCCGTCAACCAAAAACATATGCGGCACCGTGAGGGCGGCCAGTCCGATAAATAAGACCTGCAAGGTCGATTGTTGCATTGAAACCTCGTTGGCCAGGAGGAGGAGCGCTCCTCCGGCAAAGATCAGGGTCAGCGCTGTGAGGCCAACGGTATGTGCCAGCGCGCCTGACCTCTCAGACTGTGGGACAAGCCTAAGCACACGTCGGAAATGAGTGGGACTATGCAAAGCGCAAAAATAGACTGCGAAGTAGACCAGAGGCGGCAACGCCCAAGCGAACAGGATCAGACCCAATACGATCGCGATGTCCGTCCAGCGTTGCGGTGTTTTTGATAGAGGACGAACAAGCATAGCCATCACGCTTATCACTGAGACTGGGGCTAAGATCTGCAGAACTGGAACCAGACCGCGCGCGGGCGTCCCTGAGATGGCCTCGAACAAGCTGGCGACACTGGCTGGGTGAAAGAAGGATGGCAGGCTTAGTAATAGGCTCCCGAACAACCAACGCTCGATATGACTCCGCGCATTCGCATCTGCACCGAAATGCCAAGCTGAAATAATCAAGAATGCGATGAGGGACAGAACAGGCAAGAGGATCCAGACACCGATCACAGTCAGAGCAATAAGCGCGTAAACACCGGAGAAGACGGCAAAGCCTCCAATTGAGCGCCATAATCCACCTCGTTGGGCGATGTAGGCGTCAATGGCGCCATGCGGAAGTCCGAGAACGGCAACAGCGATTCCGACTGCGATGACTTGGACGGTGACGCTTAGCGACGGCGAGAGGAGAAATCCTAATGTGACCGTGAGTCCGGCAAATAGAAAGCTCGACGGCGTATTGATCCAGCTCATATCGCTACGCGTTGGTTTGCCCGATCGATCTCTGGGAGTCCGGAAAGTAGCGCGCGGACAAATGGTGCCTTTGGCAACGCCGAGATGACTTTCAGCCACAAATCTAAAGAGGGTGATTGTGACATAAACCGCCCAAATTCATCGCCAGACAGATTGCCCGCAAGGCTGGCAAACCAGTCCGATGCCGCTTGCGGGGACCGCGTGAGCGCTGCAAGGAAAATCGCATCCATCTTCCTTTCCAATCGAGAGCCAGGCCGATACTCAACAAGCCTTCGCTCTCGGGCAAAATCTCGTGCGACGGTCTCCGCCCACGCCTGAATACGCAGGAAACCATATCCTGATGATGCGCGCAGCGCCCCTGCAGCCTGGCCAGCGTGCATGATCCGTAGGGATGTATCTTGGGGGAGTTCAGTCTGCCCCATTGGCAGGCATCCGCGCTCCCTTCGATGCAGGTTTACCGGGCCTTTTATCAGATCGTTCAGATCGGATTGGAACTCTTCATCAAGGCGATCGGGTGAACATCTTGTGAGTGCAAACCGCGTTGTCTGAACGAGCGCTCGGTGAGCGGAGATGGGCAGTGTGTATACAAATTTGAGACCTCGTTGATCGCTCGTCATATTTTGCATTAAGCCAGCTATGGACTGATCAAAACATGGCTCTTGCGTTTCGACTTCGGCGCCGCTGAAAACTTGCCATATAGCAGCCGTATCCATTTTCGGCGGACGTGGTCGAGTGTCGACGACGAAATCTGCTGAGATAAGCCCCGCCTCTGTTTCGACCATAACCTGATCGCCATGGTCGGAAACCCTCTCTGCGGACAGCCCTTGTCTGAGTTCAATGTTTGGGGTCTCAGCGACAGTCGCGAGACACGCTTGATAGAAATCATCCGAACGGATTTGCTGATAACTGAGCCGCGATCCGGTATGGTCGATGATTTGATCGTCAGTGGAGACCCGCCACTGCTGCCAGCTTTTTGAGACGATTTCCGAATGTGCATGTGCGTCTTCAGCCCAAAAACACCATGTGCGATCATGATGATATGATCTACGAGGTTCAATGATGACAACGCTTTTCGTGCAGGCTTGGTTCGCTAAGGCGCGTGCCAGCGACAGTCCGGCGCATCCGCCGCCAAGTATCGCAAGATCCACGTGTTCGTTCATCGCGTCACCGCGTGCGCACCAGCAAGACCTTGCAGCGATATGTGAAGATCCGCATCGTGGTCTTGCGTCCGACGATGGAACCGCGATTGGGTTAAATAGGTGGTTCCTGCTGCACTCGCGACCGCGAGTTTCTCAGCCATGCTGACAACCGTCCGCCCCCGCCAAACAGTAAAGTTTTGGCGCTTCAATTTGATGCCGATTTGTCTGTAAACGCGCGCAGCAATTAGAATTGCAAACCTCGATCTAGACGGTAAAAATCCCAGACCGTCATAGGCGCTTTCATAATAGATTTCAGCGAGTTGGACCAATCGTTCAGCTGCTGCCTGCAACCCCAGCATGAGTCTAGGGTTAGGGTTGGCAATGTCATTGGCGCAGGCCCCCGCCAGCCATTTACCAGGCACATAGCGACGTCCATTCTCGGCATCTTCCTGAATGTCACGCGCAATATTGGTCAGCTGCATTGCAACGCCGAGATCAATTGCAAACGGTGCCGCACGAGGGTCGTCGACATCCAAGACGCTGCACATCATGAGGCCTACAGTGCCGGCGACTTTATAGGCGTATCGCAATAAGTCTGAAACTGTCTCAAATGCAACTGTCTCCAGATCAGACGCCACACCGTCAATAAGGGCAACAGCGACATCGAGATCGATATTGGTTTCACGCGCTAAATTTAGAAAGTCAGCCACGCGGTCCGACGGCGCTTGTTTGCCTGCGAGCTGCGATTTGACTTGGTCTAGCACCAATTTGGCGTGTCGTGGATCACTGGCTTCATCTGCTAAGTCGTCAACATATCGACAGAACGCATAGAGCCGGGCCGCACGTTGTCCCTGGATCTTGGTCAAAAACATACGCGCGAAGTTGAAACTACGTCCATTCTTTCGCAGGATTTCATCGGATGACACTTGTGTAGTGGCCAGCATCGCATGGGCCATTATTCTGCGGCCTGTAAGTGAGGGATATCGCTCGCTTTTTCCGCCGGTGGACCAATAAGCTTTTCCAGCACTTTGGCGGAAGAGACGACACCCGGCAATCCAGCGCCTGGATGTGTTCCCGCGCCAACGAGATAGAGATTATCAGGTCCCTCTGCCTTATTGTGAAACCTGAACCAGGCCGACTGTGTAAAACTTGGCGCGATCGAAAAACCGGCTCCTGCTGGACTGAGGTAATCATGCGCAAAATCTTCCGGCGTCATCCAGAAGTCATGCACCAAATGGTCCTCAAGGTCCGGTAGCATGGTCTCCTGTAGCGCTTTGACAACTCGGTCGCGCACGACACTGCCTTGGGTGTCCCAGTCTATATCCCCTTGCAGGTTTGGCACAGGGACGAGCGCATAGAAGCTATCGCATCCATCCGGTGCAAAGCTCGGATCTGTGGCAGTCGGTCGATGCAGGTAGAGCGAGAAATCGTCTGCTAGAATTTTGCGATTGAAAATATCGTTCAATAGAGCCTTATAGCGTGGTCCGAGCCAGATTGTATGATGCTCCACGTCAGGATACGTCCTGTCGGTTCCAAAAAATAAGACGAATAAGCCCATCGACTTCTTGGCAAATTTTGCTTTGAACTTTGCGGAGCGGTCAACATTTTTCGCTGGCACCATTTTTTGATAAAGATGCGCAGGATCGGCATTAGAGACCACCAGATCGCAGTCGATGTGTTCACCACTTTCCAAGTCTAGACCGGTAATTTTATCATCCTCGGAATGAAGTCGCGTAACGGTCTCATCAAGGCGTATCTTAATGCCCTGTTCTGTCATCAGTTTCGCAAACGCATCTACCAGTGCGCCGGTGCCCCCCATGGCGAAATGCACGCCATGAGCGCGCTCAAGAAAATGGATCAGATTGTAGATGCACGTTGTATCGAATGGATTTCCACCGACAAGCAGAGGTTGAACAGAAAACGCCTGACGCAATTTATCGTGCTTGAGATGTGACGAAACGAGATCCCACACAGAGCGCCTGACGCCTAGCTTAAGCATTTGCGGGGTGATTTTGGCCATTTCCGAAAATGAATGAAATGGCGCATCAGCAAGTTGTTCGTATCCCACTTCATAGATCCGACGTGACTCGTCGAGCAAGGATAAATAGCCAGCCTCATCATCCGGTGAGATACGCCTAATCTCCCTCAACGTATCATCGACCGTACCGCCATAGTCGAAGACATCGCCATCGGGATAGCGGAACCGGTACCAGGTATCGAGCGGAACGATATCAACATAGTCACTTATGTTTTTGCCAAACAGGTCAAACAGTTCTTCAAACAAAAAAGGGGCGGTAATCACCGTGGGTCCGGCGTCGTATCGGAAACCATCGCGTTCGAAAATCTGAGCCCGGCCCCCCAAGCGCGAGCAGCGGTCAAATACGGTGACGTCGTACCCTTTTGCGCGAAGCCTCAACGCTGCAGCAATGCCGCCAAATCCCCCGCCAATAATAGCTGCATGGCTCATGCGGCCTCTCCAATTGCTAGAAGCGGAACGAATTTCTCTGCCAGAGCGATCAGTCCGTTGCCTGATTGATCGGGTAGTGTTTCGGCAATTGCAATTGCCGTATGGGCATATTCAGAAGCGTGTAAGCGTGCAGCCTGCGTGCGGCTTTTCATGTCGCCCTGTATCATCGCTAGAAAATTGACCGCACCGGCGTCAATATCGCGTTCGGCGTCGGCAATATCATCGGTTGTTTGGTAAGCGATCGCTATCGCATCGCTCGCAGCCATCGCCGCTGAAACATCGGCTGATCGCCCAGCGGCAATCAAACAGAGCTCGACCGGCAGACCGAGGAGGGGCCCGGATTTCATGCGCGCCACCTCATTATATGCCGCGATTGTCGTGCAATCGCTTTCTAGATCATCATGCTGTCCACCGATGACGTCGCCGACACGCCGATGCATGTGAGCAATCATCTCAGGTAGATTATCGACCCGTGCTGATGCGATCGCTGCATAAGCAGCAGAGACCATTAAATCGCCGAGACAGATCGCAGTGTTTGATCCGAATTTCGTCCAGACAGCCGGCTTTCCACGTCGGATGGTGTCGCCGTCCTGCAAATCATCATGCACCAGAGACGCATTGTGCAACAATTCACACGCCGTTGAGATCGCCCGCGATGTATCGAATGAAAGTTTAAGCGCATGTGCGCTCTGCAGCGCTAGGTTAGCGCGCACGCGCCCACCTCCTGATCCAAGGTGATGCCGTGCAGCTTGTGCGATCACTCCATCTTCGCCTGGTACTAAGTCAATCATAGCCGTTTCAACATCGGCCATGGTCACTTGACGGGTCACTTTAATACTCAAAGACGTCATTTGAAAATCCCTCCGCTTCTACAAAGCACCGAAGCAGGGCTTGGTGCTCCACCTCATAAATTATGACGCAGACTCTTTCATGCGGCTTGATCTGGCCGCCGCCACTGCTTCACCAACAGCCCAGAACGACACTTCCACATTATCGCATGGGTTCAGCATAAATTTTTCCATACAGCCCTCGCAGGGTGTCCCTGAGCATAAGTCTTCGATATTCTCGCTACGGAGGCCCGGTCGTGATAGATGACTAAAAACTGTGCTGCACCGCAACAGGCTCGAGAAAACGGGAGCTGTTAAAGTCCATTAGGTGTCTGTATCTATTGAATTATTCTTAAACGAAGTTCGACTGCCTTTTTGACTGTGAAATAGCTGTCGGCGTTAAAAAACTCAGTTGCACACAGGTATGGACCTTAGGCTGGGAATCCTATCAGCGACGGTCTTCTTTCAAAAAATAAACGAGTCGTATGCTGGTCTTATGGTCGTGCAAAATGGGGATTAAACCATGAGGTCATATCGTAATAACGACGATAGGTTTGGATGGTGCCCTCACACGGACTCGAACCGCGGACCTACTGATTACAAATCAGTTGCTCTACCAGCTGAGCTATAAGGGCACTGAGCGGTGAAATAGACCGGGTGTGGCGGAAGTGCAAGCGGTCATGACAAGATCATGCAGTTGCCACATTTGATCTGGTTTTCGGCACGCTTTTGCCGTGTCGTGGCAGTTTGCTCCAAAGCTCCAAGAAGGAGCTGATGAGATGTTTAAATCCATGATCACTATGGCAATGATCAGCGCTGCGACACCGATCGCATCTGCAAGTGTACTGCCGAACCCAGTGAGTGAGGGTTATAGCCAGACAGAAACGCAGACCTGCGAACCCGTCACGATGCGGCTTTATTTTCAGAATGGTGACGCCGTCCTGTCCACCAGTGCACACCGTGTAATCAAAGAGATGAGCGTGCAGCTTGAAGGCTGTCGCATTGCCGATGTTGATTTGGTTGCGACCGTTTCGGATGCACGCAGCGCTGAAGATGCCGCTGAGCTTGGCCGTGACAGACTGGCTATGGTTGCCTCTGTTCTGCGCGATGAGGGTCTTTTGACACGTATTGCCACTGGGCGGATCGAACACAGCGCGCCTGGGCAAAGCCTGCCCATGACGAGGCGCGTTGACGTAACGCTTTCAGCGACTGGTCGGGCCTTGAGCTAATCTGCATGCGACCGAGACGTTTGTGATGGACAGTGGTCGTACAATCATCTTCGCCTCGCCGCCAAAAAAAGTTCGAGCAGATGAAGTCCTGCAAGTCTAGGCATCGTTTCCTCCCTTAAAGACCTGAGCCTAATTGTTTTCTTTTTTCTGTGTCGCGCTAAACCCCCATTCAGCCCAACCCTTACAGGGTGCCAGTTACCGGCGATCATAGGAAGACTTCATGCAGCCTCGCACCCCCCGTCGTATCCTGATCACTTCGGCGTTGCCTTACATTAACGGCGTCAAGCATTTGGGGAACCTTGCAGGGTCCATGTTGCCCGCCGATGTGTATGCGCGCTTTCAAAGGCTGCGCGGGCATGACGTCCTCTACATCTGTGCCACCGACGAACACGGAACGCCGGCCGAACTCGCGGCGCAGACGGCGGGCATCTCTGTCCAGCAATACTGTGATGAACAGCACAAGGTTCAGCGCGATGCGGGCGCAGGATTTGACCTGTCCTATGATTGGTTTGGCCGATCCTCCTCACCTGAAAACGCGGTCCTGACACAGCACTTTGCCGACATTCTGGAACGCAATGGCCTGATCGAAGAACGCACCTCCAAACAGGTCTATAGCGTCGATGATGGCCGCTTCCTGCCGGACCGCTATGTTGAGGGAACATGCCCGCATTGCGGCTATGAGAAGGCCCGCGGGGACCAATGCGATAATTGCGGTCGCCTGCTCGACCCGGTCGAGCTCATCAATCCCTATTCAGCCGTTTCCGGCGGAACCAATATTGAGATCCGTAACACAGCCCACCTCTTCCTGCTGCAATCAAAACTACAGGATCAAATCCGCGACTGGGTCGAGGCGAGTACGGACTGGCCACAGCTTGCAAAATCGATTGCGCTGAAATGGTTGGATGAAGGCTTGCGCGATCGCGCCATCACCCGTGACATGAAATGGGGCGTGCCGGTCAAAACACCGGACGGCCCGGTTCGTCCGGGGTTTGAGGATAAAGTCTTCTATGTCTGGTTTGACGCACCGATTGAATATATCGCGGCCACAGAAGAGTGGGCGAAAGCCAACGATCAGGACTGGCAGCGCTGGTGGCGCACCGACCAAGGCGCCGATGACGTTGAATACGTCCAGTTCATGGGCAAGGATAATGTCGCCTTCCACACCGTTTCCTTCCCGGTCACAATTTTTGGCTCGGGCGAGCCTTGGAAAACCGTCGACAAGCTCAAGGCGTTCAATTGGGTCACTTGGTATGGCGGCAAGTTCTCAACCTCGAACAAGCGCGGTGTCTTCATGGATCAGGCGCTTGATCTGCTTCCGTCCGATTATTGGCGCTGGCACCTCATGGCGAATGCACCCGAAGGCTCAGACGCTGCCTTCACATGGGAAGGCTTCCAAGCCGCGATTAACTCAGACCTCGCCAACGTCCTTGGCAATTTCGTCAACCGGATCACGAAATACACTGTCAGCAAGTTCGATGCGGCGCTTCCTTCAGAGGGTGAGCCCGGCGAGGATGAAGCCTGGATGGCAGGCGAACTAAAAAAGGGCCTCAACCTGATCGCGGAACACTATGAAGAGATGGAGTTTCGCAAGGCGGCAGCAGAAACGCGGGCCCTCTGGGCCGCGGGCAATGAATATCTCACGCGCGCGGAGCCTTGGGTGAAATACAAGTCCGATAAAGATGCCGCCGCAGTTGGCGTGCGCACAGGACTGAACCT
>JBCCDF010000118.1:0-8772 GCA_039030935.1 Pseudomonadota bacterium | reverse complement strand
GCGCCAACCTCGCTGAACTCACAGCCGTGGAACTTTTATGTCTGCACGGGTGATGTCCTCGACGCGATCCGAAAAGGCAATGTCGAACGCAATCTGGCGGGCGTGCCAGACAGTCGCGAATTCCGCATGGGTCCAGCCTATGACGGCGTCCACCGCGAGCGCCAGATTGGCATCGCCATCCAGCTCTTCGAAGCCATGGGGATTGAACGCCATGATAAGGAAAAGCGTATGGACTGGGTCTTGCGCGGCTTCCGCCAGTTTGATGCCCCGGTCTGTATCGTCGTGACTTATGACAAGGCGCTCGCAGGCGGCGATATCCCCCCCTTCGATTGCGGCGGCGTCGTCAACTGCATCGTCAACACAGCCTGGTCAAAGGGCTTGGGGTGCGTCATCAACTCCCAAGGCATCATGCAAAGCCCAGTTGTTAGAGAGCAGGCCGGCATTCCGGACGATCAAGTCATCCAAACCTGCGTCGCCATGGGCTGGCCAGATGACAGCTTCCCGGCGAACGCGGTGGTTTCAACGCGGAAGTCTGTCGATGATGCAGCAGTGTTTCGGGGGTTTGAAGATTAGAGTCTCGCCCGGGATCTCTTAAACGGTTTATTTCACCGACTCTGTTCGTTGGGCGAGAACAGGATTTTAGACACAAGCGTTGCCAAAGTCGCGCCTATCAGTTGAGCAAAGACAAAGCCCGGCACGTCAGCAAGCTTTACGCCAGCAAACGTATCCGACAGAGCTCTGGCAACAGAAATCGCCGGATTTGCGAAACTTGTTGACGCCGTCCACCAGTATCCTGCGGTAATGGCCAGTGCGACAGCTGCGGGAACGGCCTGAGGCGCGTAACGCAGCGCCCCAAAGATCGCGAAGACGAGGGTGAATGTCGCAACACCCTCTGACAGCATGATGGCCATCCCAGAACGATCCGTACTCGACGCTTGCAGCACGGGCAATTCGAACATCAGATGGGCCAACCAAACACCAAGGATACATCCAAGGACCTGCGTCACGACATAGGCCCCGGCGAGGCCGATCTTAATATCCCCGCGAAGACAGAAACTGAGCGTAACGGCTGGGTTCAAATGCGCGCCTGAAACAGGGCCAAGGGTCGCAACTAGAACCCAAAGAATAGCACCCGTCGCGACTGTGTTGCCGAGGAGCGCGATCGCATCATTTCCGTCGCTCAATTGGACAGCGAGTATGCCAGAACCGACCACAACGCCGGCTAACAGCAGGGACCCAATAAACTCAGCCAGTAACACCCGACCTATCTGCACGATATCTCTCCCATCTCTGGAAATGAATACTCGAGCATAGCATCAGCGCTAGAGATTAAGACCGGATCAGAAGAGCGTCGTGTCAAGGTTAGACACCACTATGCAGCGGCGACGGCTTCGGCTCGGACGATCGGCGCTGAAGACATAACGCCTGGCTTGTGTTCGACCAGTTCCCAACGGCCATCATGATGTTCGACCAGCGCGGTGCAGCTCTCGACCCAATCACCGTCATTCATATAGGTGATGCCGTCTATCTCACGAATTTCAGCCACGTGAATATGACCACAGATCACGCCGTCAAAACCCTTTCGGCGACAATAATTCGCGACATGAGATTCGAAGTTATGAATGTGGTTTAGGGCCCGCTTGGTCTTCTTTTTTAGCGCTTGCGAAAGCGACCAATATGGCAAGTTCAGCCACCGTCGCACGGTGTTTAGCTTATTGTTGGCCCAGAGCAGGAAATTATAGGCATGATCGCCGAGGTGCATAATCCACTTTCGATCGGCCCGCATCATGCCATCGAACATATCCCCATGAATAACCAGATACCGCTTTCCATCTTCGCCGACATGGACAGCGCGGTTTTTGATCTTGATGCGACCAAAGCTCACTCTGAACTGTAAGAAACTACGCAGGAACTCATCATGATTTCCAATGATGTAAATCACTTCGGTATCGCGCTTGGCCGATGTCAGGATTCGCCGCACAACATTTGTGTGGGTCTGCGGCCAATGCCACTTCTTCTTGAGACGCCATCCATCCACGATGTCACCGACAAGATATAGGGTTTCCGAGGTATTGTGTTTTAGGAACTCGGCGACAGCGACGGCTTGAGCGCCCTTCGATCCCAAGTGCAGATCAGAGATAAACACACTACGATATTTTGGACGAACCTTGCTCATAGAATCTCAAAAGATTGATTCGTTGAGATTTTTATGACGGTTTAGCCAAAAGGCAGCCGACAGGGCTCCTATTGCTACGGCCTGATTGAGATTTCGCCGGGGCTGTCAAACAGTCTTATCAAGACCCGAAGCCGCGAGACACGCCCGCTATCCGAGCGCCTTTCGCTGCGCCTCGAACAGTTCCCCGCACCCCTTTTCAGCCAGACGCATCATTTCATCCAGCTCTGCGCGGGTCATCGGGCGTTCCTCGCCCGTGCCTTGGACTTCGATAAAGCCGCCATCAGAGGACATGACGACATTCATGTCAGCCTCGCCTTGTGAGTCTTCTGGATAATCGACATCCAGCACAGGCGTATCTTTGTACAAGCCGACCGAAATCGCAGCGGCCTGCTTCAGGATCGGGTCGTTTGTAATCACGCCCTCGTCTTTCAAATACCGACACGCCAGCGCCAGTGCGACAAAGCCGCCTGTGATAGAGGCTGTCCGCGTGCCGCCATCGGCCTGAAGAACATCGCAGTCAATCGTGATCTGGTTCTCACCGAGAAGGCTCAAATCAACAACTGAGCGAAGAGAGCGTCCGATCAGACGCTGAATTTCCTGCGTCCGGCCGGATTGTTTGCCCCGCGCGGCTTCGCGGTTGCCCCTTGTATGGGTCGCGCGCGGCAACATCCCATACTCACCTGTCACCCAGCCCGCACCCTTGCCTCGCATCCAGCCGGGGACCTTATCGGTCCAGCTTGCGGTACACAGCACATGCGTATGACCGAATTTGGCGAGGCATGAGCCTTCCGCATAGCGCGTGACATTGGTTTCAAGAACAATCTCTCGAAGCTGATCGGGCGTGCGACCAGAGGGGCGACTAAAACTCATAGCGAATTTCCTAGCTTAATTTTCAGGGTCACCGCCGAGCAATCCAGCAGTCGCTTCCTCATCGCCCGGAATAGTATCCAAACCACTGACGGAATAGTCCGGCTCATTGCCTGTGCGCAGATGCCAAGGCGTGCGTGTGCGCTGAAGCGGTGCGGGTGGCGGGCTAACCTGAACGCCGCCAGATGGGCCCGTTGGGACGGTTGCAACAGGGGCGGGCATCGTCGTTGGCTCAGACACGGTGACTTCGCTGCGCAGCGGTTGCACTTGAGGGGTTGGTGTCGGGACTGGCGCTGTCACAGTGGACGGCGCCGCAGGCTGCATCTCAAATTGCGACGGGCGCTGAGGACTCGGCGTCATCGCTGTAGGTTGAGTCACAGGTTTGGGTGCAGGCGTTGGTGTCACAGCTGTTGTCGATATAGCTTGACCAGAGCGCGTTGGAGCGGGGTTTGTCGTTCGATAGAGTGGGTTTTTCGGTGGCGTCACCGTTACGGGTCTAGTCGTGACAGATCGGGTCACGACTGTCGGAGTGGTGGTCGCGGGCCTTGTTGGTACAGACCTTGTGACCGCTGGTCTGACTGTTGATGACGTTGTCCTCACTGACTGCGTCGCGACTGTTCGGCGTTCAAAGGCTTCTTGAAGCTCTGTGCCGTTCGGCTGATAGAGCAGCGCAATCCCTGACACGGCGCCTGGGCGATATTCTTGCGCGCCAACGTTTCGCTTCAGCTCGCAGCGCGGGCCCATCTGAAAGGTCGCTGGGACCAGCGTCCATGCCGCACAGCGCTGCGTATCACTATTACACGCGGCCTCACATTGGCCGGGTGTCGTACCACGGGTTGAGAGGTAGGCCATGCCAAACCGATACGTATCCGGCTCATGCGCCGGCAGGCGATTGTCCTGACTAACAACACTTCCTGTTTTCACAATGCTGGTCTGGGCAAGGGCAAGACCCGGCAGCAAAAAGCTCGAAACAAGAACGACAAAAAGGGCACGCATAACACAAACTCCTGATCGAAAGATTTCCTATGCAATTAAGCTGCCGATCTTAAGGAAGCGTTGTTTTAGGTTTACAGTGCGTGGAATTTCAAAATCTTACACACCCCGCAAAAGGTATCCAACACGGGGAAAATGAACGTGAACATTGTCAACTTTGTCATGATTTCGCGCGATGATCACGCGTTCTGAATTGGCAACGACCAACTCACCCTCGACCCAATCCTTGGCATAATCGTCGGGGGCGATCGCAACGCGGGCGCCGGGCTCAAAATCACGCAGCTCATGCTCCGTCGATGTCGGCTTGAGACGCGGCGCGGAATTGAATGCGATAGACAGCGCCTCCTCACCTTTAATCTCTTCAGCGGGCTGTCCCTTGAAGTCTTTCAGACGCTGATACCAGCTCTTGGTCAGCGGGGCGTCTTCAAAACACCTTGCCAGAAAATCCGGCGTGTTTTTCTCGACAAACCATGGGTTCATAAAAGCCTGCACATCAACCAGTCCGGGCTTCGTGCCAACAAGCCAATCGCCGGTCCCTGCATGACGCCCGCCGTCAAGACGCTCTTCAATCCACATTAATTGCGTACGCCATTGATCTCTCAGGAAAGGCGCGGCCGCCTTCATCCCTTCAATGTCAAATGGGCGACCTGACATCTTGGTGCGGTCATCGATAAACTCTTTCGGCATCATGTGACCGATCTCACCGAAGATCACGCCAACAGAGGCCTGGAACCATTTCGTATCCACCCATGCGCCCACGATCTTATTCAGCCCCTCATGGCCCGGAAGGTTGAGCATCGGAATCTTGTTGCGCCGCTCCAACTCAATCAGCATGAGCTGGGTATCGCAATAAATATCGGCACCAATCTGCATCACAGGCGTACGGCGATAGCCCCCTGTGAGAGGCAGCAAGTCGGGCTTCGGCATAATGGAGGGAATCTCCACCGCCGCCCAAGCGAGGTTTTTCATCCTCAGCGCAAGACGAATTTTCTCAGAAAACGGCGAACGATCAAATTGATGAAGAATAATCGACTGCGCGTCTGCCATAGCGTCGCCCTTCTCTGTGGCCAGTCCTTATTTAGACGCGCTTTGACAGGGAAGGAAAGTCCGATTGCGGTTTAAACGCCTGAGAGCGCCTGTTCCAGATCAGCGATAATGTCACTGGCATCCTCAATCCCAACAGACAGGCGAACCGTATCCGGCGCAGCACCCGCCGATGTTTTCTGCTGATCAGAAAGCTGGCTATGCGTCGTCGAACTCGGATGAATAATCAGCGAACGTGTATCGCCGATATTGGCCAGATGACTGAACAGTTTAACGCTCGAGACCAGTTTCACACCCGCTTCGTGTCCACCTTTCAGACCGAACGTGAACACCGCCCCTGCCCCATTCGGACAGTATTTGCGACCACGCTCATAGTATTTGTCGCCCGCGAGACCGGCATATTGCACCCAGCTGACTTTCTCATGCGAGGATAGATACGTCGCAACAGCCGTGGCATTTTCACAATGCTTGTCCATCCGCAGAGGCAGCGTCTCGCATCCTGTCAGGATCATAAATGCATTGAACGGCGACAGCGCCGGGCCAAGATCGCGCAAACTGAACGCGCGCGCTGCAATCGCAAAAGCGATGTCCACTTCAGCGCCATCCGGCCCAAGCGGCAAAGCGCCGAAGCCTTCGGCAAAGTTCAGATCATTATAGTAGGCCTGTGGCGTGGCCATGGTCGGGTATTTATCGGCGTGAGCTTTCCAGTCGAACTTGCCACCATCGATCAACATCCCACCAATCGAATTGCCGTGCCCGCCAATGAACTTGGTAAGCGAATTCACAACGATGTGCGCACCATGACTGAGCGGCTGACACAGGTATGGAGAGGCCATCGTATTATCGACCATATAGACCACGCCATACTTTTCAGCGATGGCCGCGATCGCTTCGATATCGGTGACAACACCACCCGGATTGGCGAGGCTTTCGGTGAAGATCACCCGAACTGTCTTATCCATAGCCGCCTCGACCGCGTCGAGATCATCCATGTCAACAAACTCAACAGCCCAGCCGAATTTCTTGAACGCATGCCCGAGCTGATTGATCGACCCGCCATAGAGCTGTTTGGCGGCGACGATCTTTGTGCCCGGTTCCATCAGGACATGGAAAGCAAGCATTTGAGCGGCATGGCCAGACGCCGTCGCAACGCCCATCGTTCCGCCTTCAAGATTGGCAACGCGTTCTTCCAGCGCTCCGGTCGTCGGATTGCCAAGGCGTGTATAGATATTGCCAAACTCCTGCAGCGCAAACAGCTTCGAGGCGTGCTCAGCATCCTGAAACACAAAGCTCGTCGTCTGATGAATCGGTTGCGCACGGGACCCGGTTGTCGGGTCGGGCGCGGTTCCAGCATGAAGGGCGCGGGTCGAAAATCCTTGGCTCATAATCTCGTCCTTTTCAGGTGTCTCTGTCATGGGTCGCGATAAGGTCTAGACCTTTTGCCCGTTTTGCCTAGCTTTGCTTTCGCAAGAGGCGGATAAACCGCTCTAGATTTTGGGAGTTGAGACGATGCTGGACGTAAAGGCGATGCCGCATGTGGCGGATATTCCGGGATATCAGGCCAAAGTGCGCGGTAGTGACATCGCCTTCTGGTACAAGGGCGAAGAGACGAGTTTCGCCCAGCTTGAGACCCGCTCCAATCAAGTCGCTAATGGCTTAAAATCTCTGGGTGTCGAAGCCGATCAACGGGTCGGCTATCTCGCTAAGAACACCGCTGTTTATTATGAGCAGATGTTTGGCTGCGCCAAAGTTCGCGCGGTGATGAATGGGGTGAATACGCGTCTTGCAGCCCCTGAAGTCCAGTTCATCCTTTCAGACGCTGAGGTCCGCGTCCTCTTCGTCGGCCCAGACTGGTTCGACATGATCGAAGACATCAAAGACGAATGCCCTCATCTGAAGCACATCATCACGGTCGAAGGCACACGCCAAGGCTGGCCCGAATACACTCAATGGCGCGATAGCCAGGACAGCAGCGCCCTCAACCTCGAAACTCACGAAAACGACGATGTTATCCAGCTCTACACGTCCGGCACGACAGGCCTGCCCAAAGGCGTCATGCTGACCAATGGCAATTACAAAGCCTTCTTTGAGCAGGCAGGCATGCTGGAATGGTCGAGCTATGGCGTCGGCGAAGCGGTGATGAATGCTATGCCGCTCTTCCATGTCGCAGGCGTGAATGTCGGTATTCTGGCCACGGCCCAAGGCGCGAAAACGGTCGTCCTTCCCGAAATTGATCCGACGGCGATCCTCGATCTGGTCGAGAGCCAAGAGATCGTACACGCCTTCTGGGTGCCAGCTGTCATCTTGATGCTGTCTATGCACCCAACTTTCAAAGACCGCGATTACTCCAAGCTGAAACAGGTTTTCTATGGCGCGAGCCCCATCGCCGAAGACCTGCTGCGCACGGCTGTCGGCGTCATGGGCGCGCGCTTTACGCAACTTTACGGCCTGACGGAAACCGTCGGCGCAGGCACCTTCCTGCCGCCCGAAGCCCACGATCCGGCTTGGGGCAAGCTGCGCTCTTGTGGTGTGCCATGGCCGGCCGCTGTCGTGCGCTGTGTCGATAGCGAGGGCAATTCGGTCCCAACTGGCGAGGTCGGCGAGATTGTCATCAAATCTGGCTTTGTCATGAAAGGCTATTGGAACCGCCCGGAAGCCACCGAAGACGCCATTAAGGACGAGTTCTTCTACACAGGCGATGCGGGATACTTCGATGAAGACGGCTTTCTCTACATCCATGACCGCGTCAAAGACATGATCGTCTCAGGCGGCGAAAACGTCTATCCCGCTGAAGTCGAAAACGCCATTTTCGGCCATCCAGCTGTGGCCGACGTTGCCGTCATTGGCGTACCGGATGAAAAATGGGGCGAGGCTGTCAAAGCCATCATCGTCGCTAAAGAAGGCGAAAATCCGAGCGCGGAAGACATCATCGCCTGGGCACGTGAACGTATCGCAGGATACAAACTCCCGAAATCGGTCGACTATATCAGCGCCCTGCCCCGCAACCCGTCAGGCAAGATCCTCCGCAAAGACCTTCGCGAGCCGTACTGGGAAGGTCAGGAACGGCGGGTCAGCTAATGAGTGACGATCCGCACGGGGTGCATGATTTTGTCTACGACCCGCGCAATGCGGATATCAAAGTCTCGATCAATGGCGACTTAAAGCACCGCGATGAGGCAAGCGTCTCTGTCTTCGAAAGCGGTTACTTGCTGGGCGATGGGGTCTGGGAGGGTTTGCGCGTTCATAAAGGCGGCGTCGCTTTCCTGCCTGAGCATTTCAAACGGCTTTATGCGGGCGCCAAGACGATTGATATGGATATCGGCCTAACGCCAGAAGAGTTAAAGCAGCGCCTGTTCGACTGTCTTAACGCGCAGGACATGACTGACGGCGTCCACATCCGCCTGATGGTGACGCGCGGCATCAAAAAAACCCCGTATCAGGGCCCACGTTTTACAATCACGCCACCAACCATTGTGATCATTCCAGAATATAAATCCCCGGTGCCAGAAATCATTGAAAAAGGTGTCTCCTTATTCACCGCCCATGTACGTAGAACAGGCCCGGCAGAACAGGATCAGAAACTCAACTCCCACTCGAAACTCAATTGCATTCTCGCCTGTATTCAGGCCGATAAGGCAGGCGCGGACGAGGCTTTAATGCTCGACCCGGATGGCTTTGTCGCGACCTGCAAT
>JBCCDF010000117.1:0-8779 GCA_039030935.1 Pseudomonadota bacterium | reverse complement strand
GATGCCGATCATTTAGGAGAACCCCATGGCCCTCAAAATCAGACTCGCCCGAGGCGGGTCCAAAAAACGCCCTTTCTATTCTGTGGTCGTGGCTGACTCGCGTATGCCGCGCGACGGTCGCTTTATTGAAAAGATCGGGACGTATGACCCTCGCCAGCCAAAAGACAGCGACAACCGCGTTAAAATCGATGGTGAGAAAGCCGTAAGCTGGATCAAGAAAGGTGCGAAGCCGACAGACCGCGTTGCGCGTTTCCTTAGCCAGATGGAAGTCGACGGTAACGTTATCTACGCTTGGGAGCACGGCAATAATCCAAATAAGGGTGAGCCAGGTGCCAAAGCCAAAGAACGTCTAGAAGAGAAGGCAGAGAAAGAAGCCGCCCGTAAGGAAGCTGAAGCCGAGGCGAAAGCAGCGGCTAAAGAAGCGAAGGCTGCTGAGAAAGCCGCGAAAGAAGAAGCGGAAGCGGCTGCTGAAGAAGCCCCTGCCGAAGAGGCTCCGGCTGAGGAGGCTGAGGCCACTGAGGAAGAGAAAAAGGAAGACTAGTTTCTCTTTCGATCTGACGAAAAAAGCCCTGGCTCGATGCCGGGGCTTTTATTTTAAAGCTGTCTACCCCAATGTCAGTGTTGCCCGGCGTGGCGTTATGCGCTTTGTGGCTCTCAAAATATAAAACACTCTTGGAGGCCGCACCCATGCCCGTCATGAACTTTTTGACGACCTGTATTTTCGATCATGGCGCTGTGAAGCGCCTGCCTAAAGTTCTCGCGCAGAATGGGGTATCGCGTCCCGTGATCGTCACTGATGCCGGCATTAAGTCGGCGGGCCTTCTCGATACGATTCTCGACGTGATGGAGATGGACCCTGCAGCAGTGTTTGCCGAGACACAGCCCAATCCGACCGAGGATGAAGCGATCCGTCTTGCAGCGATCTATACCGACAGCGAAGCCGACGGCCTGATCGCGATTGGCGGTGGTTCGCCGATGGATGTTGCGAAGGCGGCGGGGCTGCTGGCCAGCCATGGTGGCCCTTTGGAAAAGTATGCCGCACGTAAAGGCGGCGCGAAACTGATCGGGAAAATCCCGCCGCTGATCGCCATCCCGACGACATCCGGAACAGGCTCTGAGGTCTCGGTTGGCCTGATCAACACGCTAAATAATGGCTTCAAAGAGACGATTGTCTCGCCAAACCTGATCCCTTCAACAGCGATCTGTGACCCAGAGCTGACGCTTGGCCTGCCGCCCGTTCTGACGGCTGGGACTGGCATGGATGCGGTCACCCACTGTATCGAGTCGTTCCTTGTGCCGTCTGAAAACCCACCCTGTGACGGTGTCGCGCTTGAGGGTCTGACACGGGCTGTAGGCAAGGGCGCTTTGCAGCGCGCCGTTGAAGATGGCTCCGACAAAGATGCGCGCTGGGATATGATGATGGCAAGCTATGAAGGCGCGCTTGGCTTCGTGAAAGGGCTGGGGTCCGTCCACGCGCTCAGCCATGCTGCAGGCCGTTTGCATGAGAAGCGCCTGCATCACGGCACCTTGAACGCTGTGCTCTTGCCCCATCTGATGCGTTTTAATGAGGTCGCTGCTCCTGAAAAGTATGAGCGCATCCGCTTCGCGATGGGTCTCAGCGAAGGCGCAAATGTCGCCGATGCGATAGAGGCGCTGAATGAGAAGATTGGCATGCCGGCGACGCTCGGTCAGATGGGCCTCAATATGAGTGACGGCCCGGGCATCGTCGAAAACGCGCTGGTTGATCTCGCCCACCGCGGCAATGCCCGTCCGGCGACCCAAGGCGATTATGAAGCGATCTATGAGGCTGCGCTTGGATAGCGCTAGGCAAGAAAATCGCCTCTCCAAGCAGGCGAAATCTTGCACCTCCTGCACGAACCGCCATAGTTCTGCCATTCCTCTTGTGTGGAGAAGGTTATGCGCCATATCTTGATCGCAGCTGCTATAGCTCTGAGCGTGTCGGGTCTATCTCAGGCACAGACATCACTGTCGGATGTACTGGACGCGATTGACCAAAACTCAAGACCGGACACGTTTTCAGATCTCTCGAAACGCCTGATGCCGGCCGTCGTCAATATTACCACCCAACAAGTCGTCGCGCCTTCAGGTCTGCCGGAATTCCCGGAAGGCTCCCCGCTGGAGCAATTCAATGAGTTTTTCGGGCGCGAGCCAGACGGCTTCAGTCAGCAGGGATCACTCGGTTCAGGCTTTGTCATCTCACCAGATGGGCTGATTGTGACGAACAATCACGTCATTGAAAACGCAGATGAGATTAATGCTGTGTTCTCTGACGGCCGAACCATCCGAGCCGAGCTTATTGGAACAGATGAAGCCACTGACATCGCCGTTCTGAAAGTCGAACAGGACGACCCGTTTCCCTTTGTCGATTGGGCCGATAGTGACGGGGCAAATGTTGGCGACTGGGTGATGGCGATTGGCAACCCATTTGGCTTTGGCGGTTCAGTCTCTGTTGGAATTGTCTCAGCGCGCAATCGCGAAATCGGCTCTGGCAATTATGACGACTATATTCAGACCGACGCCGCGATTAACCGCGGCAATTCCGGTGGGCCTTTGTTTAATTTGAATGGCGAAGTCCTTGGTGTGAATACCGCGATTATCTCACCCACAGGTGGATCGGTCGGCTTGGGCTTTTCAATTCCAGCCAATCTCGCCAGTCAGATCAGCAATCAGATCATTGAATTCGGTTCCGCGCGCCGGGGTTGGTTTGGCGTCAATGTGCAGGACATCGATGAGCGTATTGCAGCCGCTTATGGCCATGACAGTGATGACGGTGTGATCATTACACGGATCAATGATGACAGCCCGGCCAGCGAGGTCGACTTCGAGGTTGGTGATCTCGTCCTGACCTTTAATGGCCGGACCGTAAGCGATGTCCGAGCGCTCAGTCGGATTGTCGCTGAGGCAGAAATTGATAGCGTCGCTGAAGTAGAGATCATCCGCGGTCGCACACCGCGCACGATCAGTTTCACAGTTGGCCAACTCCCGGGCAGCGGCAGTGATCCCGCCGATGAGACCCCCCAACCGGATAGCGCGCTGAGCGATAATCCACTTGGGATCGAGCTTGGCGAGTTAGACGATGATGCGCGACGCCGTTATGATGTGACAGGAGACATTGAGGGTGTTGTTGTGCGTGACGTTTCTCCGCGTGGGCCGAGTTTTGGGACGCTTCTGGCTGGCGACATTTTGATTGAGATCGGCTTTGAAGCGGTGACCTCCCCAACGTCTGCTCTTCTCGCGATGGATGAGGCCGCGCGTCGCTCACCGCAACCTGCTTTAGTCCGCGTTTTGCGCCGCGGTAATGCGATGTTCTTCTCCATCGAACTCGACGAGGCGTAGGGATCGTGTTGAGGCGTATCCTCGGCCTAGCGCTTGTGGCACTTGGCGCATGGGTTCTGCGCGAAGCGATCTATGCTGTCGTCCTGATCGTTGGTCGTGGGTCCCCTCTAGATGCGGCGCTCCTGGAACCACCGACCAGCCTCATTCGTATTCTAGGCGGTGGGGCTATTGTTATCGGTGGCGTTTTGAGCGCGCTTAATCTGCCGCGCGGCGGACTGTTGGCCCTAATCGGGTCTGTGATCTTTGCCGCTCTGGGGGGGCTGCTCTTCGCGGCCGGGACAGACATGGAGCTCTGGCTGGATGAAATTCTTTATGGCGGAGCAGGGATCCTGCTCGCCCTCATCATCCTCGCCTTGAAACGCGCCTAAGCGAGCACGTCCTGCCAGTCTTTATTTCGCTCAATTTGGGCTTTCACAAAAGGGCAAAGCGGGATGATCTTCAACCCCTCCTTGCGCGCATCTTGCACGGCTTGAAAGACGAGGGCTTTGCCAACGCCGCGACCGCCCAACTCTCTTGGGACGCCTGTG
Source organism: Pseudomonadota bacterium (assembly GCA_039030935.1). Taxonomy (GTDB): domain Bacteria; phylum Pseudomonadota; class Alphaproteobacteria; order Caulobacterales; family Hyphomonadaceae; genus Henriciella. The sequence continues at coordinate 4,895 of JBCCDF010000117.1, read as the reverse complement.
TGATCAATGATAATCCGTTCTGTGCCAGCCCGTGAGTAAGTCATCTCCGCCTGATGACCATCCACGGTGGTCACATAGCGCCCACCGGACTTGCCGTCTTCGCGGATAATATTGATATCGGTCATAGCGGTCTCCTGTTTTAGACGACTGAGATGGGTCAGGGCCGTGCAGCTGACCATAAGTAGGCTGTGCAAATTAGTTATGCAATAAACGTCTAAACAGGCAGACCCAGTTCGGCGAGAACGCTTGGAATCTTTTTCTTCAGGCCAAAAAAGCCTTTCTTCGCATGCGGCCAAAAGGCCTCATCCCAATCACGGCGAATGTAGCACAGCTCAATGCCCTGATCCGCAAGCGCGGACTTCAGTCGGTCCAGATGCGGTTTGGTCCAGCCGACTGATGGCTCTCCTGTGATAATCGATTTGATCCCTAACCCACTTGCCCACGCCATAGCGGCATCGTGGAAGGCCGATCTGTTTGGCAGATGCTCTGGATCAACACTGTAAAACTCGCCTGCATCTTTCAGGGCACCTTCCAAAGCTCCATTCACAAAGAATTGCGCATATCTGCCTGCGCCTTTCGGAGATCGCGCATGAGCGAAACTGGCTCCCGCTATGGCCGTGACCTCGGTCCCCGGATGAATGAGTGAAGCAGGATGTAAGTCTTCTTCTGTCAGTAAGACCGCTATGGGCCCTGTTGGCATTGGATCGGGGGCAAGGATGAAGCCCGCACCCGGATTAGGTCTGCCGTTTAAGGGCGGCGCCGACTTGACCAACCGATCAAACCCGTTGCGCCAGTCCTCACCGAATTCATGCTCAAATCGTTGCCCCGCATATTTTACGATATTATCCGGGCGCGCGAGATAGGTTTTGCCCTGCGTGTGAAGCCCCGCTGTCCATCGCCAGCTCAGAGTATTGCTTGCCGCGTCCCCGTCCATGAGGTGCTGTAAAAAGAAATCTGCGCCTAATTCCCATGGCAGTTTCAGCGTGTGAATCCAGATTGAGCTGAACCACATCCGGCTATGATTGGCGAGATAGCCTGTCTCAGTCAGCTCTTTCGACCAAGCATCAAAGACTGCTATGCCAGTCCGACCCTCCACTGCTTCTTGATAGGCCGTGCGCAAGCCTGCATTTCGTTCAACCTGATCGAGAGCTTCGTCACGCGTTTCAAGATAGTCGCTCCAAACCGTCGGTCTGTGCTGAAGCCAGCCTTTCCAATACGTCCGCCAGCAAACTTCTTGCACAAATTTCTCTGCGCTCGACAGAGAAAATCGTGAGAGGGCCGCTGATGCAAGCTCATGTTCGGTGATCAAACGGTTGCGCACCCAAGGGGATAGAACGGACAGATTGCTACGATCATTTGGGCCATAATCATGATTGCGGGTACTGGCATAGTGCCGACCCATTGAAGGCTGAAACTGCGCCATGCGGGCAAGACCTGCTGCGCGTGTTGGGGTGAAGTCAATCTGAGTCATGGATGGCGAGTTAGAACGATGTATCACTGCGTCGACAGGGCGGGGCAGTCACTCTAAATCATGCCCATGTCACGCCTGCCGCACCGCCCACAACTCAGCTGGAAAGATGACGGGACGCCTGTCGATGACCGCTTCGGCGATATCTACTATTCTGTTGAAGACGGACTATCAGAAAGCCGTGAGGTTTTTCTTGAGGCCTGTGACCTGCTAAATCGATTGAGGGGTCGAGACCAATTCACGGTCGCAGAACTCGGCTTTGGAACCGGTCTAAATTTTTTAGCCTTATGGGATTTGTGGCGCAGGGAACGCAGCTCGTCAGCCTGGTTGAACTTTGTCAGCTTTGAAGGCTATCCCCTCGATGCGGCAGATGCAGAGCGCGCCCTGAGCGTCTGGCCGGAACTGGCCGATTTGAGCCGCAAACTCGTGGATGCATGGCCTCACAGAGCGAAGGGCGTTCATCATTATGTTTGGCCAGATGAGCGACTAAGCCTGACGCTTCATATCGGGCTGATCCAAGACACGCTGCCTCAAAGTCAGTTTAAAGCCGACGCCTGGTTTCTGGATGGGTTTAGCCCTGCCAAGAATGAAAGTATGTGGAGCGATACTTTATGGCCTATGATCGCAGAGCGCAGTGCGTCGGGTGCAATGGCCTCCACATTCACCGTTGCGGGTGCCGTTCGGCGTGGTTTGAGCGATGCTGGATTTAGCGTTTCCAAACGCCCGGGCCATGGGCGAAAGCGCGAACGACTTGAAGCGGTTCTTGGTGAAGAGAGAGCGCGTTCGGAGACCAAAAAACCGCCAAGAGTTGCGGTCTTAGGGGCTGGCATTGCTGGCGCATGCCTTGCCGCAATATTGCAAGCGCGGGGGGCGAATGTGAGCGTTTTCGAAAAGGCCCAGAAACCTCATCAGGGCGCAAGTGGGAACCCCATGGCGCTTGTCATGCCGCGTATTGATGCCGACGATACAGCCCAAGCGCGCTTTTTCATTGAGGCCTACAATGCCGCGCGCATATTCTATAAGGGTTTGGCAGGCGTTGAAGAAACCGAGGTTCTACAACGCGCAAAAGATGATCAAGATCGAAAGCGCTTCGCTAAGATTCTCGCTGATCCCCCTCTGGGCTTAGAGGATTTGGAAGCGGTCCCTGATGGCCTCTTGCACAAGCGCGCCCTGATCATTCGCCCCCCAGACCTGATAGATGCTTTGCTCGCAGGCACCGATGTTCAATGGGGCAAAGCGGGACCGGATCAACTGGAAGACAGTGAATTTGATGCCGTCATCTACGCCGATGGCTGGCGACTTGCACACCGCTTCCCATGGCTGAAGTTAAAGTCACGTGCAGGCCAAGTGGACTATGTCCGGGATCAGACGGAGGTCCCAGCCTCGGCACTTGCCAGCGGACACTATGCGCTCGCGAGTGAACGGGATCGACTTTGGGGGGCAACTTATCGCGATCATACCGGCGAGGGTGTCGGTGTCAGCGAAGATGATCGCGCGCTGAATAGTGATGCACTCAGGGCCCTCTCGCCATTCTGGTCGAGTGCTGCCCTCGCTTGCAAAGTTCAGTCTCGAGCGGGCGTTAGAGCAACAACGCCTGATCGACTGCCATTGATCGGTCCTCTGCCCGACATTGATAGGGTCTTGCAGACCCATGCCGGATTACGCTCAGGACAGAGCGTGCCAGATGAGATCGCTCGACAGGCTGGTTACTATATTGCCGGAGGGTTTGGCTCCAGAGGGTTCACGTTTGCCCCGTGGGCTGCGCAGGTCATAACAGCTCTACTCTTTGAAGACCCAATGCCGACACAAACCCAGTCATTACAACTCGTTGATTCGGTTCGCCAAATTTTACGGGACCTCAAACGTGGTCAAATTGCCTGAATATTGCGCAAATTATATGCGACAGGTTTTTGACAGCGTTTACCTGCAGCGAAACAGACATCACCCACTGGCCATGGCGAAATCTTTGGGCTTCTACTGCGCGACGCGATTTTAACGGGCAGTCTCGCACCGCCGCGTTTGATAAGGACAAAAAGTAAGGGGCCATATCGTGTTCACATCATCGGTAGAATTGAGTGATCTAGGCGTTGAAGCTGCGGAAGTTCGAAAAAATTGGGCGCCTGAAAAGCTCTATGAGCAGGCCATTCGCAATGAAAACGCGAAGATTGCGAAAGGCGGTGCTCTTGTTGTCGAGACAGGCCAGCACACAGGCCGGAGTGCCAAGGACAAGTTCACGGTGCGTGATGATGTCACCGAAGACACCGTCTGGTGGGACAATAACGCCTCAATGACGCCTGAGCACTTCGAGGCCTTGTGGCAGGACTTCAGGAAACACTTGGCGGGTCAAACGCTCTATCATCAAGAGCTTTTCGGTGGCGCTGATATGGATCACCGTCTGCCAGTGCGTGTTGTGACGGAGTATGCTTGGCACGCCCTTTTCATCCGGCATTTGCTTCGCGTTCCCACAGCGGACGAGTACCACCATTTCAATCACGAGTTCACGATCATCAATAGCCCGAGCTTTCGGGCTGATCCGGCCAAGCATGGGACGCGAAGTGAGACCGTAATCGCTGTTAACCTCGCGAAGAAAATCGTTCTGATTGGGGGAACGAGCTATGCGGGTGAGACGAAGAAATCTGTCTTCACCATTCTGAACTACTTGCTGCCTGAAAAAGGCGTGATGCCAATGCACTGCTCGGTGAACTGCGGTGGCAATGATGATGCAGCGATCTTTTTCGGTCTATCAGGGACTGGCAAGACAACTCTATCAGCAGATGCGAGCCGGACTCTGATCGGGGATGATGAGCATGGCTGGTCGGAAAATGGTCTCTTCAACTTTGAAGGCGGCTGCTACGCGAAAATGATCAATCTGTCTGAGAGCGCAGAACCAGAGATTTATGCGACCACGAAAATGTGGGGCACAGTTCTCGAAAACGTCGTGATTGACGAGGATACGCATGAGCCGGACTTTGCAGATAATACACTCGCTGAAAACTCACGCGGCGCTTATCCGATCTCGGCGATTGAGAACGCCAGTGAAACAGGTCGATGTGGTCAGCCTAAAAATCTGGTCATGCTGACGGCGGACGCGTTTGGCGTCCTTCCCCCGATTGCTAAGCTGACCCCAGCTCAAGCGATGTATCACTTCCTGTCGGGCTATACGGCGAAAGTCGCGGGCACTGAAAAAGGCGTAACGGAGCCGACAGCGACGTTTTCAACCTGCTTTGGCGGACCCTTCATGCCGCGTCATCCGAGCGAGTATGGCAATCTCTTGCGTGATCTAATCGCCAAGCATGATGTGGATTGCTGGTTGGTCTCCACCGGTTGGACCGGTGGTCCTTACGGCGTCGGAACGCGTATGCCGATCAAAGAGACACGCGCTCTTTTGAATGCAGCCTTGGATGGCTCATTGAAGGATATGGAATTC
>JBCCDF010000116.1:0-8844 GCA_039030935.1 Pseudomonadota bacterium | reverse complement strand
ATTGACTTGCTTCGCTTCCCGCGACGGAGCCGCCGGGGACGAAGTCCTGCCGGGGACAAAACCCACCACTTTTAATCAGCCAATTTAAGGGAACATCATGCCAGGCCGTCAGGATTCAGACTACGTTGCTCATTCTACTAAGGGCAATGATGCTTGCGCCAACCTGGAGGACATGCTGACCAACGGTCAGATCAATGCGAGCAGATTACCCTGGAATAACAGAGAGGCTGTTTGTTTTACTGAGTGTCCCTGGTCAAGCTTGTTAGCCCATGCTGAACAGTACTCGTCTTTTGGTCTTGGCTTTGCAAAAGCCCGCGTTTTTGCAGCTGGCGGCGGCCCTGCTTACTATGTTCGGAACGACTTGTTTGGTCAGCAACAGTGGGAAGGTACCAACTACACGTTTGTGACGCCGTACTGGCCCGCGTTTCGTCCTGCATCCAAGGCTGGCCACGACAAGCAAAGTCATCCCATAGATTATTTGCACGAGCGGGAATGGCGCGTTCCACATAATTTCACTTTCACTCTACAACAGGTAGAGTTTGTGATTATGCCAGACTACGGGACGATGGCCAGTTTTCCACAGGCCCTAAAGGATGGGATCGGCAGGGAGAAGTTCATTTTCATGGATGTGTACCGGAAGATTGAAGACCTCTGGCCCGTTCACAACATCTGACTGAGGCTGATCTGATCCGTGCCACAGGCCAAAACGACCGTTCTTGCAGAGATGTTCGCTGCTGCACCAACATCAAAACTGTGCTATAGAGGGAGCTGAAATTTAAGATTCTGTTGCGGAAACCCAATGTTGGATTCGACCTTACAGCGCGGGCGCTATGTGCATTTTGCTCGCGATCATGATACTGGGACATGGATATTGGCCAATCTTTTCAATGGCCGGTATTTGGAGCTAGATGACTCTGAGTTCAGTATTGCTCACTCCCTCCTTGGCAGTGCACCAGACGCCCACATAGTGGATCACTCCAGAAGCACCGGTTTGCTTGAACGGCTGACCAGGAATGGCTTCCTAATCTCTGGTGACTTTGATGAACTAGACGAGTTACAGCGCACATTTGTTCGAAAGAAGTTTCTTCCAAAGGACGCCGGGTTAGCTGTCGTTCTCACTCACGCATGCAATCTTCGATGTGTTTACTGCAATCAAGACCATCGAACGGTGCGACTTTCGAATACCGATGAGGTTCGATTTAAAAGATTCTTCTCTCGCCATATAGATGAGTTAGACAGAATCGCCGTGACTTGGTGGGGCGGGGAGCCGCTTCTCGAAACCGATAGAATACAGAGCCTATCGGAACACTTTATTGCAGAGTGCGACGCTAAGGGTGTGGAGTACTCAGCGTACACTTCCACCAACGGCGTTCTGATTTCCGATGCGGTCGCTAAGTTGTTCCGGGCCTGTCGCTTTCGAACCATTCAGATCAGCATTGACGGTCCTAAAGAACACCATGACTTTCACCGACCCAACGTAGGCGGTCGCGGTACCTTCGATAAGATTCAGGCCGGAATAGAATGCCTAGACAAAGAGTTCGAAGGCAGTGAGCTGGATGTAGTCATAAGGGTCAATATATCCGCACATACACCAACCGATCCCGAGGAGTGGAGGAGGCTTTTAGACTGGCTTTCCAAATTCGTCCCTCTCGTGAAGATCAGCTTTGTGCCTGTGATTGATACATTTCGGTTCTCAGAGGAAAATGTGCTCCCAAACGACATCTATCACGAAAGATTCAGTTTTCTTTTTGACCTCGCAGCTGATGCGCATATCCCAATTGCTGAAGATTCAATCCTCACTAGGAAGGGCGAGCTCCACTGCGGTGCTGTCGCCAACAAAAATTGGTTCCTTCTTCCCGATTCGCATCTAACGAAGTGCACGATGAAGTTCGATGATCCGGATGAGTATTGTGGACACCTTGATGATGCGGGAAATGTAGAGTTAAACGACGTTGCCAGAGACTGGCTATCATTTTCTCCGTTTGATCATCATCTTTGCAGCAATTGCGATGTTCTACTGGCCTGCATGGGAGGTTGCCAACTAGTTGATTTTGCACATCACTCCGGCCACCGGTGTAACATCAAGAATGCGGTAGCTTCTTCGGTTTTGAGGCAAGCGCGCGATAGAATGGAAAGAGCAAATTGACCTAAATTCAGGAGTAGGAGATGGCTGAAACAACCAGAGACGAACGGTTTGAATACTTTTACGAAGCGCTGAAGAAGCAGGGCGTAGATGATGCGTCGGCCAAGCGTATTGCTGAAGTAATGGCTGATGGGACGTCTGCAACCGACCTTGAGAAAGAAGCGGGAGGGATTGTACCAATGGGCGGGTGTTCCATACCGGGTCTCTTCCCCAGCTGACTTTTTCATAACGCTCTGAAGATGATGTTCTGGCCCCGTCCACCGAGTGATGCGCCAGGTCAAAAGTTATGGCGCGACTCGGGCTGCGCTCCGACATTGCCCCAGCTCGCTGTGATCAGGCACTCGGCTTTGTCAAACGGCCGCGCCCGCCAAATTTATGCCACTGATGTCCCCGCACTTCGCTCTTGCGCTATGTCGACCGGGTAAGAGAAGCGGTTCCCCATCGATGGCGCAAAAAAAGCGTATGTGTAGAAGATTTTCGTGGGACTATCGGCATTGGTGCGGAATGAGTAAGGAACACCGTTTGGAATATAAAACCAGTCACCCGGTCGGAATATCTTTCCCGCATACTCAACCTCACCCTCAATAACCAATCGAAAGCTTCCACCTGGATTTTCGTCAGTGTTCGCGGGGTGAACGTGTGGCTCGACGGTTGTATTGGGCGGAAACTCACTCATGAGCGACCGTGATTCACTCAGATCAATTGGAATCTGCCACTTCTTTATCGATTTCGCGAACGGTGCATCGACAAGCAGCTCAGCTTTTGCGTTCTCGACAATGCTATCAAAGCAAGTAACTACTGATCTATTATTGAGCCCCCAGTCCGCTAGTTCCTGAGAGTTATACGCTTCGCGCACAAGCCCGTAACTTGCAAGTTCTTCAGCAGTATACCGACGCCTGGTTGGGTCAAAATGTAGGCCCTTGGAAAGAGCTGCGCGGCGAAGTGTTTCAACTTCTACATCCAATAGTTCAAACACTTCAGATTCAATGGAATGCTGCATTTATGGTCTCCTATTTTGTCCAATCGGCAATCATGGTTCTGGATATTCCATCGTAAACCCCATGAGAAAAATCTAATGATTCAAGATGATTGATAGCTCCTGACATTGCATCTTCGTTCTCTGCGATTGGCACCTGAACCACGCGTTTTTGCGCTTTCCACACAGGAGTCATTTCAGAAAAAATTCTTTCGGCAACGCCCTTTTTGATCCACTCTTCTTGGATAAACAGGTTATTGAAAAAAATGCTGTTATTTGAATTTTTTATTTCAGCCCATCCGATGCATGTACCGTCGATCTCAACTATATAGAAATCTTGAGGATTCCACCTTTCAGAAAATCTGCTTTGCTCTTCCGCACACCATTCTTCACGCGATAATTCTGTTGAGCATGTCGGATAAATATTTTTTTCTATGTAAGCCCGATACAGTGGCCAAGCGAGTGCATGTTCTTCATTTCGGGCTGATCGCACATCAAGTTGCATTTCAATTCCCTCTATTGCAGCAGGCGGACACCTGGATCGTCCGCTAGTATGGCTTACATTGCAAGTGTTATAGTCCATGCGTCGGCCCCCCGGTCAGCTCGGGGTCGCGGTCCAATTCCTCGGCCGTCAGCTCGTCACCCCGCTCCAGCGCGGCGTCCCGCTGCGCTTCGAGCGACCGGTGATCGACGCGCTCTGCCTCCCCTGCCCGCTCCAGCGCGCGGTTCTGCAATTCAGTCAAGACGCCGCGCATTTGCTCGATCTCCACGCCGCCGGTCTTCGCGGAATCGAGCACGCGCGTCTTGGCCGTGAAGCCTTCCGGCTCCAGCCGACGGGTAGAGGTCAGCACATGGGCATGGTGGTTGCGCTGATCGCCTTCCCGGTGCGGGCTATGGATCGCCACATCGACGGCCACGCCGTAGCGGCTGACCAGTTCCTGTGCGAAGTCGCGCGTGATCTGCGACCGGTCCTCGGCGCTGATCTCGGACGGCAGGGCCAGCTCCCATTCGCGAGCGGTGACGGAATTGCGGCGGGTCTCGGAGGCCTCAACCTCGTTCCAGAGGCGGGACCGATCCGTGGCCCAATCCGGCGCGACCTTCGGTGTCAGGATGAAGGTCTGCTCGATGGCACTCAATGCGCTCACCGACACGATAGGCCGCAGCCGCTGTGGCAGAGCGTCCGGCGCTGCGTTTAATCGTCTTCACGGAGAGGTGGTAGCTGGCCATGTGCCCTACCCCGCCTCACAATGTGAACGACGCCAACGCGCGCCGCTGCTGACCCCGGCCCACACCAGGACATGGGCCACGGGGTCAGCTGTCTTTTCCCCGAAGGCCCGCGCCCCAGAACGCTGGGGCCGGAGGGGAAAAGACAGTCCGAACGATGCCGCCCAATAGGTGGTTGAGGCGCGGACTTGCCGATGCGTTTCACAAATTTCCCCAGCCTTACGGTTGGCGGGAGATTGGTGGGACACATCGGCGGTTTAGGGGCACCGACCTAGCCCCTTGATCAACTCCCCCTGACGCTCCCGCCCCACCGGCGTGTAGGCGCTGACCGTGGTCGCGAGGCTTTCATGACCTAGGTTCTGCGACCAGGCCTTGCGCGCCTCCATGTTGGGGCACAGCTTGTCTCCCAGCATCGCCAGCGTGGTTCGGATCGAATGCGGGTTGAACGGATGTAGACCCGCCGCGCTGAAGGCCCCACCGATCACTTCACGGACTTTCTGTGCATTGGCGTATGGCTCAGGGTCCAGACCGATTGCCGCGAAGCTACCGCCCCATGTCCCAACCTTTTGCTTGGGGAACAGCGCATCACCCGGCCCAAAGAGGTGCCGTTCCGTCAACTCAGTAAACCAGGCCTCGAAGGCTTCGCGATAGACCGCATCAACAGGGAAGAACCACGTTTCGAACGACTTGGCCCCTTTCGTGCGGACCTCGCGCCCGTCTTGATAGACCACGCCCTCAATCAGATCGACGTGCTGCACCCGCAAAGAGGCCAGCGCCCCGGCCCTCGCCCCCGTCATCACCCAAAGCGCGAACATTGCCCGGTTGCGGCGGTCGACAACCGTCTCCTGCGGCATCAGCCGAAACGCATGGGCGCACTGTGCCAGTGAGGGATACCGCTTCGGGCGCTGGGCATGGGCCGCGCGCGCGTCTTTCGCGTTGTTATTGAAGTAGCGCACATCGTGGTAGGTCAGCCGCGACTTGAAACCCGGTTGCGATGCCAGCCAATGAAAGAACCCCTTCACGTCGCGCAATATCCCGTCGCGAGTGGAGAGGCCAAGCGGCTTTCCGGTTCGCTGGCTCTTTCGGGCTTCAAGGTGCGATTTGAACGTGGCCGCCCAGTCGCGATGAAACACCTTGAAGGCCTTGAAGCCCAGCGCTTCCTCGAACATCAGAAGCGATGCGGCGACCTTGTCTCGCGTCGCCTCGTCATATCCTTCGGCATCCTTCAGATACCCGAGATAGTCGCGCTTCAGGCGCTCATTTTGCTCGTTCAGTCTTCGCATGTCGGCCTCCGCCTCGAAGTGATCATTTCAACAGGGGTTCGTGGGTTCGTTTAGGCTGATTGTGCGATGCTGATTTGCGCTCCGCATGTTTCGCCCCATCTCGGCAGGTCCACCCATCTCACGATCCTTGAAACTGGCCCTTCGCAACCCCCGCAGAAGGCGTGCAACATGCCGTGCCTGTCAGATAGCGGGCGATATTCCATCAATCCAAGAGCGGGCGGCAACTTGGCTTTGCAGCTCAGACAGTAGAAATCACCAACCGGCATTGGGGCGTGGGCGGAGCCTCGCCTCTCTTTCAGGTGTTCGCTGAGATCAGAGCCAAGGATCAGAAAGGGGCGCTGTTCCGCCATGATCCGCAAACCGTCGCTCACCCAGCGCCGGATGGTCTGCTCAGTAACGCCAGTGCAGATCGCGGCTTCTTGTATGGTGTAGGTGCGGTGCGCCTTGATCCGGCGCAACTGTGCGCGTCGGGCCATCACTGCGCCCCGGTATTGGAGGCCTCCACCCGGTTCCGGTTGGCCCAGGCGTTCAGGTCAGAGCCGCGATAGACGATCTTGCGCCCAAGGCGATAGAACGCAGGCCCGAGGCCCTTATGCCGCCATTGCGCGAGTTTCTCTCGGCTTCCGATGATCTCAAGTTCAGGGTCGCCAAGAACATAGTTTCGGTTCTGCTCGAATAGGTCAGCCATCTCGATATCCTGTGTATCTACATCTGATGGCATCCAAGAGTGCTCATATATTTCCGTATTTAAACAGTTACGAATCACTGCTTTGCCGGTTGAGTAAATTCGTTCTTCCAGCTACCCAATTGCGAAATTCTCGGAAACCGGCTAGCCAGTCGTTGGGAATAGCCGCCAGAATGCTTCTCGGAAGGTGTCGTCGCTGGCATATGTGGTCAGGTACGCTTCTAATTGGCCCGCCCCCTGCGACCACAAGGCTGGCTCCGCTTTGGCAGCGTCGGAAACCGCCAGCCTTGCAACCTCAATTGGTTTCATTCGGGACAGAGCCGGATTGGCTTCTACAAGTGCCTTGATGTGCCCAAACAAGTGTTCAAGGCGCTTTGTTTTGCGATCTTTGGACCTCCCCTTTCTTCCTCGCTCTCTATAGCTTCTTGCATATTCGTCAGCTCTACGAGCATCCGGCTCCAATGTTGCGATATTCTTAGCACTCGAGAACAACCGCCCGACTCCAAACCCAAGCTTGAAAATACACTCCGCTCGCTCGTCTCCTTCGATCATACTTTCTGCTAAACGGTACAGCTGGAGGGCCGCAAAGACATCAATCTCAAGCCTGTTGTATGACCGTTCTGCGTCTACCTTGCTCGGGTCTAGATCCAGTTTTTTCGCCATATCCCAGAGATGCTTGAGTTCGACCTCAACACCAACGGCGTTGTTGCTTGCGATGTGGCTTATACAGCCCTGGAAGTTTCCAAATTCAATTTCGAATAAATGAGATTGGATCAGTATTCTGCGAATATTTCTTCCAGATTGCCGAATTGCCACAATATGTCCGTCGTAATCACCACCAACCGCTGTAAAAATGATGTCTACTTGTTCGTGGCATACAAAGAGTGGACCATGCCTCAAAATTGCCCTGTAAAGTTCGTCAAACGATACATACTGACGCTCAACTCTGAAACCTTCTGATATGGCCATATGTCGGGGCGAATCTTCTTCCGGGACCCAATGTATCATTTCCAGATCGGGAATTTCTTTAAATAACGTGGAAGGGGCATTTTTAGCCAATTCGGACAACTTTCGATGGTTCGCCGCAAACAAAAGCACTCCAACGATCCATCAATCTGCGACGTCTTTCAAGCAGGTCGGACCGCGCGTAGGCCCTCTCCACGTTTGAGCCTACCTTGTGCGAAAGGCTTATCTCCGCAACTTCTCGGGGCGCATGGGCAACCTCCGCTGCCCAATCGCGGAAGGTGCTGCGGAAGCCATGAACCGTCACACCCTCAACTTTCATCCGGCGCAGGAGCATCAGCATGGCCATGTTGGAGAGGGGCCGGTGCCGCTTCTGTCCCTCAAAGATGACCTCGGAGCCCAGCGCCCTCAATGGCTCCAGTATCGCAAGCATTTCATCCGTCAGCGGCACCCGATGCTCCTCGCCGCCCTTCATCCGGGCAGCCGGAACGGTCCACAGGCGCGCGTCAAAGTCAAACTCATCCCATTGAGCCCCCAGCACCTCGGACGTGCGGGAGCCGGTCAGGCAGGTGAAGCGCAGTGCCTGCGCCGCCATTGCAGACCGCCCTTTCAGATCAGCATAGAAGGCCGGTACGTCGCGCCAGTCCATCGCCGCATGGTGCTGCGGCTTCTTCTGAACCTTGGGCAGAACCTTTGCCGCCCGGATCGCGGCCACGGGATTTTCACCGGCGCGGAAGCCCCGTGAGCGCGCAACGTCCAGCACAGTGCTGATCCTCTGCGCCACCCGCCGCGCCGTCTCCGGCTTATTGGTCCAGATCGGCGTGAGGCAGGACAGGACTTCCGGCTGGCCGATATCGGACACAGGTATGCGCCCGATCCGCTGGAAGGTGTACTCGGCAAGCGTGTTGATCCACTGGGTGCCGTGCTTTTCATTCTTCCAGGTTGGCAGGCGCTCGATATGGACCTGCCGCGCGACCTCCTCGAAGGTCGGGATATCCTGTTTCGCGTTGTATCGCGGGTTGAGGCCAGACTTCGCTAGCCGCCGATGCTCAAGCGCCTTCGCCCGCGCCTCATGCACCGTGACTACGTCCGCGCCCCCGAGTCCGAAATCGGTTCTGAGCGGTTTGCCCTGCCGGTTCCTTTGACCTTTTACAGTAACGCGAACGATCCATCGGCGCGCGCCAGATGGGTCCACAACGAGATAGAGGCCGTTGCCATCGCCGTGCCGTCCCGGCCCCAGCGTTTCCACCTGCCGCTTTGTCAGCTTTCCCGAGATCATCTCACCGCCCCTCATACCACGCTTCATACCACACAATAAAACATATTGGGGCAGATCGAAGGAAATCAAGAGCAAGCCTCCGCGTCAGGTACGACGCGAAGAACCTTATCTTTAAGGCATATATGATAATGACGGGAATTGGGGAAAAGCCGGGGTGGCGGAGACGAAGGGATTCGAACCCTCGAGACGGTTGCCCGTCTACTCCCTTAGCAGGGGAGCGCCTTCGACCACTCGGCCACGTCTCCACCGGCGGGTTTACTTGTGGGAGTGGTGGGAATGCAAGGGCAAACT
>JBCCDF010000115.1:0-8864 GCA_039030935.1 Pseudomonadota bacterium | reverse complement strand
GCTCCGAGCACACGAACGCGTACCGAGCTTGTCCTTCCCACAGAGTCAACCGTGCTAACGAGATAAAAGCCGTCCTGATTTGGTGTCCAAGCGGGCAAGCCTCCGGCATCCGGAAGAATAGGGTCACCATCGACATACCAGTTAAGGGCACCATCACCTCGACCAGCAAATACAAAGGCACGCGCACGGGCTCTATTCACATTACCGGCCCAAAGCTCTGCATTCTTTGGAGGAAACAGAATTTGTGGTGGTAAGTCCGCCTCTTCGAACTGCGTTTGAGCCCCGCGGGCCGTCGGTGGTCTCTCGCTCGTCAAACGTACTCGATTCTCAGTTGTCTGCCCAAGAAGCTCGGCACTTCGATCAGCGACCTCGAACAGAATGGGCAACGCCGTATTTCGCCCTGTCTTTCCCGGACGGGGGGCGCCATCAGCCCGACCAACCCAGACAATGATCGCATGACGACCGGATACTCCCGCCGCCCAAGCATCGCGGAAGCCATAACTGGTTCCGGTCTTAAATCCAATGTCAGGAGCATTCTTCGTCAACCGTCCAGGCATACGCCCTTCTGGTGGTGGAGTTTCGCGCAGGATTTTTAAAACGGTCTCCGCCGTGTCAGCGCTCATTAATCGATAGTTTGCTCGGTCCAAGTTTCGGGCGATGTCACCTTCTCGCCAGATGAGTGGTTTTGCGCGACCATCATCACCAAGCGCTGAGTAAAGCACAGCTAACTCCTGCCCGGTTAAGCCTGCTCCTCCAAGCGCAAGTGCCAGCCCCGGTTCGCGCTTTGCACCACCAACAATCCGTGGAGGGGCTCCAGCGAGGGCGATATTTGCTGCAAAGCGCCCTGCTCCGACGCGGTCTAAAGTTAGCACTGCTGGCACGTTGAGCGAGTGCTGCAGCGCTTCTGCAATGCGTACATCACCGCGGAACATGCGGTCAAAATTCTCGGGTTGGTAACTCGCAAATCGCTTTGGCAGATCAGCGATTCGTGTGTTTGGCGCGGTGCTGCCATCGTCAAATGCCATAGCGTAGATAAATGGTTTAAGGGTCGAGCCGGGTGACCGCGGCTGAGCGGTTAGATCAAGCCATCCACCCGGTCGTGATCTATCGGCTGACCCAATGGCAGCTCGTACAGCTCGTGTTGGAATATCGACAACCAGAATCGCGACCTGAGCTGTATCGCCCTCACTTTTAGCAGCGCGTTTCGCAAGTTGTTCGAGATTGGCTTGCAGATCGGCATCTAGAGTTGATCTTACATCCACGGAGCTACCGGAAGCAGCCTTTTCGCTGCCATGCCAGGCTCGAGCTGGGAACGCATATCGCTTGCTTGGGAGTGATGCTTCACGCGCCTCTTGTGCGCGTATTTCTGATAGGAAACCATGTCGCTTAAGTTTTGCAATAATTTCGGCACGTGCGGCTTTCGCATTTTGAGGTCTTAGATCTGGCCGACGGACCTCTGGCGATTGCGGGAGAGCAATCAAAAGCGCGATTTGGTCATCGCTAAGCCGATCAGGCTCGCGCCCGAAATATCGCCAGCTCGCCGCGCGAATACCCTCAATATTGCCGCCATAGGGGGCCAAAGTGAGGTAGAGTTCTAATATTTCTTGCTTAGAGAGTCGCCATTCGAGCTGATGGGCGCGCCACATCTCAATCAGCTTCGCGCTAATTGTGCGCTTCGGGCGCGGCTCTAGAAGCCGTGCCGTTTGCATTGTAATCGTTGACCCGCCAGAGACGATCCGGCCCGCTTGGGCAGAGGTCAGTGCGGCCCGGCCCATACCGATCCAATCGACGCCTGCGTGACCATAGAAACGTTTATCTTCCACTGCCAACAAAGCCTCAATAAAGACCGGATCAACATCTCCGAGCTGCGTTGCGAAGCGCCATCGGCCATCATCTAAGGAAAAGGCTCGAAGCGGTTTCCCTGAGCGATCACTGACCATGATTGAGACATTGTAACCTCGCTCAATGGGCGGAGGAAACGCCCTATCCAGACAGAATAGAGCGAGCAGCACGATAAATGCAGCACCCCCAATTCGCTTTAGCCATACAATCACTGAGCACCACCCGGCCCGGGTATTTGCGCCTGAATGGTGACTGTACCCGCACTCGTTCGGGCAAAAACATCCGGGCGGTACATATCTTCCGCTGCCACGCCTGGCAGGGCGAATGTTCCCGGTGTGACTGCACGCACGACATAAGCAAGTGTTCGATTTTTATCGACAACGTCGATTGCGGCAATGAAGCGGTCATCGCGTGCTTCGGCCGTTTCGGCGCGGTCAATTCGACCGATCCATGCAAACGCACCGTCTCGCTCGCCACTTTGATTACCGTCTGCCGGTTGCAGAATCGTCTCGATCTCAAATCCGGCAGGCAATAGGTCCGCGACGATTACAGGATTGTTCCGGCGTTGCTGCGGATCAAGTCGAAGGACGACGACCATCTGATCGCCTTGCTTGACGCTGTTCAGATTGACCCGTCCACCGCGCATATCCCTGATCGACTTGGTGACCGCTAGCCCTTCATTGACTGCGGGCGGGGCAGTCAGAGGCGAGCCTGTTACGACAACGGTCCTGAAGGCGGCGCTGGAATTGCGACGCAACCGGAAACTGACGCCGTTATCGACCTGTTGCTGCGTGACAAAGAAACGTCGACCATCTTGACCCCGGCGTACCCCACTCGCAGCGACACTCGCGCCATCCTCACCGGATAAGCCATCGACGGCGAGCAACATAAACGCTTTTTCTTGCGTGGTTAGACGATTTGGCTCCGGTGTATCTTCCGCCAATTTCTCAGCAAGGCGCGCAACATGCTCGTTGAAGTCTGTTTCTGCAGCCAAGGCGAGAACGCCGGCGAGATCACGGAGCTGAGTCTGATAATAATCGCCATTATTGATGTATCCAAGCGCGGTTTCTGCCGATGAGAATGCGCTATTGGCGCGGGATCGGTCCCCCATATAGGCAAGCGCCGCAGCAAGGTGTGCACGAGCCAGTGGGGATTTCATCTCCTCAAGCTCTCGATCATGAAGATACCGCAAACGAGACACGTCAGCCTTACCGGCCCGTGCCAAAACATACATCGCGTAAGGAGCAGACCTCTGCATCAGCTTGCGTTCGGTGTCGTCATGCCAGCGGCTTTCATAGACTTCTGTGTTATATCCATACACGCGCCACGCATCGCCTTGGCCGACAGCACGCAGCGCCTCATAGGCGCGCTCCAGAGCAGCTTTCGGCACCTCATATCCAGCTTGATCCGCGCGATAGAGAAAATCTGCCGTATAGGCCCCTAGCCATGGCGAAGCGTTACGATCGCCCTCGCGCCAAAGGCCGAAAGCTCCATTGTCGCTTTGACGGTTCAGCACGATACTAACAGCAGCTTGGACTTGTTCACGGGCCGACGCTCCGTCATCGCTTGCGCCCTGCTCTAGGAGTTGCTCCGCATAGACCAGCGGCATGGCGCGGCTGATTGTTTGTTCAGTACAGCCATAGGGATAGCGGGCAAGTGACTGATAAAGCGCATTCGGATCGACAGGCAGACCACTGAAGCTGACGACCATCTCAGCTGTGCCGGGAACAAAATCCGCAAAGAGCGCAGGATCAGGTGCGTAGGTCTGTCCTGCCTCCATGAGCGCGCGGTCTATTGTTGTCGTTGGTAGGAACGGCGAGCGGCTTTGAATGGCATATGATCGCTCCGTGGCGAACCCGTCTGGCCCCTCAACATTTAGACGAAGTCGTGAGATCCCCTCATCGGCAGCTTCAATCGTTAAACCTTGATCAAAGCGCTGCCCATTTGAAACCAGCTGAGTGAGACTCCCACTGGTTACGCTAACCGGCTCTGTTGAAACCAGAGTTGCGTTGAAGTCACCGTCAGCGAGCTCGATATTGTCGATGCTCAGCGTTGCGGTCGCTTGGTCTCCTGGCGCAAGGAAACGCGGGAAGATCACCTCGCTTGGCGCTCGATCGCGCACCGTCATAGGCTGGTCTGCAGAGCCCAATCCTGTGTCTGACCATGCAACAGCCATAAGGCGAAGCTCGCCATTGAATTCAGGGATATCAACCTGAATATTCGCTTCGCCATTGCGGCCGACTTCAACGACACCAGAAAAGAGCGCGACCGTTTTGGTCGGCACAACGCTAAGACCTTCGCCGCCCAGCTGGTCGCCACCGCTACGCACCTCCGCAGGAAGTCCGAGATTTGGATCAAGCAAGCGGCCATAATCGTCAAAAAGCGAGACACCGAGAGCCTTCTTGCCAAAGAACCAGTCGACAGGGTCAGGCGAGTTGAACTTAGTTAGACGCAGGATCCCTTCATCCACAGCGGCAAGTGTCAGATAAGCCTGACCGCTTGGACCATTGTCGAGCTTAACGTTTATGGTTTCCTGCGCGCCCGGACGCACAAGTTCGGGGGCGTTGATATTCACCTCAAAGGTTCGTTCGTCAACGCGGACGGGAACATATCCAACACCGACAGCTCTTCGCGGTTTCGCTTGTACGATTGGGTCACGAGGGGTGTAAACATTGACCATAATGTAGGCCCCTTCGCCCCACTCTGTGGTCACAGGAAGGGTAATTTGTGTCCCCTCTGCTTCGACTGGGCGAGTTTCGACGGACAGAATGCGGTCGGTTGCAACAACGATTTGGGCTTCGCCATCATAGGGCGGGACAATCGTCAGCGCTGCAGGACGTCCTGCAACGACGATCGGATCATCGAGGCTGACCTGCACGCGGTCAGGCGCTTCGACACCATTATCGGAGACTTGGCCGCCCCACCCAACATAAAACTCGCGGCTGGCTTTGGCGCCCTCTTCGCTTTCAACGATCAACTCGTGAGCCCCCCAGTCAAGACCGGAGGCACTAATTTGAGCCGCACCATTATCTGTTCGCAGAGGCCCTTCATTGACTATGCGGACCGTTCTGGAGCGTCGCCATTTCCACTGTCCGTTCTCGCGATACCAGTCATAGTGATAGTCAATTGCTAGAACTTTGAAGCGTAGATCGACATCTATAGCCTGACCATCCGCTGCTAATGCGGCAACACTGAAGACCGCTGTGTCGTCGCGACCAACACGCCCCTCAAAGGTCGGTTTCGTACCGAGATAAAGCGCGTCAGGTCGATAAGGGATGCGAACGCTCTCTGTGACTGCGCGGCCTCCGGGTTCTAGAACGCTGATGACGGCATTGGCCCTCAACGGGCGACCAGACCCCTTTCCACGTTGGCCCACATCAAGACGAAGCGTTGTCTTACCTGCTCCATCGGTTGTTCGATCGACGATATCGACAATTTGTTCTCGGAAAGTGTCGCTATGGCTGCCCCATTTGAAGCCGTCATACCCGTTAAATGGCGAGGGATCCAACTCAATCCGCGCTTGTGATTTCACCATCAGCGCTGCGCCCGGTGCACCATATAGAAAGCGTGCCTCAACTTCGACCTCGCGCGGGCTTTCATTTTCGAGAATCGGCGTGTCTTCAGCGGTGAGGTCGACAGCGATACGCTGCGGGACGAAATCTTCAACAGAATAGGAGGCAGATCCGACCCGCCCCAATCCGTCAATTTCCAACACGCTGCGCCAAACGCCACGCGCCGCAGATTTTGGCAATTCAATATCGCGCTGCAAGCTGCCCGCTTGTGCAACCAGAAAGCGCTCGCGAATGGCTTCCATCCCATTTGGACGATAAGTAATGAGTGTCCCTGCGCGATCTTCAATGGCCCGACCTGCGCGGTCACGCAGCAGCGCTGTCACATGAACGGTTTCACCAGGGCGATAGATACCCCTTTCGGTGTAGAGATACCCATCAATAGGGCCGGGCGTGACACGACCACCAACGTCAAGCTCAGACATATCCACAGGAGCCCGCGTAAGGTCGAGGACCGCTGTGTCACCTTTCAACCCTCTCGCCATGATCAGCTTCGGTGCCATATTTCCGCGACCCGCGAGAAGTTCAGCATTGAACTGAACCCGCCCATCAATTCCGGTCTCGGCTTCAGCCAAAATCTCATTGTTTCGCGCGATCAGTTGGACAGGCGTGTTGGGGAGCACACCGCCATCCTGAAGAGACCGCAGCGTGATATCCAAGACCTCCTGCCCACGATACGCCGTCAGAGCGAGGTCGGTGAGCATGATCCAACGCTTTGCGGAGGCTGCAGGACCATTATAACGGCCCAGCTCTTTCATATCCTGAACCTCAATATAATAGGCCCCCGGCTCCAATGTCTGAATCACATCTGGGAGGGGAAAGACCGTCACGACGGGCGCATTTTTGAGATTTTCAATAGCCATTGTGCCTGACCAAATCTCGCTCGAAACATCGGACGGATTCTCATCACCATAGACATACGCGTAACGCCCTTCACTGGCTTCGACGCCTTGGTTCAAGGACTTATAAGCCAGTGCACGATCATTAACACGCGAAACGGTTACCCGGACCTCATCAACATTGACCGTTTCAATCGGCAATCCGTCGGCATCACTTCGTGGCAAAATGATCCCTGACCCACGAAACCCGACATAAGGAGGACGATCTTCAAAACTGATTTGAACGTCTTCTTCGCGGCTGAGCTCACGTCCGTCTTCATCAGGAAGCCCTTCGAGCAGGGTGGCCGTGTAGGATGTAGAGAAAGACAGCCCCCCTAGGCAGAGTTGCTCTCCATTAACTTCATAAGCAGGTTCAGTGTCACCGGTGAGGTCAACAAAGATCGAATAGTCGGCGTCGTTATCTAAGGGCGCTGAAAAAACCAAACACGCCTTTGGGAGATCCCCACTCGTATCTGGTCTGTATCTGACATATTCAAAATTCGTCGGGCCGGTGCGCGCAGCGAGGCGCTGCCGTTCGCGCTCACGCCGCTCAGCAGCGACCTGATCAGAACGTGACCGCTCAACGACGTCTCCAATACTGGCTTCCTCAGGAGGAGGAGGAATGTCTGTGGTCTGCTCATCAGAACCGCAAGCGACCAGGCCGTATATGAGGGTGCCAATTATGAGGGCACGTGCCGCTAAATCAGATCGTTTCATGTCATCCTCCCTGTGTCAGATCTCATCTAAACTGAGTTCAGGTGCCGCGAACAGGGCCGGATTAAGACTTTTTAAAGATTGCGCTCTGGATCAACCGAATAGCTTCGCGGAAAGACAGAGATCGAGCCTTTTGGAGAGGTACAAATATTTTCTATGTCGCCAGTTTGAAAAATCGATTGGTGATATAGATAAAAACTCAGTATCTCATATCATCAATAAAAAATCTAAATGACAATCATTCGCAGGAGTCATCGATGGCAGAAGACCTAAAATGCCCCGTTATGCATGGCGGAAATACAGGGACCGGGAACAGCCCCACCAAATGGTGGCCTGAAGCCCTCAACCTAGACATCTTGCGCCAGCACGGCGCGCCCACAAATCCTATGGGGCCAGACTATAATCATCGCAAGGCCGTTAAAAATCTCGATTTTCAGGGCGTTTGGGACGATGTAAAAGCCGTCCTCACCGACAGCAAAGAGTGGTGGCCAGCTGATTGGGGTCATTATGGTGGCCTGATGATCCGCCTCTCATGGCACGCCGCAGGCAGCTATCGCTTGGCCGATGGCCGCGGCGGTGCTGGAACCGGTAATATTCGGTTTGAGCCGCTTAATTCCTGGCCGGACAATGCAAGCCTAGACAAGGCCTGCCGCTTGCTTTGGCCGGTCAAGAAAAAGTACGGTAACGCTCTGAGCTGGGCTGACCTGACAGCGCTCGCGGGGACAGTTGCTTACGCCGATATGGGCTTGAAAGTCTATGGTTTTGGCTTTGGCCGCGAAGATGTCTATGCGCCAGAGATCGACATTAACTGGGGAGCAGAGACCGAAATTCTCGCCCCGACTGATAATCGTGTTCAGAATATTGCTGACGCAGACACAATGGATGCGGGCGTTGCCGCATCACATATGGGCCTGATTTATGTGAACCCCGAAGGTGTGAACGGTCAGCCGAATCCAGCTGAAACAGCAAAATATGTCCGTACAACATTCGCCCGTATGGCCATGAATGATGAGGAAACAGCTGCACTAACCGTTGGCGGTCACACAGTTGGTAAAGCTCATGGTGCGATGGCCGGCGATAAAATCGGGCGCGAACCCTCCGCTGGTCTGATGGAGCATGCTGGCTTTGGGTGGCACAACCCCGATGCAACGGGCAATGCGAATCAGCACTTCACGTCTGGCCTTGAAGGCGCGTGGACGCCAAACCCAACACAATGGGATGATGGTTATCTAAAAGTCCTCTTCGACTATGACTGGGAACTCACAAAGTCTCCGGCAGGCGCTTGGCAATGGGAACCTGTCGACATCAACGAAGAGCACATGTTCCCGGATGCCACTGATCCAAGCGTGAAGCACAAGCCGATTATGACGGACGCGGATATGGCGATGAAAGTCGATCCGGCTTACAAAGAAATCTGTCAGAAATTCCGGGATGACCACGAGTATTTCTCTGATGTCTTCGCGCGCGCCTGGTTCAAGCTAACGCACCGCGACATGGGGCCAAAAGTCAATTATATCGGACCATTCGTTCCGGAAGAGGATCTGATTTGGCAGGACCCTGTCCCAGCTGGCAACAGCGACTACGATATCGAAGCAGCTAAAGCTGAGATTGCTGCGTCTGGTTTGTCGCAAACCGATATGATCACGACCGCTTGGGACAGTGCCCGCACCTTCCGCGGCTCTGATAAGCGCGGCGGCGCAAATGGTGCGCGTATTCGCCTCGCACCTCAGAAAGGCTGGACTGGTAACGAGCCGGAGCGCCTGGATCGTGTTTTGAATGTACTTACGCCGATTGCAGAAAAGCATGGCGCGTCAGTCGCTGACATGATCGTCCTCGCTGGTACTGTCGGTCTGGAGCAGGC
>JBCCDF010000114.1:0-8925 GCA_039030935.1 Pseudomonadota bacterium | reverse complement strand
GTGGCGAGAGATTTTGCGCCCGCTTGAAAACGCAATCGTGGCCAACACGCGCGCCTGGTTACCAAATTTACAGTATCCGGTTCGCCTCGGTACGCACAATCAAACGGCCTTCGCTTTCGGGCTGATGATCGACTATGCAAGGACCGTTGGAGACACCGAATTTGAAACGCAGCTCGTTGAAAAGACGCTGAGCTTTCATCTTAATGATGTGAACTGCCCGCTATCGTATGAGCCGTCTGGCGAAGATTTCTTGTCGCCCTGTCTCATGCAAGCTGACTTAATGCGTCGGGTGATGAGCCGTGAAGCATTCGCCACCTGGCTCTCTGATTTCTTGCCTCAAATCCCGCTTGATGGAGCGAGCGATTGGCTCGAACCGGGGATTGTTTTGGACGCTTCAGATGGCAAGCTGGTTCATCTTGATGGGGTCAATCTCTCCAGAGCCTGGGCACTGGAAGGCATCGCGAGTGCCCTCCCAGACACTGATCCGCGCATCGATGCCTTGCTGGCCTCCTCAGCGCTTCATAAGGGTGTTGGCATCAAAGCGGTGTCTGATGAGTTCTACTCCGGAAGTCACTGGCTGGCGAGTTTCGCGACTTATCTGACAACAAAGCGCGGCATACAGGCTTCTCCTGCAAATCCATGAAGCTTGATCTTGGTCCAGGCGTTCTCGTTGCGGCGGCCTTTATTGGCCCTGGAACCGTCACAGCTTGTACCCTCGCAGGGGCGAATTTCGGGTTTGCCCTCCTCTGGGCCCTCGTTTTTGCCACCATCGCAACAATTATCCTTCAGGATATGGCAGCGCGCCTCGGCGCGGGTGCGCAGCTTGGTCTGGGCGAAGCGCTGATGCAAAGCGCGCCATCACCTGCCCTGAAATGGGCGATTGGCGGACTTGTCTTTGCAGCGCTCTTTATCGGGAACTGCGCGTATGAGGCTGGCAATATTGCCGGGGGTGCGCTTGGCCTCGAAGCCATCGTATTAGGGGCCTCGATTGACCGAAATGTCTTCATCTTGACGATAGCAAGTATTGCCGCGATCGCTGTTGGTATTGGCCGTTATGAGTGGCTTGAGCGGCTTCTGATAACGCTAGTAATCATTATGAGCTTGGCTTTTGTGTTAAGCGCGTTTTTCGTCCGTCCAGATATCGCAAAACTCTTCAGCGGGTTTGTTCCACGTCTTCCAGAAAATGGGTTGTTCACGGCCATCGCTCTGATTGGGACGACCATTGTACCTTATAATTTGTTCTTACACGCCGCTGCCTCGAAGCAGAAATGGCCGGGCGGCGGTAACGCAGGGGCTGCGCGTAAAGACTCCGCTTTTTCCATCGGTCTTGGTGGGCTCATCTCCATTTTGATCCTGACCACCGCAGCTTCAAGCCTGTTTGCCAGTGGATTGGAGATTGCAAACGCTGCGGATATGGCGCTCGCGATTGAACCGGCCTTTGGTCAAGCATCGCGCTATCTGATTGGAATTGGACTGTTCGCGGCAGGACTAACCTCTGCGATTACCGCTCCGATGGCGACGGCTTATGCGCTGAGCGAAGTCATTGGCGGTGACAAGAAGCGGCGCAAGCTGTTGTTTCGTCTGACGGCACTGGTCGTCATCTTTGTTGGTGCGTCTCTCAGCTTGACCGGGATTAGGCCGATCTCAATGATTTTGATTGCTCAGTATGCAAACGGACTGCTTTTGCCGATTATTGCGAGCTTTCTCCTCTATGTCATGAACCGCAAAAGCCTGCTTGGAGCGCATGTGAATTCAGCTATGGCCAATATCCTCGGGGTAGCGGTCGTTTTGGTCACTTTTGGATTAGGTGTTCGCGCGATCCTGCGGGCAGCAGGGATCATGCCATGAGTGTTGAGATCGACCTGAACGCTGATTTGGGTGAAGGCGCGCCTTATGACGAGGCGCTTATGAGTGTCATCACGAGCTGTAACATCGCCTGCAGGGGTCACACGGGTGACGAGACTACCATGCGGACAGCTTTGACGCTTGCAAAGAGGCATGGGGTTGCTGCGGGGGCGCATCCTTCCTTTCCAGATCGTGAAACCTTTGGTCGATCTCGCTCGGATCTGAGTGGTGCTGCTCTAGAAGACACGCTCAACACTCAAGTAATGGCATTGAAGAGGCTTGCCGATGAGTTTGATATGTCACTCACCCACCTGAAACCTCATGGTGCCTTATATAATATGGCAGCCAGCGATGAGGGTTTGTCTAACTCGATTATAAAAGTGCTGAAATCGGTGCTTCCCGGAGCAAACTTTGTAGGCCCTCCCGGTTCTGCTTTGCAAAAAACGGCCGCTGCGAATGGCGTTGAGTTTGTCGCTGAAGGCTTTGCCGATCGCGCTTATGAAGCGGATGGCAGCCTCAGGGATCGAGCCTTAAGCGGGGCTCTGATCCTCGATCCTGATGTTCAAGCAGAGCAAGCCTCGCAGATGACATTCGATCAATCGGTCACGGCGTTTACGGGGGAGACCTTTCACCTGCCTGTCCGCTCGATCTGTGTGCATGGTGATACACCCGGTGCTTATGAGGCCGCGAAACTGATCCGGGAACGCCTCATAAAGAGCGGAGCTGAGATATGTCCACCACGCTGAGCGCTACACGCATTGCAGATGATGCCTTCGAGTTTGCTGTTTCTGATCCCAAAGAAGCTCAAGCCTTGGCAGCGCACCTGCGCGAAGCAAAGATGGCCGACGATGTCGTTGCGGGTTTGAACCGCGTGGCTGTCTATTTCGATCCCAGCGCGACAGAGGATATTTCAGCTTGGCTGCAGACGATCGAATACGCACCACGACCAAATGATACTGAAGCCAGAATGATTGAGATCGGCGTCACCTATGGTGGAGAGGTTGGCGCGGACTTGGCTAGGGTTTGTGAAATGCTCGACCTAGCTCGCGATGATTTCATAGGTCTGCATACTGCGACTGTCCATCATGTGGACATGATCGGGTTCACGCCCGGTTTCTCATATCTGTCCGGTGTTCCGAAAGAGTGGAGCATTTCGAGGTTGGGGACACCTAGACCGCGGGTTGCTGCCGGAGCTGTTGGATTGAGTGCTGCTTATACGGGAATTTATGCGCTTCCAGGACCTGGAGGCTGGCCCCTCATTGGTCAGATTGACCGACCTCTTTTCAGCGCTGATCTTGAAGACCCTTTTCTTTTGAAACCCGGCCAGCAAGTGAGATTTCGGGCGGTATAAATGTTGCGGGTTCTAAAAGCTGGGATGCAGACAACATTACAAGGCCGCCCCCGCATCAGTTGGCGTCACATGGGCTTACCGGCCTCTGGGCCCGCCGATCCGCTTTCAATGGCTTTGGCCAATCGTCTCGTTGGCAACGCACCTTATGAGACGAGCCTTGAGATTAGCTATGGCGGCTTTGAGGCTCGTATTGAAGAGGCTTGCGTCATCGCAATCACCGGAGCGCCGGGTGAAGTCAAAGTCTCTGACCATCCGGTCGACTTGCATCGAACGCTCCACCTAAACAAAGGCGACAGCATTTCGATTGGACCTCCAGCATTTGGAGTCCGAACCTATTTAGCTGTGTCTTCAGGCTTCCAAGCCGACGAACAGTTCGGATCCAGATCGACTTATCTACCTGCGGGCTTCGGCGGCTTCGGGGGTCGAGCCTTGAAAGCGGGGGATCTTCTTTATCCGAAGAAGCCACCGTGCCCACTGGCTGAATGCAAAACACCCGATCATTTGAGGCCCGTCTTCTCATCAAGTTTCGCACTGCGCGCCTGTGCTTCCGCAGAATTTAGGTCCCTTGCGTCGGCTTCTCAAAAGACGCTGTTTCAGGAGACTTTCATTACAGGACGCCAAGCCACGCGTATGGGGATTACGCTTACAGGTCATACATTGAATGCCGAGAATGATAGCTTGATGAAAAGCGCGCCGGTCTTTCCGGGAACCCTTCAATGTCCGCCATCCGGTGCGCCGATCGCTCTTCTTGCAGATGCTCAGACGACTGGAGGTTATCCACGGATTGCCAGTATTGCCCGTTGTGATCGCTATCTTCTAGGGCAGATAAGACCAGGAAACCGGATAAGATTACTGCCACGAAGCCCAGACATGGCAGAGAGAGAGTTCGTAGAAAAGAGGGCCTTGTTTTCAGAGTGGTTCCAAGGCCGGTTCGTTTTTTGACGCCGTAAGATTTTCATAAGCATCGGTTTAAGCATTCGCCATTCAATCGAAACCTGACATCAGCGCATTTGAAGCTGGCGCAATCGGTTGACGAAGTCGAGCAAAACTTAGAAACACAAAAAGCGGTGGCCCCGTAGCTCAATTGGATAGAGCAGTCGACTTCTAATCGACAGGTTGTGGGTTCGATTCCTACCGGGGTCGCCAATACTCTTTCAGATCAAAAAGTTAGCGATTAAAGCTTTGAGGCGCTTCTATTGTGACTGTTTCGACCGAAATCGCTTAATGATCGGATTGGTATAAACTCCAAGTGCTGGAAGAGGATCAAGCAGGTCAAGGACCGCGTGATTCCTATGCCGCGTATCGGCTAGAATGCGCGCCATGCCCGCCAAAGCAGAGCCGAAAGATATGTCTCCATGCTTGAGATCCGACATAATCCTGTTCAAGTCGCCCTTGGTCCAGACATAGCGAACATTCTGTTTGGTATCCCAGGGATCACCTGTCTCGGTTATGGCTTCATCATGAGCGACCGCAATTGCCAGGACGCTGTGAGGAACACCCGCAGCTTCTGCTATGCGGGCAAGGCTCATGCGTGGGTTAAGCTCCATAAAGGTCAGATCATCCTGATTAGGATTGATCATGAACTGAGTGCAGCCTGTGCCTGAGTAATTTAGTCGTCTTACGATCGCCTCAGTGGCTGATTTTACAGCAGGATGAGGTGCTACTGTTTCTCCGTAGGTCGTGTAGCCCGTGCCGTCACTTAAATGCGTGCGTATGGCGTGAATCTGAACTGCCTTAAGGAGTTCACCCGATTGAGCGCTGAAGACAACACTATGGCGATCTCCCTTGACGCGGCGCTGCACAAGAAGACTGGGATGCTCCTCCGGCCAATCGGGAAACAGGTGTTCGAGTTCGTCCGCGGTGTTGATCAAAAGGGCCTTCCGACCAAATAGTGGCGCGTCAACAACCGATGGCTTTATGATTAGGGGATATCCAATATCAGTGATTTTCTCGTTTAGATTTTCCAAAGACTCGACTCTGTGCCAAGCGGCCATTGGAACGTCGAGGTCTTCGCAGAGCGCAAACATGGCTTCTTTGTCTGAGGCGAGTTTGATCGCTTCTGGCTTAGCCATCGCTAGTCGCGCGCGCGTTTCAAACAGATCGCGATGTCGTGTCAAAAACCGAAGACCCGCTTCGCTCACCGGTTGAAGTGTATCAATTTCGGGATGTTTTTCTAACCAATTTAGGATTGCTGGCAGCGCTTCATCTGTCCCGGGTTCTAGGGGGGCATGTCTGAAGGATTTTGAGACGTAGCGCGACCACTCTAAGTAGTTTGAGTATATTGAAACCCCTGCATGTATCTGATGACCAGCCTTGGCGGCGGCTTTCGCGACGGGAAAAGCCATTCTTGCGTCGCCAATCAGAAGGACAGTGTGTTTGCTCATCAAAGCTATTCTTAGGTCTCGCTTGGCCTGAAAGCCCAGAGGTAAGCAACTGATGTGCCATGCTTTGCTATCAAAACAGGCATTGCTTGGATGGTCTTGAATTCACGCGAGAAAGGCGGCAACGAATTCCGTCACCGCCTTTATCGCTGTGTTTAATATGAGGTGTGCTCCCTCAGATTTGGTTCTTCTCCGTCAGCCTAGTACGATAAGGCCCCAATGATCAGGCCGATAATGGCACCTGTAGCAATTGATGCCAGAATGACGTCGCCTGAATTATAGTCACGAACCCAGTGGTAACCGTGCGGGGGATCGTAGAGGCCGTAAGACCAATAGTCTTTGATAAAGACCGTGTCGCGGTGATAGCCATAAAACCCACCGATATGATGGCGCGAGCTATAGCGATAATTCGGTCTGTGATAGCGCCCGAAGATCACGCCTGATTTATAGGGACGGCTATAGTAAGGCTTGTAGTAGCGTGGTCGTGATCGATAGACCCGACGTGGCTGATGATAGCGAAATCCACTATTTCGATAATTATACCTGCGCGCATCACGGTAGCCGTCACGATAGGCATTCCGACGGATTTGGCGGTTCTCAACCCGGTTTGTAAACCGGCGTTCAGCCCGCCGGTCAGCACGGCGCTCTTGGCGACGCTCAAACTGGCGGTCTTGTCGACGGTCAAAACGACGTTCTGCGCGTCTTTCACCTCTGCGTTCAGCTCGACGTTCGACACGACGCTCTTGGCGCCTGTCAGCACGCCGGTCATTGCGCTGATCTGCGCGAACGTCTCTCCGCTCAGTTCTGCGGTCCTGACGCCGATCCGCGCGATTGTCGCGGCGTTCTGTTCTGCGATCACTTCGTCTTTCCTGACGGCGGTCCGCTCGTCGTTCTTGGCGTCGATCTGCACGACGGTCTGTGCGGTCAACGCGGTCTATTCTGGTGTTGAAACGTTCCCGATCACTGCGGTCAGCGACCGCGATGGGGGTTAAGATACTCAGAGTCAATGCCGTTGCGGCGACGGAGCTCGTAAGCCTTTTGAGGATGGTCATGTCGGCCTCCTTTCATGAGGGACAGCCGCGAGAAAACGCTTGCGGCGGGTCCCAGCCTTGGTACGAGATTGCAAAAATGTGTCTGAATTTTAACTGAATGGGAGCTTCAGCTTGGCGAGCGGTGATCTGTTTGTCAGTAACGATATTGTGATCCACAGCTGGGAGTTGGTGGAACAGTTTGTTCGTGCCTCGGGCCCCGGCGGCCAACATGTCAACAAAACATCGAGCGCTGTCCAGCTTCGTTGGAATGTCGCGGCCAGCCCTATTCCGGGGGCGGTCAAAGCGCGGTTTAAGAAACGCTATGGCGCGCGATTGACGAAAGAGGGCGATCTTGTGCTGGAGGTGAAGGATCATCGCTCCCAAGCCCTAAATAGAGAGGCGGCCCGCAAGCGGCTGAAAGAGATGGTGGCCTCTGTCGCAAAGCCGCCAAAACGCCGGATTGCAACGCGACCCTCTCGTGGGGCGGTGCAGAGGCGCATCAAAGCGAAAAAGGTGCGGGGTGAGGTCAAGGCTTTGCGGGGTCGGGTAAAGGACGAGGAGTAGAAGGAGTCTCTCCTTTGGCTCGCGCTGACGCCCTTCGGGCGAGCGAGCCTAAGCAGGTTGAGTTTTTTGACGAGGCGCTAAGCGCTTTGGCCGTCTGATTTGATACCCGCGCTGAGCGGCTATCGCCGCAGCGGGGATAAGCGGGTTCCGTATCGTCGCTTCGCTCGTCCGAGCCACTGCCGTGGCCTTCTCCAGTTTCATTTGGTCCCCCGGACCAAATGATCGCGGGGGCGACCACTTCCGAAGAACCAGGCTGAGGGCTCCGGTTGCTCCAAATCTGATGTCTGCGCTGGCTGTAGATCTCCAAGTCTGTGTCCTGTCTTGATTGAGGGTGAGCGCCTGCGGCCTGGTTCATGGGCTGGCGAAGCCAGACCGGAACCCGCTTCCACCGCGTCGCCCGAAGGGCGTTAGCGCGGTGAGAAAAAGACATGCGCGTGCGTGCCGCAAGGCCGGTCTCTGGCGGGTTTGGCGGGTCTGATTGTGGGTTGGGGCGCTGACCTACGAACTATCCTCAATCGCCGGCGCGGGGTCGAAGCCTGTGCGCTGGCTGATAAAGTTGATCAGATGTCCTCGCGCCATGAAGCGGGGCGTCCAGTAGCGGATGGCATTGAGATGTGCTTCGCCGCTCTGATCGTGCATGGGCACCCAGTGATCGAGGTAGGTCTGGGCCTGCTGATACAGCCATGCGTTGAGATCAGTTTCATCCGGCAGGAGATAGACGGTCACCTGTCCGTTCGGCTCTATTTGGTAGAGGAAGGATTGGGGATCAGCGCGCATCTCGGCTTGCAGCTTGAGGAGCTGCCACCACACGATTGGCCAGAGCCAGATGGGCATGTCTGGCCACGTATAAGGATTGAAGCTGATCGGCGTCATGGGGCGTAGTATACACCAGGTTCAGATAGGGGCGGATAGATTTTTGGGATTACCAATGATGGCGGGGGGCTGCGTGGGGGATAGATTGGATATCTGGTCTCTCTTTCACGCTCCCCACGGCTAGACCGTGGGGTCCATCACCTGATCGCTCGGCTGGGCTGAGAAGAAGCGTTACCCCTTTTTCTGGAAGCACGAGTGGGAGATGGGCTCCACGGTCAGCGCAAGCGCTGCCGTGGAGAGCGTGACGGGGAGAGCCGGTTTGTAAACGGGTGAAAGCGGCGGGAATTAGGGGGATAGAGCTTCTTAAAACCCCGCGCCGGGTTGGCTGAGATACTCTGTCTCTGCGTCGGTATTCTCACGACCCAAAATTGCGTTGCGGTGAGGGAAGCGGCCGTATTGCTTAATCACGTCGCGATGTCGGTGGGCGTAATCGAGCGTGTTTTCGCACAGCGCTTTGAAGTCTGGACGGGCGTCTTCGAGCAGGTCTTGATAGTTTTGGATGGACGCGTCCTGATCGGCCATGTCTTCGGAGTGTTCGAGCGGCAGGTAGAGGAAAATGCGCTCGACCTCGCTCAATGTTTTATCCTCGGTCTTAGCGAGCGTGTCTTTGGTGAGTTTGAGTGCGAGGGTGTCATTGGCGAAGGCTTCTTCGGTGTCTCGAAAGAGGTTTCGGCTGAATTGATCGAGGGCGATGATGGCGGCGAGGCATTCTTTTGGGCCGCTCTTTGCCCATTCACGCGCGAGGCCATTGGCGAGTGGGTCCATAAGGTCGACAAAGCGGTCTGCGATGTCCGCATCAGTCTGCGCTGATTTTTCGAACCAGAGTTTCATTTTAGCGTCGGCGACGGCTGGATCATGGCTTGCCTCGCCGATCCAATAG
>JBCCDF010000113.1:0-8981 GCA_039030935.1 Pseudomonadota bacterium | reverse complement strand
GGCGCCGCGATAAACGCCTTCTTTTTCTGTCCCCTTTTTATCGGGATCGATATTGGGGAAGAAGAGCCGTCCGCGCTCGACTGTTGTTGATAGAGCCAGCATCAGATTGATGCGCTGCTGCAGGAATGCTGCGTCATTGGCCTGGTGCTTTCGGGTGCGCGCGAACATGGCGGCTTGTCCGAGCAGTGCAATCGCCTGATTGCCCCAGGCCAAGCTCTGCGTGTCGACGGTATGGCGCAAATTCTCGTGCAGAATTCGGCGCTGTTTGCGGGTTTCAGCACGGCTTAAGATCGCACCGATCAAGGCCAAAACAGCCGCGACAATCGCAATAATGACTGCGAGATGATCGCGTCCCCATGTCAAAGCGGTTTCCACCGGCGAACTCCCCTTTTGAGTGAGGAGCCTTGTGCCAGAAGGGGCGAGGCGGGGGAAGGCGTAAGCAGACATCAAAGTGCGTTAGACCAGTTTGCGGCCAGCCTCATCGATTTCATCGCCTGTGATCTCTGAGAGGATCATCTCATTGTGCGCCGCGCCTGACGGGATCATCGGAAGGCAGTTTTCAGCTTTGGTGACGCGGCAATCAAAAACGACGGGTCCGTCAAAGTCGATCATCTCCTGAATTTTCGCATCCAGCTCTTTTGGATCGTCACAGACAATGCCCTTGCCGCCATACGCCTCAGCGAGTTTGACGAAGTCCGGCAGGCTCTCGGAATAGGAGTGGCTGTAGCGTTCACCGTGTAACAGCTCCTGCCATTGGCGAACCATGCCCATCCACTCATTGTTCAAGATGAAGATTTTGATCGGCAGTTTGTGCTGCACAGCCGTGGAGAGTTCCTGCATCACCATTTGGACGCTGGCCTCACCGGCAATATCGATCACCAGCGCATCGCGATGTGCGGTTTGGATGCCAACGGCAGCGGGCAGGCCATAGCCCATTGTGCCTAAGCCGCCACTGGTCATCCAGCGATTTGGTTCTTCAAAATGATAGTGTTGAGCGGCCCACATCTGGTGCTGGCCGACCTCTGTTGAGATGTAAGTCTCAAGGTTCTTTGTCATTTCATAGAGACGCTCAACCGCGTATTGGGGTTTAATCTCTGTCTCACTCGACGCATAGCCGAAACACTTGCTCTGACGCCACGTCTCAATCTGGGTCTTCCAGTCTGTGATGTCCTGCGCCTTGGTTTGCCCCCATTCAGCGATAAGAGCCTGTAGCGCCTCACCGCAGTCTGCAATCACTGGGACATCGACGCGAATGACTTTGTTGATCGAGCTCGGGTCAATATCGATGTGGATTTTCTTTGATCCCGGCGAGAAGGCGTCGATCCTGCCTGTGACCCGATCGTCAAACCGTGCCCCGACGCAGATCATTAAATCACAATCGTGCATGGCATTGTTCGCCTGATAAGAGCCATGCATTCCGAGCATTCCCAACCAATCAGGGTGGCTTGCCGGAAACGCGCCTAGACCCATCAGCGTCGACGTGACTGGGAAGCCTGTCAGCGCTTGCAGCTTGCGGAGGGCCTCACTGGCATGGGGCCCGGAATTGATGACGCCCCCGCCAGTATAAAAGACCGGGCGACGTGCCTGTTTCATGAGGGTGACTGTGTCCTGAATCGCTTTTGGATGCGGTTTGGTTTGCGGCTTATAGGTGGCTTTGCGTACGCCATCCTTGGCTGTGTAAGCGCCGCTCGCGAATTGCACATCTTTTGGAATGTCGATGACCACCGGACCGGGTCGCCCCGTTGTGGCAATTAAGAACGCTTCATGGATCGTGCGCGCCAGATCGTTGACGTCCATGACGAGGTAATTGTGCTTTGCGCAGCAACGCGTAATCCCCACAGTATCGCACTCTTGGAAGGCATCTGTTCCGATGAGATGCGTTGGGACTTGGCCAGTAATGACGACCATAGGGATGGAGTCCATCATCGCATCAGCGATTGGGGTAACCATATTTGTGGCGCCCGGGCCTGATGTGACGAGGCATACGCCCGGTCGACCGGTTGAGCGCGCATAGCCTTCTGCGGCATGACCCGCCCCTTGCTCGTGGCGCACGAGAATGTGTTCAATCGAGGCTTCCCCAAAAAGCGCATCATAAATGGGCAGAACGGCCCCGCCGGGATAGCCGAACATCGTCTCTACGCCCTGTTCCTTGAGCGCCGTAATCACGATATCAGCGCCCGTCATCATCAAGGTCTGGTCTGTGGCTGGTGTCGCGGTGGCGGTATCCATTTTAAGTATCCTAGGTGAGAATTCTGGCGGTGAAGTGAGACAAGAAAAAAGGGCCCCTGATGAAGAGACCCTTGTTATAAGCACCTGCGACTGACGTATGGGGACGTCAGCGCAGATGCCTAATCACGAGTACAACTATTGGACGCATAAAGCGTTCCTCCCAAGAGCAATAAATCGAAATAACTTACCCATCAAAGCCCGTCAACCTCCCTATAAAGAGAAAGAATTACCCTTAGGCGGTCTTCTGTTTTTAGGGATGGGATACGAGGCCAGAATGGAAATTGGCGTCCGATCCAGGTGAATTGTCGTTTGGCGTAGCGGCGTGTGTCGCGTTTTGCGTTTTCGGCAGCGGCCTCTGCTGTCATCTCACCTTTGAGATAGGCGATCAGCCCGGGCACGCCGTGGGCTTTCATGGCTGGCAGGTCAGGCGCCAAGTTCTGCGCCAGAAGTGCGCGTGCCTCTTCCATCGCACCTTGCATCAGCATGCCTTCAAAGCGACGATCAATTTTTGCGTAAAGTCTTGCACGGGGAGGCGTCAGGGCGACTCCGAGCCACCGACCTTCCTCAAGTGTTGGCCGGCTTCGATTACCTTGAAAGGTTGATATGGACTGGCCTGTCGCGAAGAAGACTTCCAGCGCACGGGACAACCTTTGACCGTCATTCGGCCCAAGGCGTTCCGCGGTTTCACGGTCATGCTTCATCAACCGTTGGTACAGGCCTGCTGCACCCTCAGAGCGCTTAATCGCAAAGACTTCAGACCGGACGTCTTCCGGTACCGGGGGAATGTCTGACAGGCCTTCAATCAGTGCCATGTGGTAAAGACCTGTGCCGCCAATGATAATGGGTGTCTTTCCGCGTCTCTCAATGTCAGCGATAATGGCGGCGGCATCTTCAAGCCAGCGCCCTGTAGAATATCGCTCTCGGCCTGCAATATGGCCGAATAGATGATGCGGGGTCCCTTCCATTTCGTCAGTTGCTGGTCGTGCTGAAATGATGCGCAAATCGGCATAGACCTGCATGGAGTCGGCGTTCACCACCTCGCCATCAAGCTGCTTGGCAAGAGCGACTGAGAGCGCCGTCTTCCCGCTGGCTGTTGGGCCATGTATCAAGATTGCAGGCTTCATATTTTCCATAGGTATGGACCTGATTGCCAACGGTAAAGTGTGGAAATTCCAATGACTGAGAAAACCCTTATGGATTGTGTAGCTGTCGTTGTTGCCCCGGCATCGACCGACTTCATGTCTCTCGGCACACACTTAGAAAAAGCTGTTTCAGAGACCTCTGCAAGACCGCTTGGCCGCGTGCGTTTGCTGGGTCGAGACCATCGTTGGTCAGCCGTGGAAGTCGACGTGTCGCTTGCAGAAGGCCAGTTAAAATCTGCGCGCACGTCGTTAGAAAAGGCGTTTGCCGGGCAGGCAGATGTCGCTCTGATTCCAGCCAATGGACGGCGAAAGCGGCTTTTGATTTCGGATATGGATTCAACGATTATTCAGCAGGAATGCCTTGACGAACTAGCCGCTTATGCGGGCTTGAAAGATGAGATTGCTGCCATCACGGCCAAAGCCATGGCGGGAGAGCTTAACTTTGAGTCTGCTTTGATTGAGCGGGTCGGCAAGCTGGAAGGTCTATCGCTGTCAGCCTTGGAGCAGTGTTATCGGGAGCGCATCACGATCATGCCGGGTGCAGCAACCCTGACGGCAACGATGCAGGCCAATGGCGCAACCTGCGTTTTAGTGTCTGGTGGGTTCACCTTCTTTACCTCAAGAGTGGCTGATGCTGTTGGCTTTGATGCGCATCAGGGCAATACGCTGATGAATGACGGTCAGGAACTGACCGGTGATGTCGTGCAACCGATACTCGGGCGCGAAGCAAAGCTTATGGCGCTCGACAAGTTCGCTGATGAGGCTGGATACAGCCGCTCAGAGACGTTGGCGATGGGTGATGGTGCCAATGATCTTGCTATGATTGAAGCTGCTGGACTAGGTTTAGCGGTCCACGCAAAGCCGATTGTCGCCGATTCAAGTGATGCTGGAATTCAAGTGACGGATTTAACTGCCGCGCTCTACTTTCAAGGTTATTCCGATAGCGAGATTGTCTGGCGGGACTAAACCGGGCGAGCTAGCCCAAATAGGGCTTAGCGCCGACCTTATCGAAGAAGGCATCGAGTCCATCCGCTTTCTGAACTTTATCAAGCGCTTTTAGGACGGATTTGTAGGCTCTGGCCGCGTAATGCTGTACCACTTGCTCATACTTCATACTGTCGATTTTGACCTGAACGGTGTCAGCCCCGGCCTCGACAGCTTTCATGTTCGCCAATGCCCACGGCATATAGGTGACAGCGATTTCGTCTGTGAAAAGTGGGGCCAGAGTCTCTTCGAGCTCTGAGAGGGGCTTAAACGGGCCGCCTGCTTTAGGGGCATCCATAAACTCGCACCATGCCGTGACAAAGGGTGCCTTTGAACGCAGCCATTCAGCCGGTGTTGGATCCATCAGAAGCTGAGCAATTTGACCAGCGAGCGCGAAATCCGCTGCTGAGGGTCGTCCGCCAAAAATAAATAAGTGTTTCTCAATATGGGCGTTCAGGAGAATGAAAAAGCGTTCAAAGCTTGGCTTTAGAACCTTCTCATTTTTTTTCTCAATGCCGACAAGCGGAAGACGCTCGCGCATACGTTTTACAATTTGGTCGCGTGTTTTCTTTTTGGCTCTTGGGAGATCACCCTCAAGAAGCTGTGTCATTGTCCGCTCGCCCGCAAGTTCGCGGTCAGGCTTTTGTCCCCAGCGATGAAAAAACATGAGCTTGTTGAGCCACTCATCAGCATAGTCCTCAAGCAATAGCGCCAGCGCGGCACAAGCCTGATCGTCTGGCACCGCAGACGGTTCACTATGATCTGCTTCAAGCGTGGTCAGGATGCTTGTGGAATCCTGATTGGCGGGACGGTTTAGAGAGATGAGCAAAGGAACCGTCGGGACTTTCGCTTCAGCTTGAAAGGCCTCTTCGGTCGACTTTGAACGTCCGACCCATTCAAAGTCGACGTCTTTATATCTCAGGAAAGACCTGACTTTCAAAGAATAGGGCGACGTTTCAGCACCGAACAGGCGATAAGCGCTCATAATAAGTATCCTTACATCAAGCATGCGAGGGTTACGGGAGGGATCCCGACCTGCCAAGTGTTTGCCACAGCAGGGGTTATGATTTCCATACCGGACGGTTTAACAGTGCACTCAATTTAGGGCCGCACAGAATTTTTGAATCCGGGCCATGGCTTTTTCTAGCGCCTCCGTTGAGGTCGCGTATGAGATGCGGAAGGCGGGTGATAATCCAAACGCTTCTCCCATCACCACAGCGACTTTTTCTGTTTCCAGAAGTTCAGACGCAAAGTCTGCATCCGTTTCGATGACCTTTCCGGACGGGGCTGTTTTGCCGATGACCCCGGCGCAATTTGGATAGACGTAAAAGGCGCCCTCCGGGGTCGCACAGGTCAGGCCATCAGCTTTGTTGAGTTCAGCGACAACAAAATCACGACGCTGTTTGAAGACCGCATTTCGCTCTGGCAGGAAGTCATGGCTGCCATTGAGTGCTTCGACGGCTGCCCATTGCGAGATGGAGCAGGGATTTGAGGTGGTCTGGCTGATGACTTTGCGCATGGTTTTGATCAATGGCGCTGGCCCTGCTGCGTATCCGATGCGCCATCCAGTCATGGCATAAGCTTTTGACACCCCATTCATCGTCAGCGTTCGATCATAGAGGGCAGGTTCGACCTGCGCGATGGTCGCATAATCGAAGCCATCATAGACGAGATGCTCATACATATCGTCGGTGAGCACCCAGACTTGCGGGTGTCGTAGAAGGGTATCGGCGAGCGCTTTCAGTTCGTCTTTAGAGTAGGCCGCCCCGGTTGGATTTGATGGCGAGTTCAAGATGAGCCATTTTGTTTTGGGGGTGATCGCTTGCTCTAGGGCTTCCGGTGTCAGCTTGTACTGAGCGTTTGGTCCGCAGGGGATAATGACGGGGCTGCCACCGCACAGCTTTACCATTTCGGGGTAAGACACCCAATAGGGGGCTGGGATAATAACCTCATCGCCCTCATTCAGGGTTGAGATGAGGGCATTATAGATCACAGGTTTTCCACCGGGGGCAACGTGCACTTGGTCTGGGCTATAGGTCAGGTCGTTATCGCGCTTGAACTTGGCGCATATGGCCTCTTTGAGTTCAGGAAGACCATCAGCGGGTGTATATTTTGTTTTGCCATCGTTGATTGCTTGCATCGCGGCCTGTTTGATATGGTCGGGCGTGTCGAAGTCGGGTTCGCCCGCGCCAAGTCCGATCACATCTTCACCGGCGCGGCGCAGTTCAGCGGCCTTCGTGGTCACAGCGATGGTTGCAGAAGGGGCGACGCGGTTCACTGCATCGCTGGCATGATAGGCAGACATGAGCTTCTCTCTTTTTGACGATCATCGCATAGCGCCCGGCGCGGTATGCCGCAATGCCTTCAACCGATCCAGAAAGATTGAATTTCACAGATTAGGGTAGCTCGATTTTCACCCTGTTTTGCTATCGCAGGGTCAAAGTCACTGTTAGGCCACTGAAACATGTCGGAAAGATCAGGAGATATTGGCTTCTATGAAGGCACCTGGAACCAGTTTGTGATTGAATTTCGCAGCTGGATCTCTGGCGTGCAGGCATGGATGGATACATTATCGACGGGTGAGAAAGTCATCGGTCTCAGCCTCTTTGCATTGGCCGTCCTGACGATGATTGTGATGCAAGCCAAGGCGAAAACAAGTCCCGGTAGCAATCGCAGGCAATTCACGGTCGCGCTTGTGCTGGTTATCATTTTTGCCTTTGGGGCAGGTTGGACGCTTGATAGCGGATCCGGCAGCCTGTCGCATCTGTTCTAAGAGGGTAAGATGATGCCTGATTGGGCCCTGGATTTACGTGACGAGTTAGAAAGAGAGTTTGAGCTTCGCTACACCGCGCTGGTGCGGTGGGTCGAAAATTGGACGCTGAATGATCAAATCTTCTGGGCATCTATGGCGACGATGATTGTGATTGGCGTTGTCGTGATCCTGAACATGACGAAAGGCACGCGCTTGGGCGCGCTTAGGCATGTCGCGTCGACCTGCGCGCTGATCTGCGTCACCGTCTATATCTTTGGAATGATCGTGAATGTTCAGGCTGGCGGGATGTCGCACGTCTTCGGTCGCTAGGCACATTGCCGGATGAGCCCTAAATAAGGGGCATGTCTGATTCAGAAGCGAAAGTGGTACGCAAGCGCGGCGTTGATGTCATTAAAGACAATCTGAGCCGGTTGCCGGGAAAGCCTGGCGTGTATCGCATGTTTGCTGAGGACGACACGGTTCTCTATGTCGGCAAAGCGAAGAACCTAAAGAATCGGGTGTCGAGCTATACCCGTATTGGTGGGCAAACTCAGCGGATTGCGGCGATGATCATGTCCACCGCGCGCATGGAGTTTGTTGTTACGGAGAGCGAAACAGAAGCCCTTTTATTGGAAGCGTCTCTCATAAAATCACTGAAACCACGATTTAATATCCTGCTGCGTGACGATAAATCATTCCCTTATATCCTGATCCGACGCGACCACGATGCTCCTCAAGTTCTTAAATATCGGGGATCCAAGCAGGATCGAGGAGATTATTTTGGTCCATTTGCAAGCGCGAATGCCGTTACGCGGACCATCGATACGCTACAGAAGGCCTTCTTGCTGCGCACCTGCGAGGACAGTGTGTATTCCGCGCGGCAGCGTCCATGTATGTTGCATCAGATTAAGCGCTGCTCTGCGCCTTGTGTGGGTCTAATTGAAGAAGACGCCTATCAAGAGCTAGCCGAGCAAGCCGCAGACTTTTTGAGAGGTAAAGCGACAGACTTGCATCACAGGCTGTCCAAAGACATGGAGGCCGCCTCCGAGGACATGGACTTTGAGCGCGCTGCGGCTTTGCGGGACCGCATTCGTGCCTTGGCGGTTGTCAGGGCGCAGCAGGATATCAACCCCGACGGCCTTGAAGAGGCCGACATTTTCGCGATTGCGCTTGAAGGCGGGCTTTCGGCGGTGCAGGTCTTCTTCATCCGGGCCGGACAGAAT
Source organism: Pseudomonadota bacterium (assembly GCA_039030935.1). GTDB lineage: Bacteria > Pseudomonadota > Alphaproteobacteria > Caulobacterales > Hyphomonadaceae > Henriciella. Next base: position 651 of record JBCCDF010000113.1, on the reverse strand, counting down.
TGGGGCGCGACCATTCACTTCCCACGTCATGAGAAAGGGGAGAGTGTAGCTGATATTCTTGCCGCCTTTCTGGTGCAATTCTACGATAAGCGGCCGCCACCGAAACTGGTGCTGACGAGTGAGACGCCGGAAAATGCGGCCCTTATTGGCGAAGCGCTATCTCTCAAGGCGGATCGTAATGTCGAAATTCGCACACCTCAAAGGGGAGACAAACGCTCCCTCGTTCAGCAAGCGACGCGAAATGCTTCTGAGGCTCTGAGCCGAAAACTGGCAGAGAGCGCGAGCCAAGCGCGATTATTGAAAGAAGTGGCAAAGGCCTTTGATCTAAGTGAACCGCCAGGCAGGATAGAGGTCTATGACAACTCACATATTCAGGGCTCTAATGCTGTCGGGGGCATGATCGTCTCAGGTCCGGACGGCTTTGATAAAAGTCAGTATCGCAAGTTCAATATCAAAGATGCTACGCTGGAACCGGGTGATGATTATGGCATGATGCGCGAAGTGATGCGCCGCCGATTTAAACGGGCGGTCAAAGAGCGCGAAGAGGGCGACAAGACGACCTGGCCGGATTTGGTTCTGATTGATGGCGGGCTGGGCCAGCTTTCTGCTGTAACCGAAGCGCTGGATGAGATTGGTCTAACGCCGGAAGAT
>JBCCDF010000112.1:0-8992 GCA_039030935.1 Pseudomonadota bacterium | reverse complement strand
GCTGCCTTGATCGAGCATGAATTTGTCCATGGCTTTGGCTGTGTGATCAATGACCTGCCGACGCCAAATCCTCATGAAGCCTCGCAAGTCAGATTCGCATCTATTGAAGATATAAATGCTGAAATGAGGCGATACCCTGAACGGTTTGCAGCCTGGTTCCGGATTTACTTTTCATTGCACCTGAACCAAATCCGCATGATGGCGGAGCGCGCGCCTGCTTTCGTTTAAAAGTGAGTGCAGACATCTGACGAGGCCTCCTCCCACGAAGCTAGAACAGCTTGTTTAATACGAGTTTAGGACATTCAACCGCGGTGCCGTTCGACCGTTTTAGGGCGTCTTCAACCTCTGAGCTAATGTCTCTTCATGCTCGGTTCTTTGATTGCCCTTTCAGAACAGGGAATACACTTATCCGACTTCCCTAGACGCGCGGCGCGGCTATGGTGCGAGAAACACTGGCTGAGGAGCGGATATGACACAGTGGATTTTGAGGGGGATTGCAAGTGTCTCCGCATGGGTTGCAGTATTTGGGGTCGTCGCTGCTGCACAGACCACCCCAAATACCCAGATCTTTGAGCAAGGCCGCGTCGTCACAGGCGAACGTGCCGTCCTTCCCATCCGTGACCGGATCGCGCCGGAGAATGCGATGGTGCGAGATCGATTAGAGAATTTACTACCCGCTCTCATGGACGAAACTGGCCTTGATATGTGGCTGGTCATTAATCGTGAGTATGCGGAAGACCCGGTTTACTTCAGTCTTGTGCCACAGCCGACCTTTGCAGCCCGCAGAACCACCATCCTCGTCTTTCACCGCCATGAAGACGGCTTCGATATGATGACGGTGAACCGCTATCCGCTCGGCGCGCCCTATCAGGCGGTTTGGGAAGGCGGCGACCTTGATGCACAATGGGCCGCGCTTGGGGACCTGATCGCGGAGAAAAATCCGAATAAAATTGGCATCAATGTTTCAGCGGACTGGCCTGTTGGCGATGGGCTGACACATGGTCTGCATCAAAAACTGATCTCTGTCTTGCCTGAGGACCTAGAGAGCCGCTTGGTCAGTGCTGAAGATTTGGTCGTGCGATGGATTGAGACGCGCAGCGACAGAGAGATGGAGGCCTATGGGCATGCGGTGGGATTGGCGCGCTCAGTGATCTCTGAAGCCTTCTCCTCTCAGGTCATTACACCGGGCGTGACCACAACCGATGATGTTGCCTGGTATATCCATCAGCGCTTTGAGGATCTCAATCTCGCGCCTTGGTTCCAGCCCTATGTCAACGTTCAGCGCCCGGGATTGGCCTGCGCTGAAGATCAGCCTTTCTGTGGCGAGGAAGGTCTTATTCGCCGCGGCGATGTCATCCACACCGATGTCGGCATTTGCTATCTCAAACTCTGCACGGATACTCAGGAGATGGGCTATATCCTAAAGATCGGCGAAACAGATATTCCACGAGGCCTAAAAGACGCGATGGCCGTCGGAAATCGCTGGCAGGATCATCTGACGTCTTCTTATCAACTCGGTCGGACCGGTAATCAGGTGCTCGCGGCAACGCTCGCCAAATGTGAGGCTGAGAACATCATCTGCTCCACCTACACCCACCCCCTCGGCCTGTTTGGTCATGCGCCCGGTCCAACCATCGGTATGTGGGACAATCAGGGCGACACACCCGTGCGCGGCGATTGGCCGGTCAACGCAAACACTTGCTACGCCATCGAAGGCAATGTGAAAGTCGCGGTCCCCGAATGGGGCGACCAACTCGCGCAAATCAAACTCGAACAGGATGCCTGCTTCGATGGAACGCGCGTCGATTACCTCGCCGGACGACAAACCACATGGCACATTGTGGAGTGAGTTTGATGGTTGGAAGGTTTTTACAGAGGGTCGACCAATCTCAGAAATCTAAGGATAGTCGATAAATGGTGCCGCGAGGGAGAATTGAACTCCCGACCTCATCATTACCAATGATGAGGTCAATCTAGGCTAACCTTTTTTTATTATTGGATTTTTTTCCTTCGGCACCTTCCCATTGCCCAGATATTGCCCAACCTGTCCGAAGCACTTCCTCGCGCAAAGCGCCATCTGAGGCGTGTGCATAGCGCTCAACGAGAGACAAATCCGTCCAGCCACCATCAGCCATGAGGCGGATCGGGTCGCCCAGAACCGCATTGTGCCATGTCGCCCATGTATGCCGAAGGGCGTGTGCTCTGAGCCGCGCGAGGCCTGCGCGCTCACACGCGCGTGGCAAAGTCTTGTTCATCGCATTGCGGTCTGACCATGGCTGGCCCCGGCTGTTGCGTAGCGCGCGGCCTGGCCCGGTATTGATAACGGGGGCAAGAAACTGGCGGGCTCGCGACGGTATGGCAACACGGCGGTCGCGGTAGCCTTTCGTGCCGTGATAGCCCTTCGCCTTGGCAGCCTTGTCTTCGGGCCGAACCGTTCCGAGAATGAGCACTGAGGATAGGTCGGGCGCAACCTCGCGGCCATCCAGAAACACGGCCTCCGAGGCGCGCAGGCCGCAGCCAACATATAGCGCGGCAAGTGCACGGGCATGCGCGCCCTGTAGCGCCGCCAAAATTTATTCTATCTCGTCAGGGCGTCGCCAGTCAGTCCGTTTGCTGCGCTCACGCAGACGCGGCCAGACCCTCTTTGGCGCGCGGTCGCTGCGCGCCGCCCAATTCATGATCGCGGAAATCGGTGCGATGATATTGCGATTGATGGTAGAAGGGGCGGCACTCGGATAAATCATGGAGGCGAGCGCGTCGGCGTCTGCCGGAACCACATCGCCCGCCTTCTTATCTGCCAGATAGAGAATGATCTCTTCCGCCTTGGGCCCGAGGTCACGGCCCGCCTTCAAATAGTCAGCCGCCACCTCTGCAAAACTCTCAGTACGTTTACGACCAAGAATGACCTCAGCAAAAATATCACGTTCCCATTTCTCTCTCAGTGCCTCAGCTTGCTCTCGCGAGCGAGTCTGAGCGCTTCGGTCAACGCTGACTCCGTGGTGCATGCCCCGGATGCGATAGATGCCGGAAGGGCGGCGATCGATTTTGAGCGGCATGGCTTGACCCTCAACTGCAGCTTTAATGAGTTTACGTCTTTTTCGGAAAAGCGCCAGCGCCCGTTCAATCGCGTGCCTATACCGCATTCTAGAACAACAGATCGCAGCGATCGCCATGAATAGCCGAGCACGGCCTCAAGCTCTTTAGGTGAATAGGGGGCTGTCGGGGAAGACGACTTCCGGCTCACGCTATATGGCTCTTTGTGGTGCGGATCGAAACATGCTGCGATAATCCCGTATCTGCCATCATGCGCCTAGTCTAAATGGCGGCAAATCGCGGCAAGTGTCTACACAGCCTGAGCGCAAGATTAGGCTGAGCTCTCGTAGGTTGAAATCTTCTCGGGAAAAAGGGTCTGCTCGGACATTGGGGGTTGATTTGCCACCCTTTTGGGGACCTGCTGGAGGAAATGGGCGTAACGCTTCTTCCCAAGTGCGGCAGCAGCGCCTCGTTCCACTTCCGGGTGGGGCTCAAATTGCGTCAGGTAATAATAGATATATTGGCCCAAAGCTGCGGTCGTAACTGCAAGGTCGCGTTCTAGGTTTCCGAGCTGCATGGATATCCGGTCTAGTCGCTTCAAAGCAAGGTCCTCTTGAGTCTGCTTGGAGACTGGGTCCAGATACATTCGCAAAGCTGTCTCCAGAATGGACGATTTCGTACAGCCATACTCTTTGGTAATTTGGCCGAGCTGGGCATTGAGCTTCTTGTCGAGCCGGAGGTTTGCGCGCACTTTCATATTTAGCTCCTTTGTTCTTGCCGAATTCATCCTGAAACCTGCCAACAAAACGACCCGTGAAATAGTGAGAATTACGGCATATGGCGGCGCGTGATGGTGCACACCGTTTTCAATAAATTCAAAGCATTAGCAAAAGTCTGTGCACCACATAAGCGTACAAAGGACACCAAAAAAGTGATTTACAGACAATGACTTAAGGGGCGCTTGGTGCCACTGCTTTAATCTTGCCCTGCAGGATTCGCTATACATTCCTTCGCTGCGCTTTGTATCCCTTTGCTGCTAATTGCCGGAATTTGCAGTCCGACCCAATCAATAAGCTGGCTAAATCTCATATCATTATCGGTGGGTTTCGCCGAAATTTCGGCAATGAAGATAGCCATGGTCCAAGCGGCATTTCATGCCATCGGGCCTGAATGTAGTGGCCCTGACACCTATAGACCTGAGTATCTATTGCTCTCTCATCTTGAGTAATTTTTCGTCTTGAGCTCGTAGAAACTCGGTTTAGGGTGTCGCTCGTAGTGCTGTTTAAAACTTAAGAAACTTGGTAAATCAGCCTAGGGTTTTTTGGTTAGATTTGATCGCAAGGCAACAAATAAATATGAATTCAAGTTATTTCCGAGAGACAGTGACTATACAGCGATCAAGCATATTGACTCGTATATTGAGGCAGTTGTGCCATTAGATCAGCACATATCTAGTAAAATGAAACCAAAGATCTCGGTCCTTGGGGCTTTCGAGCTTACACAGGTGGATGGGCAAAAAGTCGAGATATCGAAGCGGCGGGGACGCGCGATTTTGGGAATGTTGTGCATCGCTCCTGGGCTGTCACTGCAGCGAGAAACTGTCAGCAAGCTGATATGGCATGGACGGTTCAAGCCTCAGGCACGTGCAAGCCTTCGACAATGTCTGCATGAATTGAGCCGCGAGTTGCAGGCGGCCGGACTTCAGATACTGCAAACATCCAATACTCATATTGCGCTTCTATCTGAAGGTGTTGACACCGATCTTGTGGCTTTGGAAACGGCCCTTTCAAACCGGGATGTAGATGCAGCAAGTTCGATCCTCACAAAGACGATGTGCCAGCGGATTTTGGAAGGAATCAACCTCGGCGACGAACTCGAAAACTGGCTGTCTGCGCAGCGCCTCAATCTAGAGAGCCGGCTATGCTTGTTGGTCAATCAGGTTCTGGCTGAGCTCAAAGCGGCGTCCCAAATTGCGGCCCATGACAAGTTGGCGGCAGCTTGGCAGCATTGGTCGGGCTTAGGGCAATTACATGGACGTATTGGATTAGCGATCTTGCCTTTCCAGCAATTCGACGAGGTTGGCGGCGATTATTATCTGTCGGAAGGCGCTGCGGAAGAGCTATCGTCACGCCTTGGAGCGATTGAAGATATTGCTCTGGTGGGTCGAACGTCAGTCCAGACCCTGCAGGGCAAGTCATTGACCCTTCCGCAAATGGCCAAACAGTTGAACGTTACCCATCTAATAGAAGGAACGGTGCATCGACGATCCAATGGCGTGAGCTTGTCCATTCGCCTTATTGAAGGTTCAAGCGGTATGCAGGTCTGGGAAGATCGATTGGATGCCATTGAAGCCGAATTCTTTACCAGTCGGCAGGTCATCGGTGCCAATATCGTCGCCGGACTTAGCAAAGCACTTAACGTCACACCGAAAGAGCTTCCGGTGCGGCGGATGACGCCGCATCGCGACGCTTATGCGCTATACTTACAGGGACGCTCCCTATCTCAAAAAACCATGGTTCCAGGCGCAACTGAAAAGGCGGTTGAACTGCTTCACAACGCTTTGGAACTTGATCCTGACTTTGCCGAATGCTGGGCAGCGCTGGCCGAGGCCTACATCTCGACAATCGTTTATATGCCTTGTCTCGATAAGGTCGAACGCTCTGCGAAAGCTGCAGACTGCGCTTTGCGCGCCCTAGAACTCGATCCGGAACAAGGATACGCCTATGCTATTCTAAGCATTCATGAGTGGACCTGTTTCAATCCATCAAAATCGCTTGAATATGCTTTCCAAGCCTATCGGCTAGAGCCCACCAATGCCGATGTGACGATGCGGCTTGGCTCGTGCCTTTTGTATCTCGGACTCACGGGTGAAGCGCTCCCCTACATTGAAGCCGCGATTGATCAAGATCCAGTCAATGGCCGTAACTATGCCATGTTGTGTAGCGCGCAACTTAACCTTGGTAACTACGAAGCTGCACTGGCCGCGGGTAAAAGCATGGTCGATATGGGTCTGCCAGGCTTTCATATGGCGCTCACCCTCGCAGCGATGGGTGACCATGAGGCTGCGGTAGAAACCTACTATGATATCAGACGATTTGTCGGGACAATGATTATGTCCCCTCCCGGCGCGGCTGAAATCTCGGACGAGGCCCGCGACTTTTACCTTCTGACGGCAGCTAAAGGTGTTTGCAGTGGCGATGTAGAAGCCCGTCAGACGTATTGCAATCTTATAGAAATGTTGCACCAGACTCTTCCAGAACCTTATGACCACAGTGTGGCCTGGCCGGCTATCTGGATGGGGAATACGGACCTTGTCACGAAGATTTATCGCGAGTGCATACACCCGGCTAATATGCCAGGCTTGATGAACCTCTGGGCCGATATCGAGCCAATGAACCGCACAATTCGTCATCCTGACTTTATGACATTTGCCGAGGATATCGGCATGGTCGAAGCGTGGGAAAAATATGGCTGGCCAGACTTGATGCCGTCTGATCCTCGCACCAAGCCTTGAAGAATTGACGTTTTTTTGACGCGGGCCTGAGCTCAATCTTGTGCCAGTGTGTTGCCATTCTCCAAGCAAGGAAATCAGCACGTGCAGAAACGCGCCATCAATCCAACGCCCTGGCTACAGGGTTTCAACATGAACCACGCCATTGAAGTTAAAGGTGGGGAACGCACACTTTATCTTTCGGGTCAGACCGCTTCCGCAGAAGATGCCAGCGCGCTGCATCCCGGCGACTTGGTGGCGCAGTTCCAGGTCGCTTGGAATAATCTCAAAGCCGCTCTCGCCGGGGCTGACATGCAGCCGGGAAACGTTGTGCGTATGAACATCTACACGACCGATGTGACCCTTTTCATGGAGAAAGCAGAAGAGATCATTCCTATCTTCGCTGAAGATGGCGTTCAGCCCGTCTGCACGCTTCTTGGCATTTCCGCACTCTACGACCCCGATTTGATGGTCGAGATCGAGGCGACGGCTGTAGCATGATGGCAAAATCGCGGTTTCTGCACCTGAAACGATCAGAACTGACGTTTTTTTGACGCCTACCACGATTGACGATTGAGCCTCGTACAGGTCAATCTGTCCATAGAAAAAATATCTTGATTACAGAGCATTGCAGGGTCCGGCAGCACGGTGGTGCGCGCTGGAAACGGAGACGTTTTGTCCAAAAGCCGGGGGATAAAGTCTATGTCATCTTCAATATCTACGAGTAGCGCAGACACAACGATGGATGTGCGTATTCCCGCGCTGAGCGAAAGCCGATTTGCACGCTTTGCCGTAATCCTCTTGCTTTACTTCATACAGGGTGTGCCGCTGGGGCTCTCACTTATCGCTGTTCCGGCATGGTTGGCCGCTAACGGAGCAACACCTGTTATCGTTGGCGCTTTCGTCGGCACCGCGCTGCTGCCTTGGGCACTGAAACTCGTCAACGGGCTGGTGATGGATCGGTTTACATTCAAGCCCATGGGGCGCCGACGGTCCTGGATCCTCGCGGCGCAGAGCGGGATGGTTATCACATTTTTTGCCCTCGCACTCGCCAGCCCCAGTGCTGAAGAGGTCGCTTCGCTCACCGCTTTCTTCTTTATTCTTAATCTATGCGCAGTGTTCAACGATGTCGCAGTCGATGGCATGACCGTCGATCTTGTCCCGCATGAAGAGCATACAACAATTAATGGTCTGATGTTTGCCTCTCAGTCGGTTGGGATTGCTATGACCAGCTTCGTTGGCGGACAATTTCTTGCGTCTAGTCAGATCAGCACCATAGCCTTTGCCCTAGCAGCAGGCGTGGGCCTTGCATCGTTGATGATCAGCATATTTCGTGAGCGTCCGGGCGAACGCCTTCTACCTTGGAGCGCTGGACAAGCCTCGCCAGAGTGCGAGGAACGCCAACAGAGTGCATGGTGGCCACTCCTTAAAGGTGTGTTTGGTGCGCTGGCCAAGCCGCTGACACTATTGTTTCTGATCGGTGTAGGCCTATCGCAAGTTGGGTGGTCCTTCCTGGATGCCGTCGCGCCGACACTCTCGGTTCAAGTTTTTGGTTGGAGCAGCGAGCAGTATAGCAGTTATGCCAGTGTCGTTAGTTTATCAGCTGCGCTGATTGCTGCTATCGCAACGCCGCTGTTGGTCAAATTTTTCGGGCTGCGTCGCGTTTTCATAACACTATTCCTAGCCTCGGCCGCAATCTTTGCCATCGCGGGAGCGACCTTTGATCCAAACGCTGACAACCGAGTATTCGCAACTGTCTTCGCATTACAGTACGTTCTCAATCTACTGCTTGTCATCGCATCGATTGTTTGGGCGATGCGTATCTGCAACCCGGCCGTCGCCGCTAGCTTGTTCGCGCTTTTCATGGCGGTGCCGAACTTCTCACGCGGCCTTATGTCAGGCTTTTCAGGCTTTGCCGTAGAGAGTGTCGGCTATGGCGGCTTCTGCCTTATCGCCGCAGCTTTGATGATAGTTGGGCTGGTGTTTTGCCTGCTTGGCCGTGTTGGCGACGAACGCATCATCGCCACAGATCAAGATAAGGTTCATTAAGATGGCTGGGTTGGGAGACGCACGCGAGAGGGGCGCAATTGCGCGTCCAGCAGCAAAAGGTGAGCGCTATGATGTGCTCGACGCGCTACGGGGGTTTGCACTACTTGGCATATTTGCCGCGAATATCCGTTTTTTCGGCGGGTGGGATTTTCTAGCCGAAGCGGACCGTGCCGCGCTGGGCGGTGAGGGTTACGCGCTGTGGGATTTCCTACATCTCGCCGTGCTGGATGGTAAGTTCTACACGCTATTCTCGCTTCTGTTCGGCATAGGCTTTGCCCTTCAACTCAGCCGGTTGGAGGGACGCGGAGCTGCTGCCACGCAGATCTATCTACGCCGGACCTTCATGCTGCTCGGGTTCGGTATCATCCATCTCTTCGTGTTCTGGGAAGGTGACATTCTCACCCCCTATGCCCTGCTTGG
>JBCCDF010000111.1:0-9092 GCA_039030935.1 Pseudomonadota bacterium | reverse complement strand
CTGTGTCTGAGGCCACAATCCGCATAACGGGAATCACCGATAATGACCTAATCGATAAGCCAAGATTTGAGGCGCCTGAAATCGTTGACGCTTTTCTCGACTTCATTGGCGACAGCACTCTCGTGGCGCACAATGCGAGCTTCGATCGCGGCTTCTTGAATATGGAATTACAGCGATGTGATCGCGACCCTGTCCCAGAGGATAGATGGGTTGATACGGTGGCTTTGGCGCGAAAGCGCTATCCGGGTGCGCCAGCGAGCTTGGATGCGCTGTGTAAGCGCTATGACATTAGCCTTGAGTCCCGTACGTATCATGGTGCTCTTCTAGACTCGCTTCTGCTTTCCGAAGTTTATCTTGAGCTTTTAGGGGGACGAGCCAGGGCCTTTGATTTCGGATCGACAAAGAAGGGCCACGAGACTGTCGGGTCTCCTGCCAAGTGCCGCCCTGCCCTGCTCGCCGGATTAGTAACACCGGAAGAAGAGCAGGGTCATTCTGACTTTGTTTCTGGGCTCAGCGGCAGTCCCTTGTGGGCGCTCTATACTTGAATATTCTGCTGGGCCGCTGCGGCTGCCGCGCGCTGTTTCTGGCCTTGATAAAGGCTCGCAAAGTCAACCGGATCAACGCGCAGTGGTGGGAAACCGCCTTCTGCTGAAATGTCGGAAATGATGCGACGCGCAAACGGGAAAAGTATACGTGGGCATTCGATCAGCAGGATGGGCTCCATCTCATTGGGTTGAAATCCCTCGATACGAAACAAACCGGCATAGTCCAGCTCAATAAGGAAAAGTGTCGTTTCAGGCGTTCCGGCACGCGCATTCAGTTTGAGTGTGACCTCAAATGTTTTGCCATCGTCGCCTGATTGCTTGGCGCCTACATCGATACCAAGATCGATGTTTGGCTGTCCTTGCACGGACGCTCCCGGATTCTCGAAAGACAAATCCTTGATATATTGTCCCAAAACGCGAATGGATGCCCCCACAGGAGCCTGTTCGTTTGATTGTGGCTGGGTCGCCATATCTGGAGTGTCAGTCATATCTTGCTCTCAATTTAACCCGAGGCGCGTAACACGACGTGTAGACGGGCGCAATGACAGCTGGCACTCTGAGATTCAGCACTATATATAAAGGCTAGCCTTAACGGATTTATCCATGTCGCAATCTATGATCGAAGTTCTTTTGCTAGCCGGTATCGCTATTTTTGTCGGTTGGCGTCTTTACACGACGCTTGGCACCGATGAGGGCCCGCCAGAGGGGCGTGAGCGCGTCAGTACGACGGCGCAGCCCGAGCAAAAGCCGGCAAGTCAGGACAATATCGTCGCATTAAAGCCAAACTTCACTGGTGCTGCAGCCGACGGCTTAGAGGCGATATACGAGGCAGATAATTCTTTTGACCCACGTACCTTTTTGCAGGGCGCGCGAAGCGCATATGAGATCATTGTGAGTGCGTTTGCCAGCGGAGACCGGGCAAAGCTGAAACCCATGCTCGATACAGATGTCTATGAAGCTTGGGACAACGCCATTACAGAGCGTGAACAAACAAACGCGCCGAGTTTTGAGCTGTTGCGCATCCGTAGCGCTGAAATCACCGAGGCATCATTGGATAGTAAACACGTCGCGCGCGTGACCATCGAATTTCAAGCTGAACTGGGCGACGGTGAATCAACAAGCCGTTCAGATGAGTTTTGGACATTTATGAGGTCTGTTAAATCGTCTGACCCAAATTGGATTCTTGATGATGTCGATACCCCATAGGGGATATCTTACATTTTAACAGGTCTACTCCCTTGAACATGTAAGTCGGCATTGGCACGATCAGTGTATGATTCGTGCGCTCATTGGGATTATTTTCGTATTGGTTGTGGCGGGCTCGTGTCGAACACCACTGGACCCAGTTGAGCCGCCCGCGCAGCCTGTTGAGCAATGGAGTGAACCTCAATGGGAGACCGTCCCTCGTTCGCTGGCTTATGACCAGCTTCCTGGTTGGGATACAGCGGATCTCGAGCCAGGTGTTCAGGCGCTTCGTCAATCCTGCGATAAGATTGTCTCGAAAAACCCGAACGAATTTCTATCCAAAAGGCAGCTTTGGGGAGGGCGGGTTTCGGAATGGATTCCGGCCTGTGGGGCCCTCAGTGTTGTTGGGGATCAGGGCAGTGCGCGGGCTGTTTTGCAGGCGCTGTTCACACCGATAAGGGTTAATCCTGAAGGTGGTAACTCTAGGTTTACGGGCTATTTTGAGCCTACGTTTCAGGCGCGCCTGTCGCCTGAGGGGCGGTTTACGGACGCTGTCTTGCCTCGACCGACAGATCTCGTTGTTCGCAATGGGAGGGTTCTGCAGCGACGATCTGACGGGTCAGTTTCTGCCTATCCAAAACGAGCCGAGATTGCGCGTCGAGCTGATCGCGGCTTTGCCTATATGCGCCCGGAAGACTTGTTTTTCTTGCAAATACAGGGGTCTGGCCGCCTACTCTTGCCTGATGGAAGAACGATCCGCGCTGTCTATGCTGCGAATAATGGGCATACATTTGTTTCAACCGCGAATTGGCTGATGAGAAAGGGTTGGATTACTCGATCTCAAGCGAGTATGGCCGGGATAAAGGCTTGGATGGCGTCAACAAGTGAAGAACGTCTCAGAGCAGCCATGAATGCCAATCCGCGCTACATTTTCTTTGCTCAAAAGCCTGAGGGCGACCCGAGCTTAGGCCCTGATGGGTCGCAAGGGGTCCCGCTCACTCCATTAGGCTCAATCGCGGTCGATCCGGGATTCCATCCTCTTGGGGCGCCGTTTTTTGTCAAAACATCAGCGCCGGGGCTTGGTGGTGAGTGGTCCAGCCTAGTCGTGGCTCAGGACACTGGAAATGCGATAAAAGGCGCGGTTCGAGCCGATATATACTTTGGGACGGGCGACGGAGCGGGTCAGAGAGCGGACACAATGAATGCCCCTGGCGAGATGTGGATTCTTCTGCCCCGACAAGTGGCGAACCGTTTGTCGACCGCTTCGAATGCAGGCCACGATCAAATTGATGCTGGTGAAATACTAAGTCTGCCATAGGTACACCGCTATGAGTAAGCGGGACCTCACCAGTGAAGAAAGGCGCATGTGGGCTGCAGCGTCGCGGCATGTTCGACGCCTTGATCAAGCCGAAACGCCCGAGGCTGTCATCACTGATGAACTTCGAAAGCCGAAAGTGAGTCTTTCTCCGCCACTTGGCGAAACAACGAGACCTAAACCTCCTGCCCCTGTAAAAGCACTCAGCAAAGGAAAGACCGTGCTTGAAACGGGACCCGTTCAAAACCGACAGAATGAGCGGCGTGTCCGTAGAGGAAAGCAGGTGATCTCGGCTTCCTTTGACTTGCATGGCTTCAATCAAGAAGAGGCTTGGAACGCGCTGCCAAAGTTTTTATCGCGTGAGCGGGCCAGAGGCTCGCGATGCGTTATTATCATTACGGGAAAGGGCCGATACGGTGAGGGGGTTTTGCGCCGAAACTTTCTTCGCTGGATTGAGACACGAGGCGCGCGAGCGCTAATTTCGGGGTATGCACCCGCCCACCAGCGTCATGGTGGTGGCGGTGCTTGGTATGTTTACCTTCGAAAACCATCCCCCGAATGAAAGAAAGGCGACACGGATGGTCGCCTTTCAGAATCTAGTTCTTGAAGCCTAAGTGGCTCGAATTTAGGATTGTTTCGCTAACAGATTGCGGATTTCCTCGAGAAGCACTTCTTGGCGTGGCGGTGCCTCCGGCTCTGCCGGGGCCTCTTCTTCTTTCTTCTTCATATTGTTCATGCCTTTGATGATAATGAACATCACAAATGCAACAATGATGAAGGAGATGGTGGCGGAAATGAACTGCCCAACCAGAATGGCAACTTCTTGCGTTACAACAGCGCCATCAGCCCCAATCTCTTCCGGCGTCATCACATATTTCCAGCTTCCGAAGTCCAATCCACCAAGCAAAGGGCTTAGCATTGGTAGAAACACCCCCTGAATAAAGGCTGTGACCACTGTCGCAAATGCGCCGCCCATTACGAAACCGACGGCCATATCGACGAGATTGCCCTTCATGGCAAACTCTTTGAATTCTTTGAGCATTTTGCTCCCCTTTGGTAACCCAGACTCCCTTTAGCCTGCTGCTGTAGAGTGTTGCAATTCTAATGCCGGGTCAATTCTTTGCGCGGAAGCACGGTTTAGCGGGATTCTGGATCTTCTCCGCCATTAACCCGCGCTCGAAGCTCTTTCCCGGGTCGAAAAAACGGAACCGATTTCGCCTCGACTTGGACCGCGGTCCCTGTGCGGGGGTTCCGGCCTTTGCGCGCTGATCGCGCTCTGACGGAAAACGCTCCAAACCCGCGAAGCTCCACCCGATCGCCTTTTGCAAGCGCATCTCCGATTTGATCTAGGACGGTCGCAACGACGCGCTCTATGTCTTCTGGGCGAAGATCAGGGTGCTCTTCTGCGAGCCGGGCGATCAGTTCAGATCTAAGCATGTCTTTGTTCATAAATGAAAAAAGCGGCGGAGACCAGAGCCTCCGCCGCCTAATTTTAAATCATTGAGCTAAGCCAAAGAGGCTTACTCGTCACCGCCTTTTAGGGCCTCGCCGAGGATGTCACCAAGGGATGCGCCACTGTCAGCAGAACCATACTGTGCGACGGCCTCTTGTTCCTCAGAAATTTCTAAGGCCTTGATCGAGACTGAAATGCGGCGTGATGAACGATCAACAGATGTGACTTTCGCATCAATCTTATCACCGACCGCGAAACGCTCTGGGCGCTGCTCTGCACGATCGCGAGACAAGTCGGAGCGACGGATAAAGCTCTTCACAGCTGGGTCACCAAACTCGACTTCGATCCCGCCGCTTGTGATCTCTGTAACCGTACAGGTGACAATTGCGCCCCGCTTTACGCTTGCATTGTCTGCGATTGGGTCGCCGCCAACCTGCTTAATGCCCAAGGATATCCGCTCTTTTTCCATGTCTACGTCGAGAACGCGAGCTGTTACTGCGTCACCTTTATTGTAGTTCTGGATCGCTTCCTCACCGGATTGGTCCCAAGAAATGTCGTTAATATGGACCATTCCGTCTAGGTCGGGACCAAGGCCAACGAAGAGTCCAAACTCTGTGATGCCTCGAACTTCACCCTCAATGTCGGTTCCGACAGGGTGTTCCGCCATAAATGCAGACCATGGATTATCCTGAGTTTGTTTCAGGCCGAGGGAAATTCGACGCTTCTCGCTATCCACATCGAGGACTTCGACAAGGACTTCCTGAGAGGTCGAAACGATTTTTCCGGGATGGACGTTTTTCTTAGTCCAGCTCATCTCTGAAACGTGGATCAGACCTTCGACACCGTCTTCCAGCTCCACAAACGCACCATAATCAGTAATGTTTGTGACCTGACCCGTCATGCGGGTTCCAATTGTGTACTTAGCTTCGATATCATCCCATGGGTCAGACTCGAGTTGCTTCATACCGAGCGAAATGCGCTGCGTATCTGGATTGATTTTGACGATCTGGACTTTGACAGTATCGCCAACATTCACCACTTGGCTTGGGTGGTTGACTCGTTTCCAGCTCATGTCGGTGACGTGGAGAAGTCCATCGATACCGCCAAGATCAACGAATGCACCATAGTCGGTGATATTCTTGACGACGCCTTCGCGTGTATCGCCTTCTTGCATATCGCCGACGATTTCTGCGCGCTGCTCTGCGCGGCTCTCTTCAAGGATTGCACGGCGGGAGACAACAACGTTGCCGCGGGCGCGGTCCATCTTTAGGATCGCGAAGGGCTGAACTTCATTCATAAGCGGCCCAACATCGCGGACAGGACGGATGTCGACTTGTGATCCAGGAAGGAAGGCATTGACGCCCCCGAGGTCCACAGTGAAGCCACCTTTAACGCGGCCAACGATCGCGCCTTTAACGGGCTCATCCTTATTATGGCTGTCTTCCAGCTTGATCCAGCTTTCTTCGCGGCGTGCTTTGTCTCGAGAGAGGACAGCTTCGCCCATCAGGTTTTCGATACGGTCAAGATAAACTTCGACGATATCGCCAGCTTCAGGCTGCTTCTCTTCAAGAAGGAATTCTTTGATTGGAATGCGGCCTTCAGTCTTCAAGCCAACATCCAGTGTCAGGTAATCGCCATTATTGGAAATAACGGTGGCTGGAACGACGCGGCCCTCTTGTAGGGTCGCTGCACCAGCGCTGTCCTCAAACATGGACGCAAAATCCTCTGTCGAGGGGTTCATAGATTCAGTCATGGGGTCTCCGGTTACGCAGATGATCGTGGTTTACCGCCTAACGCACCGTGCGCGAGGTCGGACGATCCTGCGATATCAGGGATAAGTCCGAGTGCATTTGGATTTGGCCCTTGGCCAGAACACTCAGTTTTGGGCGATAACGGTCTCTACCGCTGCTCGCGCTTTATCCACAGCCGCGTCTATACTGAGATGAGTTGTATCGATCAAGACCGCATCTGCGGCGGCTTTCATAGGGGCACTTTTTCGGGATTTGTCCCGATCATCGCGTTCTTTCAGCTGAGCGATCATCTCATCCAGCGAGAGCGTTTCACCTTTCGACACGAGTTCTTTCCATCGCCGTTCAGCACGTATCTCAAGGTCTGCGTCGACCCACAGCTTCAGGTCAGCGCTCGGGCAAACTACTGTGCCAATATCGCGTCCATCCAGAACAGCGCCTCTTTTTTGGTTTGCGAAAGCGCGCTGAAGCTCAAGAAGCGCAGATCTGACTTCAGGAAAGGCTGCAACGATTGAGGCGAGTTGCCCTGCTTTGGCTGTTCGCAAATCATCTTCGGTAAAGTCATTGAGGTCGAGCGTTTCCGCCACATGGGCGATAGCGAGTGCATCAGTAATGTCCGCGCCTTTTTGAGCCGCAGCGACTCCTGTTGCGCGATAAAGTCGACCAGTGTCCATATGAGGGAGACCGTAATAAGCAGACAGACGCTTGGCGATTGTCCCTTTGCCAGACGCTAACGTGCCATCGATTGCGATAATCATGCAGTTGGGGCCGTTTCCCGGTCATCCATGTTCTCACTCAAATTGTCGCTCGCCATATAAATATCAACGTCGAGATCACCTTCCCATTTTGCAACCGCGGTCGCGACCGCCGCATCGCCTGTCACGTTCGTGAAGGTGCGCATCATATCGAGTAGACGGTCAAACGGCAGGATAAAGCCAATGATCAAGAACGCCGTTTCTTCTGGAATACCAACCTGCGACAAAGCAAGGCCCGACAAGAAGAGCCCCGCGCTTGGAATTCCTGCGGCGCCAATTGAGACAAGCGTCGCCATGATCGCTACGAGAAGATACTGACCGAGACTGACTTCGATTCCTAAGGCCTGTGCCCCAAACAACGCGACCATTCCAATATAGATTGCTGTGCCGTCCATATTAATCGTCGCACCAAGGGGCAAAACCGAGCCAGCAACGGCCTTATCGATGCCAAGATTGTCTTCTGCGCAAGCAATCGTGACTGGCAGTGTCGCTGATGAACTTGCCGTTGAGTAGGCAACGGCCTGAGCATCAGTGATACCTCTGAAAAATGGTAAAACAGGCAGCCCGAGAACGCCTTTAATAATGATCCCACCATAGGTGATCGCGATGTGAAGGAAGCACGCGAGATAGAGCGCAATCGCAAGCGTGCCGAGACTTTGAAGGACACCTAATCCTTGCGTTGCCATCACGGCGGTCATGAGCGCGAAGACACCAATGGGCGCGGTTTCCATGACGATGATCGTCACTTTCATCATCGACTCTGAGGCCCCGTCCATGAAATCGGCGACCGGCTTCGCAATCTTGCCAGCCATGAGGATGCCCACTCCAAACATGATCGCAAAGAAGATGATCTGCAGAATGTTGCCTGTTGCCAGAGCCTCTATTGGATTTGTTGGGACAATACTGAGGAGGCGGTCCAAGATGCCTCCGGCTTCTGCAGCGCGCTCAGATACAGATTGCATGCGGCTTGTATCGGCGCCCTCAAAGGTTTCGGGACTTAAGCTGGCGCCCGGCTGAAAGATCGTAGCCATAATCAGACCGAGCGTCACTGCAATCGCGGTTGTTCCGAAATAGGTGGCAAGTGTTCGGACCCCTAAGCTGCCAAGCCGCTTTGGGTCACCCATCGCAATGATGCCGGACACGAGTGTGAAGAAGACAAGCGGAACAATGAGCATACGGATCAACCGCAGGAACAAATCACCGAGCCAGCCAATATAAGTCGTTGCGAAAGCGCCACCTGACTCTGCGCCCAATCCGTAGCGAAGCCCCAACCCTAGGAGCAAGCCTAGAAAAAGCCCAGCAATGACTCGTTTCCAAAGATCAATTTTGAACCACCAGCTCATAAGCTCACCTTGTCTGTCTCTTTGGCATTAACGCTAGAGCGCATTGCGCGCCTGTTCAACGGGTCAGCAGCGCGATATGGGGCTTTATGGACCTGCTTAATCGTCTGTCATCGGGCTGGAAAGCTTGGCTTATCCTGTTTGCGGTCACTTTCACCGCAGCTGCGCCCGGTGTTTTTCAAATACCAGCGATTGACCGCGATGAGAGCCGTTTCGCTCAGGCCTCTAAGCAGTATATCGAGACAGGCGACTACCTGACCATTCGCTATCAGGACGAACTACGCAACAAGAAACCAGCCGGTATTCACTGGTTACAATCTGCGGCCACGAACATTCTCGGCGATGATGATAAGACACAGATCTGGACCTATCGCGTGCCGAGTTGGCTTGGCGCAGCCTTGTCGACTCTTGCCGTCTTTTGGTGTGGCTTGATCCTGCTGGGGCGCCAACAGGCTTTTCTTGGTGCTGCGCTCTATGGGTCCACAGTTTTAATTACGAGCGAGGCGCATATTGCGAAAACAGACGCTGTTCTTGTGCTCGCTACAACAATGAGTATCGGGGCACTTGCCCGGCTCTATGTTGGTCAGGCGACAAAGTCAAAGCGAATAGCGCTCATCTTTTGGTTTTTCATCGGCGCAGGCCTGCTCATTAAGGGACCTGTGACCCCAATGGTGGCGGCTTATGCTGGTTTTGGGGCTTGGGTCTGGGCAAAGGCCGGCGAAGGCCAGGGAGGAGACTGGTGGAAACCTCT
>JBCCDF010000110.1:0-9529 GCA_039030935.1 Pseudomonadota bacterium | reverse complement strand
GCCCAATGGCAGCGAGGGCGACGCAGACGCCAAGGCGGGTATTGCCAATACGGTTAAGCTGCTCGAATCCCTCGGCCACGTGGTCGAAGAGGCTGGCCCTCAGACCGATGGTGAAGCGCTCGGTAAATCCCTCATGATGACGGTCTCCGCCGCCACGGCTATGCTCGCCGCCGGTCGCGCTGAAGCCCTTGGTCGCCCCCTGCGCGAGGACGAGTTGGAAACCGTAACCAATCGCTTTGTTGAATTTGGGAACCAGATTCCAATGGTCGAGCTGATGAACGCTAACTATGCCAGCATCCAAGCCGCTATCGATTTTGATCACTTCATGGTGGGTGGGGGTTATGATGTCGTCCTAACGCCTACGCTGGCCCGTGCACCGGAAAAGCTCGGGGTCCTGTCGCTCAGCCCAGAAAATGTCGATGATTACGGCCTTGCGGTGACGACGTTTGCGCCATGGTGTGCCTATTTCAATCAGATCGGCGCGCCGTCGATGTCTGTCCCGCTACACTGGACGGATGAGAACCTGCCAATCGGAATGATGTTCTCGGCGCGTTGTGGAGAGGAAGAATTGTTGTTCAGCCTCGCCGCCCAGTTGGAACAGGCTCAGCCTTGGGCGCATCGAAAGCCACCAATTTGGGTTGGGTAAGCTTTTTACGCTTTTAGCCCGCTCGCCCCTCCCAACCGCCCCAATGGTCGCCAAGCTGTGGGGCGGTTGGGAGGGGCGAGCGGACCTAAGTAAAAAACCCTACCAGACCCCGGCCTCACGCAACTGCGCCCGCAGGTTCGACGGCATCTCAATGGCGCCGCTCCCTGCCCTTAGATCAGGCGGGGCATCTTTCAGCTGTAAATAGCGCCAGCCCTGAAAGGGCTTCTTCGGGCGGGGCTCAACCGGCACAAGCTCCTCATCGAAGATAAGCTCACAAGCCTTGCGCCCGCCGCGATCAGTGATCTCGCGCACATCAATGATCCGCTGACGCACCTGAATGAGGCGCTTAATCACCCAATAGATAGAGCCGCCATCGGCCAATTCCTCCGCCCGCTTCGGCATCATACGTGTGTGATGCACGGGCGCCGGATACGTCTTCATCACATGCGCCTGCCAGTCGCGCAAATCCTGCACGTCATCCGCGCCGACGCAGAGTTTCACCATATGAATTGCCATGAGAGTTGAATTAGAGCGTTTCTATCGAAGGTGAAACGCACCAGCGGCGAATGGCCGCTCAGCCGTTATACGCTGCTCTTACAAAATCACTTTGAAACGAGGGCTATTCCGGCTTCAGCCTGCTGACCATCGACAAATTGCTGCTCCGCATCACGGCTCGCAAAGAAGAATGAAGCGTCTGTGATGACCGCATTATACTCACGCCGCACAGTTCTAAATGCCGCCTTCGCTTCAAACGACAGACTGTACCTCGAGACATAGGACAGGCCCCAAACCGGTTCCTGCTCCAGCAGATAGGACTGCTCAAACCGCGTCAGCCGTCCCCCCTGCGGACCCCGCACAGGCTTCGGCAGAGAATAGTCCAAGCGCAGGAAGACGCCTTGCAGCGGCTCCAACCACGCCTCAGCCTGCAAACGGCTCAATGCCCACGCATCCAACTCGCTGTCATTGGCCGAGGGCACATGATCAAAATTGATCCGCCACGCCGCGCCAAGATCTTCGACCTCCACCATTTGACCCAAGCTCGCGCGTAAATCGTCAGGAAACAATCTTCCGTCCGGTGCAATTTCAGCCCCCCACGCGGCCCCGGCATCGTCCAGAGCGCTGTCTTCACCGCTCGCAGACATAAGCTGCCAGCGCTCTATCGGGGGCAAGCGCGGATCAAAAGCATAGACCCGCTGCGCACGCGAAGACGTCATTTCAACGGTGAAGGCTGCTCGCAAGGTCGGTGGCGCCTCGGTCGCTTGCAACGCGTCATCCACTGGACCCGTCACGGTCATCAGGGGAAACATCAAGGCAAGAGGCGCAATCATAGGAGTGAGTTACCTTTAAATCGGGGCGCGGATACGACGGCAAAGTCAGTGTCTGACAATACGCTGTTATGGTTAGCAGCCTGTGAACGCAGCGCCGCCTTAAACACTGGGCCTTTGCTACTCACCCTGATAAAAGCGCCGACATGTCCGCGACTTCAGTCCCACCAACAGAAGTATCACTCGGGCGCGCGGTTTCGCATCTGCGAGACGGTGAGCTCGTGGGTATACCGACGGAGACGGTCTATGGGCTCGCGGCAGACGCTACGAACCCAACGGCTGTCGCCAAAATCTACGAGGTGAAGGCCCGCCCGCGGTTTAATCCGCTGATCGCGCATGTCAGTGATTTGAGCATGGCTCAGCAGGAAGGCATTCTGTCTGATCGCGCTGTAAATCTTGCAGAGACACTCTGGCCCGGGCCTTTGACACTGGTTGTTGACCTCGCAACGACAGCAACAACCTGCGATCTCGCCCGCGCTGGCCTATCCACCATCGCGCTTCGATGCCCTGCCCATCCTGTCGCACGTGACCTCATTGAGCAGTTCGGCGGGCCGCTCGTCGCGCCTTCGGCCAACCTGTCCGGCGGCGTCAGCCCAACCAGAGCCGAACACGTTTTCAACGACCTCAGTGATAAGATTGATCTCATCCTTGATGGGGGGCCAAGCCGGATCGGGCTTGAGTCGACGATTATAGATGCACGTGGGGAACATCCGGCCTTGCTGCGCTCAGGAACGATTACACCCGACGCGATTGAACAGGTCTGGCCCGACCTTATCCGTCCTGAAACCGATCCCACCGCGCCAACAGCGCCCGGCCAGTTACTCCGCCATTACGCGCCACGCGCCCGTCTCCGCTTGAACGCCGAAACGACAGAGCCCACTGAGGCCCTACTCGGTTTCGGATCGGTCTCACACGCAACCCTAAACCTGTCCCGCACAGGCAATCTCGCTGAGGCCGCGGCCAATCTGTTCACAATGCTGCGCCAGCTCGATGAAACGCACAGTCTGATCGCCGTCTCCCCAATTCCTGACAGAGGGCTCGGCGAAGCCATTAATGACCGTCTGACCCGCGCGGCGAGGGGTTAGATCATGCACCCAACCAAATTATTTCAAACCCAAGATATCGCGCATCTCTGTGATCTCATCGAAGCACACCCTTTCGCGCTGATCATCGCGAGCAAAGACGGGAGATCGATGGCAGCGCACACGCCCATTCTCGTTGACAGAAAAGACCAGCACCGGCCCGAACTTCGTTTTCACTTGGCCAACGCCAATCCTATTACGGCGGCGGTTAGAGAAACAGGCAAAGCTCTTGCGGTTGTAACCGGGCCGCACGCTTATATCTCGCCTGATTGGTATGGTTTGGGGCCAGACCAAGTTCCGACTTGGAATTATCTAAGCGCCGAAGCCGAAGGGCCTATAGAGGCCCTCGACATCGATGAAACGCGCCTTTTCCTTGAAGATTTGTCGGCAACGTTTGAAGCAAGTCTTGCTCCAAAGCCACCTTGGTCACTCGACAAGATGAACCAAAAGAAGCTTGAGGGGTTGTTAAATGGGATTACCGCCTTTCGTCTCATTCCCAAGCGTTTTGAAGGCGTGATAAAACTAAATCAAAATAAAACAGAAGCGGCGCGAAATCGTGTTGCTGAAGCCTTAGGGGACACGCCTCTCGCGAGGCAGATGAAAGAGATTTGAATGCCAGACACAGTGCGCCCGATCAGCTTGCCAACCGCTTTTGTCGACGCAGCAAAAGGCCTGCTCGGGGATCGGGGCTGGCGGACCGACCCTGACCTGCTTGACGCAGCCAGCACGCCGTGGCGTGGCACATATACTGGCCATACACCTGCCATTGCGATGCCGGGCTCAACTCAGGACGTTGCTGACCTCGTCAAACTCTGTCAGGCCCATCGCGTTGCGATCACACCCCAAGGCGGCAATACGGGCCTCGTCGATGCGGGCACCCCGCACGGTGAAATCACAATCAGTCTGACGCGGATGCAAGCCATCCGTCAGGCCGACCCGTTTAACAATTCGCTGACAATTGAGGCGGGCGCGCCACTTGTTGTCGCCCAAAACGCTGCGGAAGAGATCAACCGTTTCTTCCCACTGTCGCTTGGTTCACAGGGCACCGCGACCCTTGGAGGGCTGATCTCGACCAATGCGGGCGGCGTTGCTGTTCTGCGGTACGGCATGATGCGCGATCTGCTGCTTGGCCTCGAAGTGGTTCTGCCGAACGGTGAGATCTGGAATGGTCTTTCGGGCTTGCGCAAAAACAACATCGGATATGATCTCAAACATTTGTTTGCAGGCGCTGAAGGGACGCTCGGCATTATCACGGCCGCGACACTCAAACTCTTCCCGCAAATGCAGCGGGCCAGCGCATGGATCACCTGCGACACCCCAGACGATATCGTCAAACTTCTAGCCCTTGTTCGGGATCATGTCGGCGACACGGTGACCAGCTTTGAAATGATCCCCGCAAACGCGATCGCCATGGTTCGCGATGACATGGCGACCCTTCGTGACCCTAATCCGTCTAACCAGGCGTGGCGCGTGCTGTGTGAGGTCTCAGCTGCGCGCGAAGACCATGCGCGTGATCTCTTAGAGAGCGCGCTCAGCGCCGCTTTTGAAGCGGGACTCGCCAGCGATGCCGTCTTGGCTGAAAGCCTTGCGCAGAGCCAGAGTTTCTGGGCCATTCGCGAGGCCATCCCGCTCTCAAAGCGCGCTTTTGGCACCTCAATTAATCACGATGTCTCAGTGCCCGTGTCACAAATACCGGACTTCTTGAAAGCCTGTGAAACGGCCGTTCACGCGATTGCCCCAGACGCAGAAATTGTTGCCTTTGGTCATGTCGGCGATGGCAATCTCCACTATTCCGCGTGCGAGCCCAAGACAGGCGATAGTTCCACCCTTGCCGCAATCTCTGATGAAATCACAGCAGCCGTTCATCACACAGCGATGGCCTTTGACGGGTCCATCAGCGCAGAACATGGCGTTGGCCGCCTGAAGCGCGATGAACTCGCCGCGATCCGGTCCCCTGCCGCAACGCAGACAATGATCTCGATTAAAAGCGCCTTGGACCCTCACAATCTCTTTAATCCAGGCCGGGTGATCTCAACGTAAGACCCTTGAAGACTACGCCTTTATGGCATCGCGGCCTGAGGGACGCTGGGTCTGACGCTTCGCGCCGTAAAGAAGAAGGAGCGACACAAAAGCAATGCTCGTGCCTTGTGAGCTGAACACCTCCAAAATCAACGCAAACATCCAGCTGGGCAGACGGCGCTCGCTGGCCTGTATCGAAATATCGAGATCACCATGCCCTATTAAGGAGGCACGCGCGTCTCCAATCTGACCTTCCAAAGTGGCGCGGCGTTTCGCAAGACCAAGCTCATTCTGCGCGTCGCGATAAGGCTTTTGATGGGTTCTCCCAGCCGCTTCGACACCGCGCAAATAGGCTTCCAATCCCTGCACAGAGCGGGTTTGCGGCGGGATCGCTTCAAGCTGGCGTGACCAGTCTTCGATTTGCTGCTCAACCACCGCGCGCGATGCCATCATGTGCTCACGCTGCGCAGCCTCTTGTGCAAAATTATTGTCCATAAACAGCGCGGTACCAGCAAGACTTGTTGCAGCGCCTGCAAGCGCAAACATCAAAACGCGTACCGCTTCGACCATGCGCTTCGCCGACAGATGCCACCAAAAAAATGTGAACCCTCCAAGCGAACAAATCGATGCGATGATACCGGCCCAACCCCAGATACGCGCCTGCATAGGATCAGCCACCATTGCGCTAAACGCTTGATAGTTCGCGAAGCCTGAAAGCCCTGCAGCGGCCAATCCTGCCGCAAGGAACGTAATCGCCAAAAGGGTAATGATGACACGCTCTGCCAGTCTGCTTGTCTTTTGATCAACATCAACGGGCCCCTTCTCGACAGCAGGCGCTAATGACTGTGAAGGCGTATCAATCTCTTGCACTGTCGCCATGCGTTCTGCGGCTTTTTGCGACCTCTCAGGATCAAAAACGATAATCTCTGCTGGACCGGTGACTTCATCAAGCCATGCTGGATCGACATAACGCTCCCTCAGATATGTCAGAAGCGGACCTTCCAAACCGCATGTGCTGCAATTCACGCGCGCTGTCTTAAGGCTGAGTTTCAGGCCGTTTTTCGTGCCGCAGGCAGGGCAGCCAACATAGCTCACGCCCCGAGTATCAAAGGTGTCCGCCAAACCAGCGTCGGAGACAGCATTCCAAATATGCTCGGAGATTAGCTTTGCCGACACTTTAAAACCCCTAATGATCTATTTATGTTCTATTTTTGTTTCAGTCTGTTAATGCTGTCAAGCTGAAACGGTCGATTTTCTGCTCGACCGATCTCGAAAACCCAACTAATGTCATAGTATGACACGATTGAGAAAAACCACGGCGCTCGGCCAGAAGCGCCTTCATCGGCGACGCTGGCGCAAAGATAAAACCACGCGCCCTACCCATTCCGACCTGCTTGAGGCCGCCCATCACGAAGCGCGCGAAACCGGCAAAAGCTTGACGCGTATTCGCCGACACGTGCTGGCAACCTTGCTGTCGGCTGACAAACCGATGACGGCCTATGAAGTTCTCGACTCGCTCGACGGTGTTGGCTCAGTCTCGCCGCCCACCGCCTATCGCGCTTTGGATTTTCTGATCCATCTTGGCTATGTCAAACGTGTCGAAAGCCTGAATTCGTACATCGCGCTCGACCTCGGCCCAAGCGATGATCCGGTCGCCCTGTTCGTCTGTGAAGGCTGTGGCCAAGCCGAAGAAATTGACGCACCTGAGGCGATTTCCAGTCTGCTACAGGCCGCGTCCAACGCCGGAATGATGCCCAGCAGAGCCGCATTCGAGGTTCGGGGCCAATGCTGCAGCAAACCCGGCTGCGCCCCTCGCGACCCTGAAACCGATCCAGACCTAACGACGGTCCACCAGAACAGCGACGAATAAAGCCGGCTCCTCGCCTTCAACGACCCAAGCATGATTGGTTGCCCGCTGGACGACAACGTCGCCCGGCCCAATTACGGTCTCTTCTTTATCGAGGATCAGCCGCACGCGGCCTTTGACCAGAATGATCGCGTCCAGCGTATGCGTCTTGTGCATCGCCGGATGCTTGCTGGTATCGGGTTGATGATCGCCGGCCCCAATCGCAATGAACGCCTGGCGTGTCAGATCAGCGATCATCTCAGGCGGCGCGCCCTCTGGTGTCGGCCCGCTAGTAAACCAACGGATTTTCACTTTCTCGCGATCCGGGGAGAGTTGTGGCGTGCCTTTGCCAAAGTCGCTGCTATCACGACCCTCCAACGGACCGCCCGTCTCCTCATGCCAAATCTCAAACAGGCCTCCGAGGTCCCCGCTCCGAAACTCAGCCGCTGGCCCATCATCAATCATAATGCCGGAGCGCCCGTCCGCATCATTGCTCGTCACAATCCGGCGAAGGCCGGAGACAAGCTCATCCATTTTCGACATCGCAAAATCCTCCCGGAGACGACGCTAAATCTCTCCTTAAGTGGTTTCAAGCATCAATGGAAAAGCCCCTTCACAAACCAGTACGAATAAGGCTTTAGTCCGCGACATGACAGACCCAAAAGACGCTCCGACGAAACACGCCAGACCAAGCTTAAAAATGCTTCCGCGGTCCATCGCGATCCCGAAAACATGGGCGACCTTCAATTTCGCAAGCTTTTTCTCCGCGGTTCTCTATCCCGTTCTTGGCCTCGCCCTACTCATCACGATGACCGCGCTCGGCCTCGCGCTAGAGGCACTCAATTTCCATTGGTGGTATGTGCCCATGGGTCTCGGCATTGTCGCGCTGACCATTGTCATCTGCAATGCCGGCATTGGTCCTCTGCACCGTGTCCTTCAGCATAAGGCCGGGGAGCTGCGCGCGCCTGCCCAAATCCTGACCATGATCAATCTGATCATCGCGATGCAGGGTAATGTCAAAGACTGGGTCAACTATCACAGCCAGCATCACCGCTTTTCTGATGAGCCCGGCGATCCCCACAACCCACACGAATCAAAGCGTTGGGCATGGGTTGGCTGGATCATCTGGCGGGACGCAAAAGACATGGCCCGCCCAATGGCGTTCTGGCTGAAGCAGCAGCCGATCATTGTCTGGATGGATCGGTTCTACAATTCCCTGTCGCTGGTTATTCACCTCTTTATCCCTGCGGCGATCTATCTGATCGTCTGGGCCGCAGGCGGCGATCTGGTCCTAACCGCAATCATTCATGCCTGCGTCGTGATCGGGCGCGCCATTCAGTTCCACGCCACCACTTACGGCATCAACGTGCTCGGCCACCTCTCCACCCCAGTCTGGGCGGATCATTTGATCGGTCTGCTAACCGGCGGCGAAGCCTTTCACGATCATCACCATGACGAGCCACAAAGCGCCCTGCACAAACCGCGTAAGGGTCTCTGGAACCGCATCGTTGATTATAATGGCACGCTGCTCCTGATCTACGAGAAGCTCGGCTGGGTGAAGAACCTGAAGATTGCGCCAAGGTATGCGTAGGCTCTACTAAAGTTCCTTGACCCTTTATTGAATCAAAATTTGCTGACGTTGAAACTCGTCTACGGGTATCTCATCGCATAAATCCAGCGCCATTGATGCGTGTTGGAATAAGCGCGGTTGCAACGATATTCGCGGCACGTCGCGTTTCGTTGCAAGCCATAGATCAGGCATTTCTGGTGTCACACCGTCATCCCGAAACCTACTGCCAGTGACAACTATAGTTGGGGGATCATCGTTTGAACCTGTCCCTTGCTTATCTTGTCCGGCTTTTACCTCTGACCTCTTACTTACCTCTCTGGTCGCCCTTGGATCAATCTCTTCAATGAGTTCCGGAAACCCCGGTTGGCGGACGACCCTTGCGTAGGATCGCTCCTCACCGTGCTCTCCTGCCCATTGATCAACATAAGATTTAAATTCACGCGCATACGAGCGATCGCTTGCCGCTTCTTCGAAGCCCCAATCACCATCAGAAAGGAATTCTATTGTGATCGTGTCAGCAAAGCCGAGGCGTCGAAATTCGCCATCCAGTAAGTAATCATTGAGGACCCCACACTCAGCACCATCATAATCTATGGTCCGCGAACAATCCCTATCTTTAACCTCCCAAATCTTTTCCACACCATCAAGATCCACGTTTAGCTCGAACTCAGCTTCCATGACGTGATGCATATCAAGGGGATTTAGGAGCAGGCTGAAAATGCCACCATCTTCGAGTTCGACCCGGGCTGCGCTCAAAATAACGTCTCTATCTCTCCACTCGGCAGTGCAAATCGAGACTTCGGTCAACTCGACATCCGGATAGCGTCTGGAAAGTCTCCATGAGGGTTTCGCATCACGCCGCACCTTGATCAGGTGAATGCCTTCAAAATCGAACGAATAGAGTTGGCGCCTATCAACCTCACCAACCCATTCCGCGCGGCGTGTTCGCTCATTGATCAGTTCCGAGGTTTCAGCGGCTTCATCGCGACTGACCCGAAACCCAAACACGTCAAACGCGAAAGTCGTGACCGCGAGTGCAAT
>JBCCDF010000109.1:0-9574 GCA_039030935.1 Pseudomonadota bacterium | reverse complement strand
GTCCAACGGACGCTCATCGGCGTTACCTTTTGCGTCATTTTGTGGCTATTTGGAGGGGCATTCGTCTCCGCCGTCGTCTCTGCCGATGTCCTGCAAGTGGCATTCTATTCAGTTTTGATTGTCGGCGTCGCAGGGCTCGCCAGATACATCATTAAAGCCTATCCCAAGCCTTCAGGCTCGCTGGTCGCTGTTTACGGAGCGGCTCTTTGCGGACTGCAGGCGCCCGGCGTTTTCGCGGCCTTAACGACGAGTACCGTGCAAGGCCCGCTGAACGGGTTTGAGGCCAGCCTCCCTTCAGAACTCAACGGTCCGCTGCCACATATTGTTTATATCGTGCCCGACAGATATGCCAGCAACGCTGTTTTGAGATCAGAATATGATTTTTCCAATGAGGGCTTTACCGCAGAACTGAGAGCGCTCGGTTTCCACGTTTGGGATAATCAGTATGCGAACTATCCGAAGACGTTTCAATCACTCGCCTCAACCTTAAACAGTGACTATCTCGACCCCGTCCTTGAGGATGTCGGAGCGAAACAGACTTCTTATAGCTATCTGACGCCCCTTATTCAGGATTTTGCCGCGCGAAGAGCACTTCAGGAACGAGGCTACTCTTACAAGCATATTGGTTCTTGGTGGGAACCGACACGGCTGAATTCTTGGGCGAATGAAAACTTCAAAGATGTGACGCTTCCATATGCCGAGATCACACGCGCCTATTTCGAAGTGACGCCTCTGAAGGCGCTTTTGGCAAGCGCTGAAGCAAAGAGAACGCCTTGCGAGATTGTGGATGAAAAAATGAGTTTCATTCGTCAGAGCGTTCAGTCTGAGACACCTCAATTTATTCTCTGGCACACTCTGATGACCCATGATCCTTATATTTTTAACGATGACGGGTCTTGTCGTGACCTTGATGAGGATCGCCACTTTGTGAACGTGTATGACGATCGCAAAACGGAGTATATCAAACATGTCGAGCACTTTAATCGGATCATGCTGGAGCTGATCACTTCTGTTTTCCAAGAGTCAGACAGAGACGTGATTTTCGTTATTCAGTCTGATGAGGGTCCATTTCCGAAAGACCTTGTCCGGGCGGTTTATGGAACCGACCAGGAGCCCTATAATTTTTGGCAGGCGTCACAGGCCGACATTAGACAGAAGCACGGCATCTTCAATGCGATCTATCTCCCAAGCCAAGCCTATGATGAGGCAACTGGCTTACGATCGCCCGTCAACAATTTTCGACTGATTTTCCGAGAACTGGCAGGACATGATATTCCGCTTCTACCTGACCGCTTCTATTCGTTCGAGTTTGAGCATCATCCCTACAATTTAAGGGACATTTCCGACGAGTTGATCGCACCGGCCAGTGCGGTTGCAGAGCTAAATAACTGACGCTGAGGCATGGCCTACGATGAGCCTACCCCGGCCAATATCAGAGATTTATAAAGAGCATCAACGCCGCAAGAGAAAATGCTCCCAGCATCAGAGTTTGCAGCGTCAGCACGGCGACGGGTTTCGCGCCGACTTTGAAAAGGTCGCTTAGGGACGTCTTCATGCCTAGGGCCGCGACTGCTGTGACCAATGCCCAGCGGGATGTCTCGCTTAAGCCAGATTGCAAGGGCGCTGGGACGACACCTGCACTGTTTAAGATCACCAAGACGACGAAAGCGATCAGGAAAAACGGCAGTATCGGTGTCGCGCGACACGCGTCCTCATTTTTTGATCCTCTCAAGACCAGACCGATCACAAAGATGACGGGGACGAGACATGCGACGCGCATGAGCTTGACGACGGTTGCTGTGTCGCCCGCCTCATTTGAGATCGTGTACCCTGCACCAACGACTTGAGCGACATCATGAATGGTCGACCCAATAAAAATGCCAGCCTCACGGTCACTCAGGTCCAGCCCGCTAGCGACAATAGGATAGATCACCATCGCAATCGTGCTGAGCGCCGTCACGCCGATAACGGTCAGAATGGTGTTGCATTCGCTGTCTTTGTGTTTTGGAAGGACAGCAGAGATGGCAAGGGCGGCAGACGCGCCGCAAATCGCGACGGCTCCAGCGGATAAAATGGAGTGGTCCATTTTCAATCCGAAGGCGCGACCCACCCAAGCTCCAGCCCCGAACGTTATAATAATTCCGGCGACAACCAATACAGCAATCGGCAGACCAAGAGACGCCACTTCGCCAAGCGTGATCCTGATACCCAATAAAGCGACGCCAATGCGCAGGATCTGACTGGCCGCGAAATCGATGCCGTCTATGAGCTTTGCTTTGTTTTTCAGAACACCGAACATCATACCCAGTAAAAGCGCGTACAACATAACCGGCCCACCAAAGGATCGCGTTATCAGCAGCGAGACGGCGGCGATTGCAACCGCCACAAGCACGCCTGGACTTCTTTCAACCAGCGCACTTTTACCCTGCTGTAGCCGGTCTGTTATCTGTCTACGGGTCTGGATTCTTGTGGCGTGTGCTTCAGGCAAAGAGTTAAGCTTTCTTGCCGAGCGCTTCGGTCTTTACACCCCGGTGACGCTTATCCCTGTGGGTGACCATGCGATGATGTAGCTCTGAGATGCAGCTGCTGCCTGTTTTGACGCAAATAAATGGAAAGATACCGTGGATGATGCAGGCTAGACCGCCGGATACCATACGCCAGCCAAAACCGAAGGCTGTTGCCATATGTTCGAAATACGTCTCTCCCACTGTTTGGGGATGCTCTGTAAAGGGCTTAGTGAGCCGTTTCATCGCCACAATTCCTATTCTATGTCCTAGGCATAATGTGGCGCAATAGCGATGGTAAGGCGTCCCAAATTCTTCTGGAAAATGAGATTATATTAGCATATCATACCAACATGCCCAAAATATTAGAACTTGATGATATAGATAGGAGCATTCTGAGAATCATTCAGAATGATGCTACTCGATCCATTCAGGACATCGCTGACGAGGTTGGCTTGTCTAACAATCCGTGTTGGCGACGGCTCAAGCGGATGGAGGAGAATGGCGTTATAAAGCGTCGGGCTGCCATCATAGATGCGGATAAAGTTGGACTTGCCGCGACCGTTTTCGTGATGGTGCGGACCAAACGCCATGACACTAAATGGCTAGCGACATTTGCAAAGGGCGTTCGTAAGCTACCTGAAATTATTGAGTGCCATCGCATGAGCGGCGACATCGATTATCTTCTGAAAGTCAAAGTCAGGGACATCTCGCACTATGATGCTGTTTATCAGCGTTTGATCAGCCTTGTGCCCGAACTTGGTGACGTCAGCTCTGCATTCTCGATGGAGAGGTTGAAAGAGGGCACTGCAATCGATCCCCAAATCTTCTAATATTTTCGGTGCTTGGGTTAGATCAAGACTGTATGAAGCGTCATACCATCATTTGTTAAATAGTGTTTCTAGGCACTGCTTCGCCCAAGCTTCCGGGGCGGGAAAGGGCTTCTTAATGAGGCCCAGTCTCGCACGAACATATTTCAAACTTTCCCACATGCTTATAAGATGGTCCGCCAAATCCTCCGCAGGTTCCGTGCGCTTGATGAACCCCTTTGTTTGCCCGTGAGCGATTAGAGCAGTGATGTCGACATGGGACTTGCCATAGGCATTGTCATAAAAGGCTTTGGCGAGCCCGCTTTGCGTGCGCGCTTCTTCATGGACAATACGATCTAACTGCATGGCGAACGGATTGTTCAAAAGCCTTAGCAGCCGGGTTCCGAAGCCTTGCAAACTTTCCCATAGCTCAGCGTCCGTTGCTGGCGACGTATCAATGCTGAGATCAAAAATCTCGGCCTCATTGATCACGACAGCGGTCAGAACCCCTGTCATGTCGCCGAAGTATTTGTACAACGTCGACTTCGAAACCCGAGCTTCGCTACACAGCTTGTCGCCTGTCACCGCGGAGAATCCATGCGCCATAAATAAGCGTCGTGCCGCTTCGATAATTCGTTCCTCTCCGAGCGTCGTGCGCTGTCTTTGTTCTATCGCGGCGGTCTGGCTCATAATCCAATAATTTCCAGTTTCTGCAGAAAGTCCACTTCTGATCTTGTTTTTCTGATCAATCAAACAAGATACTGTGTCGTACTATTAATACGGTACGATACGTTACTGTCGAGATATGGAGTGGTCGATGATTGACAAGGGGCAGCGGGACGCGCTTGGGCGAGGTGCCGCACTATTGAGCATTCGGTGGCGCTGGTTGTTGATACCGTTGACGATTCTGATCGTCGTAGCGACCTCATACGGTGCTTCGAATCTGAAGTTTGCTGGCGACTACCGCGTCTTTTTTGGGCCTGATAATCCAGACTTCATCGCCAATGAAAATGCGCAGGGCACGTTTGGAAAGCCAGATAATGTCGCTTTCGTTCTCATTCCGAACGATAAGGATATCTACACTGATAGCACGCTTCGGGCTGTCCATATGCTGACGGAGAAATCTTGGACGTTACCTTATGTTTCGCGTGTCGACAGCCTGACAAACTTCCAAAACACGACCGGGGAAGACAACGACCTCATTGTTGAGGACCTTCTTTGGAGCGTGGACGAATTATCGCCTGACCGCATCGAATATATTGAAAGCGTGGCGACAACTGAGCCGCTGATCAATGGCTTTGTCGTCTCCCGTAACGGCGAAGCCACCATCATCAATGCGGTTGTCCAAATGCCAAGTGGTGTGCAGTCAGCCGCATCAACCGTCGCTGCCAAAGCGCGCGATATTCGCGCTGAAGTGCTCGAGGCCTTCCCGGAAAATGACATTTACATCACAGGCGTTGCCAGTCTGAGTGCTGCCTTTGAAGAGGCAGGCGTACGCGATAGCTCGACGCTTATTCCGCTCGTCTATCTGTTTATTCTGATCGTGATGTTCCTTGCGTTACGGTCTATTAGCTCTGTATTTGCGAGCTTGAGCGTTATCGCGTTGTCGACATTGTTCGGCATGGGATTGGGCGGTTGGACGGGCGTTGAATTGACGCCGATCTCGCTCTCTGCCCCGACTATAATTCTCACAATTGCGGTCGCTGATGCCATTCATTTGATTTCGGGCATTCGCACGAAAATGCGTGAAGGCCTCGGCAAACGCGATGCGATCATTGCGTCAACGGGGCTGAATTTTACGCCTATTATGATCACCTCTGTGACGACGATTGTTGGCTTTTTGACCCTAAATTTCTCCGACAGTCCGCCATTCCACCATTTAGGCAATATTTCAGCGGCGGGGATCTTTGCAGCCTGGATCCTCTCGGTCACATTCTTGCCGGCGCTCCTGTCTCTGCTGCCTCTGAAGTTCAGCACTGGGCGGACTCTATTCGCGAAGGCGAAGGGCGATGCTGCACCTCATATTCAAATCACAGACCGTGTTGCTGAATTCGTCATCAAGCGGCCCAAGGAAATTATGATTGCGACGCTGGCGTTTTGCTTCGCGATGATTGCAGCCGTACCGACGATGACGCTTAATGATCAGTGGTCGAATTATTTCGGACAATCGCTGGAGTTTCGCAAAGCGATTGATGCGGCTGATCCCTATTTTGGCTCTGACAATGTCGAGTTTGTGCTTGATCCTGGCAGCCCGGGAGCGGTCGTTGACCCCACTTTCCTGAAAACTGTTGATGCCTTTGCGGAGTATTTAAGGGGTAAAGACGATGACGTTGCTCACGTCTTTGCGCTGTCCGACATCATGAAGCGGGTGAACCGCAATCTGAACGCAGATGACCCGGCCTTCTATCAGATTCCAGACGATCAAACGCTCGCGAGCCAATATCTACTGGTCTATGAACTGTCACTGCCCTACGGCCTCGACCTCAACAACCGCGTCGACATTGATCGCCAATCGACTCGCGTCACAGCGAGTATGAAGGATATCTCCACAGAGAGAACAAAAGCCTTTTTGGCTGAAACCCAAGCGTGGTGGGATGAGAACGGGAACGGCTTCGACTATACTGCAACCGGGTCCAAGGTGCTCTTCTCCTTTGTGGCTCAGCGCAACATTGAGGCGATGTTCCAAGGCGCCCTTTATCTGATCTTTGCGATCTTTGTGATCTTGGCCGTCTCATTCCGATCGATCTCAGTTGGTGCCATTTCAATTTTGCCCAATGTGCTACCGATTTTGACAACCTTTGGCGTTTGGGCGCTCTTGGTGGGTGTGGTCGGGTTTTCAGTGGCTGCCGTCGGCGCTGTTGCCGTTGGTTTGGTCGTCGATTTCACGGTTCACTTCTTGTCGAAGTATCTTCGCGCTCGCCGAGAGGATGGCAAAACCATCGAAGACTCAGTGCGCTATGCGTTCAAGACGGCAGGGGCAGCCATCTTTGTCACCACGATTATCTTGGCCGCGGGGTTTGCGGTGCTGGTGACGTCCAGCTTCAAACTGAACGCGGATTTAGGGCTGCTTACTGCGCTCGCCGTGATCTTCGCGATGTTGATCAACCTGCTGCTCTTACCGAGCCTGTTTTTGACCTTTGGCAAGCGTGGCCAGAATGGTGAGCCCGTCGATGACGCTCATTCCACTGTCCCAGCTGAATAACCCATCCCCATTTAACTGAAAGGAGACACACAATGTCATTCTTCAAATCGACCATGACCAGCCTCGCAGTGATTGTCCTTGCTGCTCCGGCTCTGGCTATCTCACCACAGGAAAAGGGCTTTGAAATCGCTGAGCGAAATGACGTCTCTGACGCTGGTTTTGCCACCTCAACTGTTGAACTGACCATGACGCTTGCTGACCCAAGTGGCCGCACGACAACGCGTGACCTGCGTATTGATACCAGAGAAAAAGAAGGCGAAGGCAACGGCGACCGATCCGTGACGGTTTTCTATTCGCCCCGAGATGTCGAAGGTACAGCGCTCCTCACTCACTCAAAAGTGCTTGAAAGCGACGATCAGTGGCTCTTCCTGCCGGCCTTGCGGCGGACAAAGCGGATTTCGTCCTCAAACAAATCAGGTCCCTTTGTGGGGTCTGAGTTCTCCTTCGAGGACATCGCAGGGTCTGAGCTTGGCAAGTATACCTACACCTACCTTGAAACCGTGACAGAGGATGTCGCTGGCGAAACGCTAGAACTCGACGTGCTGGAATGTATCCCAGCCTATCAACGCTCTGGTTATTCAAAGATCCACTGCCATTTTGACACTGGCATCTATCAGGCGCGCAAATTTAAATTCTATGACCGTGGAGGCCAGCACCTCAAGACGCTGATCCTTGATGACTATCGCGAGTATGACGGCGGTTTCTGGCGCGCCCACCGCCAAACCATGACCAATCATATTACTGGAAAAGAAACCGTCCTTGAATTTGGGGCCTATGAGTTCGGCGTTGAGCTCGATGAGCGCGACTTTGAGCCCGAAGCCCTTGAGCGGCTCTAAGCATGAGCACCAAGGCTAGCTTCTTTGTGATTGGGGCGGTGTGTCTATTCACCGCCCCGAGTTTTGCGCAAAGATTTGATGTGAATCCAGAGGTGTCCTTTGAAGGAAGAGTCTTTGCAGAAGACCCCCAATTTCCTGACCAGTTCGAGACGGTTCAAGGCGGCCTTATTCTGTCCGGTGAAGCTCAGTGGCGCTCTAAAGATCGTGATACGCGTCTCCTCTTCGAACCCTATATCCGCCTTGATAGCGAGGATGATGAGCGGACTTATATTGACATTCGTGAGGCGAGTTTCAGCCGCGAAATCAATCGCGACTGGGATGTCTTGATTGGGATAAGCCAAGTGTTTTGGGGAGTCGCGGAGAGCCGAAATGTTGTCGATATCATCAACCAGTTCGACACGGTTGAAGATTTTGACGAAGGCGAGAAACTTGGTCAGCCCATGATCCGGGTGACGCGGCGCGGCGACTTTGGGACGCTGGAAGGCTACTACCTCCCATTCTTTCGCGAGCGTCAATTTCCGGGGCAGCAGGGGCGGCTACGAACCGCTCCACGGGTTGAAGCGAGTGAGGCCACATATGAACGTAGCGGCGATGAAACAGCGGGCGATTTTGCCTTGCGCTATACAAACCGCTTCGGGGGCTTCGATCTTGGCTTGCATGGCTTTTATGGCACAAGTCGTAATCCCCGCCTTGATTTCAATCCAAGCTCCGGCGTCCTGGAGCCCTTCTATCCCGAACTCACACAGGGCGGACTTGACCTGCAATGGACGAAAGAGGCGTGGCTTTTTAAGGGCGAAGTCGTGGTCGCTGAGATGTTGGATGACACTTATATGAGCGCGGTCGGAGGCTTTGAGTATACGGTCTTCGATGTCGGCGGACAGGGGTGGGATATCGGCCTTATTGGTGAGTATCTCTACGATGATCGAGATCAGTCGCAATTGCCGGTTACAGTCTTCGAGAATGATGTTTTCTTAGGCACCCGTATCACGCTGAATGATATTCAGGACACTGAGTTTCTGGCCGGTGCGATTATCGATGATCAAACAGGCGGGATTCTAGCGTCCGCTGAGTTTCAACGTCGTATCGGCGATAATTTGCTGCTTGAAATCGAGGCGCGAGGCTTCGCAGCAGACGATGACCCCTTCATTGCCGCACAAGACACTGACGACCATGTCTTGATCCGGTTGACCCGTTATTTCTGATCGAAAGGCCCTTCATGACTAAAATCACACAGGCTGGATTTTCGCTTCTTGTAGACCTCGCAGCGAATAATAATCGCGATTGGTACAATGAAAACAAGTCAGATTTCAAAGCTCAGATAATTGAGCCGTTTGGCGATATACTCGAGGCAATTTCGACCCGCTTGGCCTCCCAAGACATGGACTTCCGCGGTGGGCCGAAAACGGTTTTTCGGATGAACCGGGATATTCGTTTCTCGAAAGATAAATCGCCGTACAAGACCAATGTTTCAGGCATGCTGACGCCGAGTGGCGACAAGAGTGAGCGAAACGGTTTTGTATACATCCAAATAGATACGCAGGGCGGTTTTGCCGCCTTCGGCCGATATAATTTGCGGCCCG
Source organism: Pseudomonadota bacterium (assembly GCA_039030935.1). Taxonomy (GTDB): domain Bacteria; phylum Pseudomonadota; class Alphaproteobacteria; order Caulobacterales; family Hyphomonadaceae; genus Henriciella. Next base: position 643 of record JBCCDF010000109.1, on the reverse strand, counting down.
CTGCACTTGGGCCTATTCGTGACCGAATTCTGGAAGAGGCAAAGACTTTTGGCCAAATCCTGACCGACCTTCAGAATAAAGGCTATGACCTTGTGCGGGCAGATACACTAAAATCCATGCCGCGCGGTTATTCGGAGCATGACACGCATGAATTCGCCGATGAACTCAAGCTAAAAAATATGATGGTCCGAATCGATCTGACCAAGGCAGACTTTACGAGCGGTGAGGTCGTGAATGTTGTGAGCGACACAGCACTCGATTGCCAGCCATTCATCCGGTTTGTCTCAGTCTAAGCGGCTTCTCTTTCCTGCTGGCAAAGCTGGTTTTTATTGGCTCATGTCTGGCACTTTGGGCAGTGGTATAGCGTCCGCCCACTGAGTTTTGATTTTTCAATCTTCCCATCGCAATCGCAACGGGGACAATCTGTTTTGCCAAAGATGTTTGTTCGTTCTCCAACAGTCTGGCCTGCTTTTGGCATATCGCCATTCGTGATGATGGAATTTGTCTCCACGCCAATCTGCAACAGCGCGCGCATCTCATCCCAAAGGGCTCTGAGGTCTGCCTCATCCATATCAACGCCGCGTGTCATGGGATCGATCTTGCGCAGCCACAGGATTTCTGCGCGATAGATGTTGCCGATCCC
>JBCCDF010000108.1:0-9596 GCA_039030935.1 Pseudomonadota bacterium | reverse complement strand
CGTGGCGCGATACCAATCTCAAGACCTCCAGCAGGCGCGGATAGCGCAATCTCACCATTAAAGGCACGTTGTTCGCGAGGGATATCGGTGATCTGCTCGCTGACACGACCGGCCGTAAATGCGCTAAGAGCCTCACCTTTAATCGAAGGTGTCCCGATCGAAACAATCGGATCAACGGGGGCAAATAATGGAGATGTGGTCGAAAACCGTTCGACGAATTCTGTATGGTCGCTCTGTGTCCAAACGGTTTTGGAGTTCAAAGAAAAATTGGGCCCATTCGTGGGAGCTGTTTGGCTTTCATAGGGCAATGTCTGATAGGATAGCTGAGCGGGGTTCGTCGTTGTATCCGTAGAAACGGTGACACATCCCTGACATGCTAATGCAGCTAAAGATGTTGCTATAAAAGCAACCATTTTGCCCAAACCTTTCATCAGCAGCTCCCTAAACTGCCAATAATTTCACCTTAGTTTCTTACCGCAACATAAACAAGACGCTATCGCGAATTATCGAAATTACCCTTTTTGTTAACTTCTGAATATGCCGGGAATTTGTCCAGCTCTGCCACAATTACGCCTTAGCGGATAAAATGCTTCTTCGTAAAAGTTAATTAAGGCGGTTTAAATCGACTGTCTAAGCGAAAAATTTCATCGAGTTGTCGCCGCTTTGATCTATTTTTCTGATTGAGGGTGATTTCGGCTAATCGAATTTTTGCAGCGTATTGGCAGAAAGTGAGTCGCTAAGGTCAGCCTTGCAGGTGCGATCTGGTGTACCTTAAATTCTGTTTCATAAAACCTGTTGACACGATGCCGCACATCCGGTCATAAAAGCTTTGCAAGTTTCTGGGAGGAAACGCTGCAATGACTTCAGGGCGCTGCCTCTCGGCCGCGCCCTTTCTTTTTGTATTTTGATGTCGCTAAAGCATATCCGCGGCAGTTGCCTGTACAGTCCGACGGGGCTCTGAATTTAGAGCGCTTTTGAGGGTTTTGGCTCTGTTTTGCATGACTGTGTCCAAAGCGGTTGGCGGTTTTTGTCCAATGGCTGCACCTAAGGCCGCATCAATTTCTTTGCGATATTTTTTTGCGTTCAGCGCTGTGAGTGCCCGGGCATATTGCCAATGAGTCGAAACATCGCTCGGATTGGCTTGGATGGCGGCTTGATAGTGATTTCGTGCTCTGCGCACCGATGCGCCCATGATTGCAGAGCCAACACTTCCACCGCGTCTGACAACCTCAATGTGCCAGACGGCCATAAAGCCATGGGCGTAATAATTGTTGGGATCGTCAACCAGAACGGCTTCCGCCAGTGCTTTCGCCTCATCACCAAAACCACTGCGCATCGCCGCCCGGGTCGATAGCGGTCTCGCTCGCAGCGATAATGCAATAGCAAGCTGTAATCGTCCTTCAACGTGGCGAGGGTCTAAAGCCAGCGATTCGCGGGCCAAGCGCTCTGCCTCAAGGATGAGAGGTTCTGGCGGCGTAAAAGTTGGGTCACTCATCGCCTCTGCCAGGTTACAGCGCGCAGCGAAGGCTAATCCATCTGCGGAACCCATAGCAATGGCGTCGCTTGCCGCATCTCTATAATTTCCCTCCTCAAACGCTGTTGTGAGAAGAACAGGGCTTGCATGAGCGTGGACACCGAGGAGAAAAAGAACGACGAGAATTAGGGTACGCATAAGAAAGACGTAGCACTGAAAAGACGCTCGCCCAATTCAAAATAAAGCGATTAGAGTGTGATATGGAGACATTTGAGACAGACCTTGTCGTGATTGGAGCCGGTGTGATCGGGCTCGCCTGCGCGAGAGCAGCTGCAAAACAGGGGCGTGATGTTGTTGTCCTTGAAGCTGAGAGCTTGATTGCGAGCCATACGAGTTCTCGGAATTCAGAGGTTATTCATGCCGGAATTTATTATGCAACAGGCTCCCTTAAGGCCCGTCATTGCGTGGCCGGGCGTCGAAAGCTCTACGACTACTGCGCAAGCCATGGCGTCACTGTTAACCGATGCGGGAAACTCGTTGTTGCACATGAGGACGAAGCTGATGGTCTTGAAGCTATCGTAGATCGTGCGGAGGCCAATGGGGTTGAAGGCCTGACTTTACTTGATGGGAATGAAGCGCGCCGACTGGAGCCGGCCCTGCACACCAAAATTGATGCGGCTATCCACTCAACAGTGTCCGGTATATTCGATAGTCACGGCTACTTCCTCGCCCTGCAAGGTGAGCTGGAAGACTTTGGCGGGATGATCGCCTTTGAGACGCCTGTTATGAATGGCCATGTCATGCCGGACGGTGTTGAACTCGTGACTGGGGGAGAGACCCCGACCAAGATGAAAGCCAATCACGTTATCAATGCAGCAGGGCACAATTCGATTGGCTTGGCGCGCGCGATTGAAGGCGAGCATGTCAAGGCTTTGCCTATACCGCGCTATGTCAAAGGAAGCTATTTCGCGATCACAGGGCGCACGCCCTTCTCGAGATTGATCTATCCCATGCCGGGCTCGGCGAGCCTCGGCCTACATCTCACAGTTGACCTCGGTGGGCGCGGTAAAGTTGGCCCGGATGCTGAATGGTTGCCAGTAGAGGCACACCCGCCCTTTGACTACCGTGTTGACCCGCATCGCGCCGACCAGTTTTACGCCGAAGTGCGCCGTTATTGGCCAAGTCTAGAAGACGGATCGTTGGCACCGGACTATGCGGGTGTACGCCCAAAACTTGTTGGTCCGGGTGAGCCGTCGGGCGACTTCCGGATTGAGCGGACAGGCCGTTTGATCAATCTAATTGGCATTGAAAGCCCGGGGCTAACCTCATCTCTCTCCATCGCTGATCATGTCGGTGAACTGCTGAACTGAGCAGTTGCTTCCGCTACGACGCAAGTGTAATGAGCGCGGCTTAAGGCGGTTCGGTAGCTCAGCTGGTTAGAGCGCACGACTCATAATCGTGAGGTCGGGAGTTCAAGTCTCCCCCGAACCACCAATACTTCTTACTGCCCAAAGCTTCCATAAAGAAGGACGATAGTCGCCTAGTTCACTAGCAGTTTTAAGTGCAGGTTACTTTTATCTATCCAGTTGTCACCCGCTGCCACTCTTGCTTGATTTAGGATCTCCAGAGCAGCTTTTCGGTTGCCTTTTTCCAGTTCCAACTCGGCTTCCAGCATAAGCGTAAAGTGCAAATCTGGAAAGGTTGCCTGGGCCAGCCTTAAGTAGTTTTCCGCTTCGGTGATCTCATTTTGCTTTAGGTGAGCTTGGCCAAGCTTGGCCTGTAAAACTGCTATTTCAACAGGTGCCTTTTCACCTTTTTCATAGGCGAGCGCTTCCTCGAGCGCTGTAATAGCTTCAGTGGTTCTGCCCGTCTCTAATCGAGCTTCAGCCATAATTGACAGTGGGAAAGATATCGGAGCCACACCACCTGATTCGCGCATAGCGTTAAGTGCCTTTAACGCTTGAGCTTCGGCGCTCGTATAGTCTGCTCGATCAAGCGTCACATAAGCCAGATGAGCATCGGCGATTGCGATACCAACTTTGTTGTCTAATTCGCTTTCGATATCTCTCTGCTTGCTGAAATAATCCGTGGCTTCTTGCAGGTTTCCTTGCCGTCTTCTCATCATACCCATATTTCGAAGTGAGAATGCTTCTAAGGTTTTATAGTTCGCATCCCGGGTTAGCTTCAGCGCTTCAGCGCTAACCCTTTCAGCATATTCAAAATCGCCTTTGCTAATTTCAAGCAAACCAAGACTCACGAGAGAAGACGCGATTACGTCCAAGTCATTGACGTCCCGGGACATTTTGAGCGCTTCCTCAAAGTAGGCTTCCGATTGAGGCCATTTGCCACTTTCAAAGCGGAGTATCCCGATATTCAGGTACGTATACATGACCTTCTGATCATCGCCCTCGAGCTTGAACCGTTCAAGAACTTGCTCGAAATAGATATCGGCGTCGGCGTAGTTACCTTCGCGTGCCTCGAGAATAGCCATCGAGCCGAGCAAATATCCGGGCGGTAAATCAAGCCCGGCTTCTTTAAAGCTGGCATGGGCGCGGGTGTAATATTCACGAGCTTCATCAAACTTAAAAGTGTAAGCAGCGGCTTCGCCCATCCCTCTTTCGGCTTTGCCAATTGCTGCCCGATCACCTGAAAGCTCGGCATACTTTAGGGACTTAATTCTATAGTCTTTGGATGTTTCCATATCGCCAATATTTTGATGGTAAAAAGCTAGAGAATCGTAGACTCGTGCAGCCGTTTTGGGGTCAGCTTCACCATCAAGATCATCGATCAATTCTTTGAACAGGACATTGGCCTCATCATGCTTGGCCATTTCACTTAATGATACTGCTCGCAAAAGCTGCAGCTCGGGATTTTCTGGATCGCTTTCCAGCGCCGCTTTGAACATCTTTTGCGCTGCATCTAGGTCGCCTGTGAGGCGAAATGCATTTCCTCGGGCGAAGGCCTCTGAAACGAAGGGATTTTTTGCGTCTATATCACCTAATTCACGTGCGTGAGTGATGTCTGCAAAGTTATGCAAGATGTCTCGTCCCATGAGCGTCGCGAGGGTTGATGGTGTGTCACCAATAACAGTATCGCTTATTTCGACGCCCTCTTCGCCCAGAACAGCATATTCAAGGGCATAAACTTCATTACGGGTCGATAGCTCCGCAATTATGATATGGGTGGCCCCTTCGCCAGCACGTAACTTTGATAAAACTGCTGTTCCATCGGGAAAACCGTCTTCAATGAGAACGGAGTCTTCACCCGCGAGATTAATCGTTCTCACGGGTGCTACCGTATGAACCATATTTGTTTGACCGACTGCGTTGTTGACAACACTCATCAAGCCTAACTCCGTCCAATCGAGATCAGCGTCTCCAGTCTTGTTCTCAAAAGGAAGAACCGCGACCCGCACTCCATCAATTTGAGCAGGCTGCAACATTGAAGCAATCGTCAACGTCGCGATGAGGGACATTGCAGATACTAGAGCGAGTTTGACGATAGAGCTTTTTTTCTTTGTTGATCTATCATTCGACTGCGTTGATGTTGAGCTGACTTCGACGTCCGCGATAAACTGATAGCCGTGACCGTGAACCGTTCTGATGATTGACGGGGTCGTTGTATCATCACCAACGGCCCGGCGAGCCTTCATTATGCATCGTGTTAACGCCGTTTCAGAAAGATGGATATTTCCCCAAAGATTTTCGTGGAGCTCATCTTTGCTGACCACCCGATCACGGTTGCTGATCAGGAAACGTAAAATCTCGAAAGGCTTGGGTTGAAGATGAACCGGCTTACCATTCTTGTGAAGCGTACGACTGTTTTCATTGAACTCGTAGTCTTGAAACTGATAGATCATCGTATTTCTTAGCCCTGCTCAACTTCATTATAGTTGAGAAAACCACAGAATAGTTAAGACTATATGCTAAATTTATTTGCCTTATTCGCGCCTCATATAATGATGTAGTGGATTTCTTTGGCGCGCCGGTCTAAGAGGTCGTGGCAACGTTTAGGCAGTTTTATAAACTTAGGATCAGGCCATGCGGCATCGGTCAAACATTGCTGGTTTTTCGCTGCTTGAGATCATGCTGGCCTTGGCTTTGGTCTCTGTCGTTCTTACAGTTTCGGTACGCTCAGGCGTAAATATGGTGATGCGCTGGCAGTTGTCATCCCAGGTCAAGACGATCGTCAATACGGTTAATTCCTTCAGCGTGACGGCCTATACTCGCTCAAGAGAAATGAGCTTGTCTGAGCTGGTCCAACAGAACGTCGAACTGCCATCAGATTGGATGATCACGATCCTTGAAGACGCCACCTTTAGCCGTGCAGGCTATTGTGAGAGGGGTGCCTTTCAGATTGAAGCAGACAATGAGCGTGTTTTTAACTACGTGCTAGATCCGCAAACCTGCCGAGCCGTCGAGGTTGCAGCTTAATCTCTTAAGTGAGCTATGAAACAAAACGGGCCTCGAGTTCATCCCAGACCGGGCGGCAGTGTTCCGGGATATCTTCGTCATTTGCCGTGAAGTTGGTTAAGCTTGTTGAATAGAACTCGCAGGCTTTTTCGATATCGAGGCCGAAGAGACGACAGATCTTGGCCAGCCTGTTCTTATAAGCGTCGGGTGCAACATCGTAGCGAATATAGGGCGTTGGCGTCCCTTCAGTCTGCCGCAGGACTTCTTTATTGTAGGCAACCCAGATCTCTAATGCGTGATCACTGCTCATGGGCTGCTTCCAGACTTCCGCACGAGTTACAAGGCTGTCGCGAACGGCCAAGGGGTGTCTGTAGGTGACCACGTAGCGCGGCTCGAACAGGGCTTTCCATCCATTGAGGCAAAAAATTGAGCGGGGATCTTTAAGCCCCCAATGCGCAACATTGTCGAAGGCTTTGGTTTGGTCTTTTAACTGATCGACATGATCCATGGTCCAACTGATCTGAGAGATCGGGGGATGATCCCAAGATGCGCCAGCGCTCTCGAAGAGACTATCATGAATATCGCGAATGGCCTCATGCTCGCGCGTTCCGCGCTTGTTGAAATTAGCATATTCATTGACATCGCCGAGCGTCAGTCCACCAGATTCGAGGCATCCAGCAAGGCAGGACGTACCTGATCGATGCATCCCGACAATGAGGAGCGGATGGCGATTGATCATCCTGCGATGCTGACTTTTCGTTTGCCTGTCACCCGCGTCAGTTCATCAAGCGACGTGGTCCCTTGGCTGGCTTTTAACAGGCCATCTTCGAAAATGGTCATATAGCCATCGGGTCGGCGACTCTTGACGATGTCCCACTCAGACACGCCGCTTGTGATCGCCACTCTCATGGCTTCATCAACGTAGGCGACTTCAAAGATACCGACCCGACCTGAATAGCCGGTATTGTCACATTTTGCGCATCGCCCAGCACGTCGCCAATTTTTTCCCAGCTCTTGCTTGTTAAATTCCGCGCCGTCCGCGATGCAATCATCAACCATGCGGTTGCCTTCATCGGAGGTGTCAGGCTGTGAGCAATGTTCGCAGAGGCGGCGCAACAGTCTTTGCGAGGCGAAAGCGCGGGCCGAGGACGCAATCATAAATCTCTCCAGACCAAGATCGTGCAGTCGCTCCATCCCGCCAAGCGCTGAGTTTGTGTGCAGAGTTGAGAAGACCAAATGCCCGGTCAGGGCGGCCTGTGCGGCAATTCGGGCGGTCTCGACGTCACGGATCTCACCAACCATGACGATGTCAGGATCATGGCGCAGGATCGATCTCAGCCCCTTTTGGAAGGTGTAACCAATGTCAGATCGAACCTGAACCTGGGTGATGTCGTCCATGTCATACTCGACCGGGTCTTCGATGGTGATGATCTTGCGCTCGCCATCATTTAGCCCTTCGAGGAGGCGGTAGAGGGTCGTGGATTTACCAGACCCTGTTGGGCCGGTCATGAAAATCACGCCATTGCTATGGGATAAGGCACGCTGGAGTTCATCAAAGGCATACCCTTTAAGACCAAGCCCGGTAATGGAGGGGAGCGCGCTGTTCTTTCGCAGCAGGCGGATCACAAGGCTTTCGCCCCAAGTGCCTGGAAGGGAAGACACGCGAAGATCGACATTCTCGCCCGAGACGCGGATCGACTGTCGTCCATCCTGAGGCAGGCGCTGCTCTGCGATATCCATATCTGAAAGCAGTTTGATGCGGCTGATGATGGCGTTGAATTTGGATTTCGGATGCTGACCGTAAACCCGCATGACACCGTCAATGCGCATCCTGACATCGAAGTGGTTTTCCGAGGGTTCAACGTGAATATCTGAGGCTCTGTCGGTCAAAGACTGCTCAAACAGGCGGTTCACAAAATCAATGGTTGGGGCTTCTTCGGCCATCTCGCGCAGCTTTTGCATGCTGAGATCGTCGTCATCCTCAGCTTCAGCCGACCGACTTAGGCGACCGAGTAGCTGCTCAACTGTCGCCCGTTTGACCAAATAATACTGGGTCGCGCCTGAATAATCGAACTCCGTCCTTTGGCAGGCCAGTTCGACGGCTTCTCTAATCTCTGGAGAGAGCGGGCGCACTGCAGCAACGTTGAGAGCGTTAGACTCTTCTGCGCTCCAAATCACGACGTCCTGTCGTGTCATCCAGCTGACTGGCAGCCCGAGCTCGGAACTCGCATTTAGAATATGCGCGTCTTTTTCCGGAAAGTCTTCTTTTTGCAGAATCGGAATCTGCATCTGCTCCGACAAGACGCCCAATAAGACGTCTTCGGACAGCGCCCCGATCTTCAGAAGCGCGTCGCCCAAAAGGATGTTCAGCTCAGCCTGAACGTTGAGCGCATAGGTCAAGTCATCTTCGCTGATGACATTGCGCTCAAGAAGCATTTCACCGATCAGTCGGTTCACTTTTTCCATCTGGAAACTCTAGCACCCGTTGTGTCGAAAATTTTTATCTTTATGCCTTAAAACGATACCGTGTACCGCGAGTAAAGATCATATATGCCACTGTATTCATACAAAGCGCTAGACCTGAATGGCAAAGAAGTCTCCGGTCAGCTTGAGGCTGATACGAAAGCTATGGCCTTTAAGACGCTGAAAGACAGGCGACTGGCACCGCATCTTATCCGCCTCGAGTTTGACGCGAAGCGCGTTCGGTTCGGGTTTCCACCCTCAGATAAGCAAAAGGCGCAGACCATTCGCCAACTGGGTGTTCTACTGTCTGCGGGATTACCTCTGATGGAAGCCGTTGGGGCTTTGACGAATAATACCGCTCAGCCAATGCTCGCCCAGCGGGCTAAAGACGTTTTGAAAATGCTGCGATCGGGCGCGCGTTTTTCAAACGCTCTTGAGGAAGAGTATCCCGACTTGCCGCCATATGTTGTCAGGCTTGCTGAGCTCGGCGAAGCAACGGGGACGCTTGGCGAAGCGATGTCTGACGCCGCTGATCAGTACGAAGCGGATTTAGAGCTCAAAGGCGAAATTCGTTCTGCCTTGACCTATCCAACATTTCTAATTTTGGCCGGGGCCGCAATCATCATTCTGATGTTTCTGTTTGTGGTTCCGCAATTTGCAGACATCCTGAAAGAAGAGGATGCCGACCTTCCTTTCATTTCTCAGATTGTGATTGATACCAGTCTCTGGCTGACCGCAAATTATCAACTCGGCTTGCTAAGTCTGTTTGGTGCCATTGCGGCTGGAATTGTCCTGCGAAAGCGCTTGGGTCGTGCGATGACACGACTGTTGACCGTGTTGCCCTTGACCAGAACACTTTTGCTGTCCGGCGATATGGCAAAATGGTGTTCAACAATGAGCAGTGCGTTAAGCCATGGTGCCGGTCTTATGAATGCGATGGTGCTGGCACAGTCCGATATTCGCTCGCCTGCCATTCGCGCAGGCCTGGATGATGCACGCAAATCTGTGCGTGGAGGGGCTCATCTTGATGTGGCTCTACAAACCCATCTACCCCGCATCGATGGCATGATGCTCGATATGATCCGAACGGGGCGAATCTCCGGTCGACTAAAGGATATGCTAGCGTTTGCCTCTGAGTCTTATCGCCGAGAAACTAAGGAGCGGACAAAGAAACTCACAGCGCTGGTGGAACCTGTCGCTATTCTCAGCATATCCCTGATTGTTGGAACGATTGTTATCAGTATAGT
>JBCCDF010000107.1:0-9772 GCA_039030935.1 Pseudomonadota bacterium | reverse complement strand
TCGGGTGACACGCTGGTGCAAGGCGCAGTCGACGGGCTTGGTATCTTTGTTGCGCCAGACTGGCTTGTCTGCCCCCATGTCGCCAAAGGGCAATTGGTCCGGATTATGCCGGACTGGAAAGGCGCAGATTTACCGCTGTCAGTGGTTTGGACCGGTGGAAAGCTGCGCGGCAAAGCAAGACTGTTCGTCGATCATGTTAAAGAGGCTGTCGACGGCCTCGAAGTGCGCCAGTGTTGAGGGTTAGACTGGCCCCAATCTGATTGTCATCATATCTGCGATAACGAGAACTGAGTGTTTCGATAATCAGTCGCAATGTTATTACATTGCATGATCATCGCGCTGCCTTATATTTCTAACAAAATACAAAAAGGTCCAAAGATGACTTCACACGCTGCAGCACACTCCTCGCGCCTTCCTGTGACCGTCCTTTCAGGGTTCCTCGGCGCTGGCAAAACCACGCTTCTGAATAATGTCCTGAATAATAGAGACGGTCGCCGGGTTGCGGTCATTGTTAACGATATGTCGGAGGTCAATATTGACGCCGACCTCGTTCGAGCGGGCGCGGAGCTGAGACGCACAGATGAAACCCTCGTTGAAATGTCGAATGGCTGCATTTGCTGCACACTCCGTGATGATCTGCTTGCCGAAGTCCGTCGGCTCGCAGAGGAGGGGCGGTTTGATTACCTCCTGATTGAATCCACAGGCATCTCTGAGCCGCTTCCGGTCGCAGCGACCTTTGACTTTCGCGATGAAGACGGCGTTAGCCTGTCCGATGTTGCGCGCATCGATACGATGGTGACGGTGGTCGACGCGGTGAATTTGCCGAAGGATTATGCGAGCTTTGATGGCCTTAAGGACCGCGGTGAAGTGCTCGGTGAGGAAGACGACCGGACGCTGGTCCATTTGTTGACCGACCAGATCGAGTTTGCTGATATCGTCGTGTTGAATAAGGTCGACGATGCTGGCCCTGAACAAGCAGACGCAGCGCGCAAGATTATTCGCAGTCTAAATGCGGACGCTGAGATCATTGAAGCGAATTTTTCCAACGTCCCAACCGCTAAAATCTTTGATACCGGCCTGTTTGATTTTGAGAAGGCTGAGACCCATCCGATGTGGGCGAAAGAGCTCTATGGTTTCGCAGATCATGTGCCCGAAACCGAAGAGTATGGTGTCACTTCGCACGTCTATCGTGCGCGGCGCCCGTTCCGGCCCGAGGCGATCTATGACCTTTTGAATAGCGAGATGCCCGGCGTTATCCGTGCGAAAGGCCATTTCTGGATCGCAACGCGGGAAGAGTGGCTGATTGAGTTCTCTTTGGCGGGATCGTTGTCCGGCACTGAACCCCTCGGGACGTGGTGGGCGAGTGTCCCACAAGATTCTTGGCCCGCAAGTGATGCTTTGCGCGACTATCTCCAAAAGCACTGGCAGGAGCCATGGGGCGATCGTCGACAAGAGATTGTCTTCATCGGGGCAGACATTGATTGGCCAACGCTGACGGCACGCCTCGATGCGGCTTTGATGCCTGAAGACTATGATGGAACAGACGCGCATGACTTGCCCGATCCATTCCCACTCTGGCGCCGTCAGGCGGCTGCTTAGCAGCAAGACGGCTTAATCAAAGCGACATCTTATTGTCTCAGAGATATGACTAGGGTATTCGTATCTGCCTAAAGCGGACTACAGCTGGAGATCAAGATGAACCCCGTGCCACAAACATATGAAGAGTGGGAACACTGCATCACGGTCGATTGCGGTATTCCGCTAACGCCCCGCTATGTGGCGGATCGGATCACAGCGCTCGAAAACCGCCGTGACTACCAAACCCGCAAGTTCATCGAGCATTGGGGTGAAGCCCACTACGCGAAAACGCTCGAATGGTTCCACCAAGCCAAAGAGCGCGTAAGCGCTTAAGCTCAACTCATTTTCACGCTTTCGATCCATTGATCGACGCGGCGTTCTAGAATCGCCAGGGGCATGGCGCCGCCGCCTAAGATCGTGTCGTGGAAGCCGCGAATGTCGAAATCGTCACCAAGTTCGGCTTCAGCTTTTTTGCGCAGATCCTGAATTTTGATCATACCGATTTTATAGCTTGTCGCCTGACCGGGCAGGACGAGATAGCGGCGAACTTCAGAACGGGCCTGAGCTTCAGTGATGGCGGAGTTCGCCATAAAATACTGGACCGCTTCCTCTTCACTCCAGCCTTTGGCGTGCAGTCCCGTATCGACCACAAGGCGGATCCCGCGCCAGATCTCAGAGCCTGCGCGGCCAAAGCGTGAGAGCGGATCCTGATACGTGCCGGGAATTTCGATCGCGAGCCATTCTGTGTAAAGTGCCCAGCCTTCGACATAGGCGGTGAAGCCGGCTTGGGTGCGGAAGGTCGGCATATCCTCCAACTCTTGAGCGATGGAGATTTGCATGTGGTGGCCGGGATTGCCCTCATGATAGGCGATCACTTCCAGCTCGCGTTTCGGCATCGCGGTCATGTCTGAGAGGTGTGCATAATAGGTGCCGGGGCGTGAGCCATCCGGCGTGCCGGGGAAATAGTGCTGCGCCGCGCCGGGTTGTTCGCGAAAGGCCTCAACGCGCTTCACCACAAGGCCTGCTTGCGGCATGATACCGAAATAGTCGGGCAGTTTCTCTGTCAGATTATCGATCGCGGCAGTTGCATCATCGATATAGGCTTGGCGACCCTCATCGGTATCGGGATAATAAAGACGCTCATCATCTTTGGTATCGCGCAAGAAAACGAAGAACTCCTGCAGCGTCCCGTCAAATCCGAAATCGATTTTGATCGCTTCCATTTCGGCGCGCAACCTTGCGACTTCTTCAAGTCCGATCTCATGGATTTCATCCGCGGTCAGGCTCGTGGTTGTCTGATTGGCGAGGCGCTCATTGTAATAGGGCACACCGTTTGGAAGCAGGGTGACGCCTTGGGCGTCGGGCGTGGCATTGACGCGGTCTCCTTCCTGCCAGGCGATCAGGCGCTCATAAGCGGGTTTAAACTCTGTCATTAGCTGTTTTTCGACCGCTTGGCGAAGGCTCTCGGCCCTCTCAGCGTCTATTTTCTCTTGGTCCAGCAGCGTCTGGATTTTGCTCTTCGCGTCGGCCCAGATCGCGCTGTCTTCGCCGCTATTATCGAATGGTGCACCAGAGATAATTTTACGACTTTCCTCAATCACACTGTCAAAGGCGAAATAGGGGGGGCGAACGCCTTCTTCTGCAACCATTTTCGAGAGGTCGATCAGCTGATCCAGCGCGCGGGCCCCTTCGCTGATCCGGCTGACATAATTGTCCATGTCCTCGCCATCCTCGACACGGTGAAAGGCGATGAGAAGCTGTGGGATAAAGCCGTGTACCGCCGACATCTGTTCAAAGACATAGCTGTTGGTGCGAAACGCATCTGAGGCAATCGATTGCTCAGCCTGATAGACCCAGATGTCGTACGAAGTCTGCGCTTCTGGTGTTAGCGTGTTATAGTCAAAGCTCGCTTTGAGCTCATACAGCGTCGCTTTTGTGCGCGCCATTGAGGCATCCATAGCCTCAATCGAGAAATCATCGATTTCGTCTTGACGCTCATCACGGCCAAGAAAGGTCAGTTGGATAGGGCTGTATTGCAGCTCTGCTTCAAACTTCGCTTCAAACCATGCATTCAGTCGCGCTGTTTCGGCTTCAATCTCCTCGGCACTGGCGGGCGCTACTTGTTCAGGGGCAACAGTTTCTGCTGTGGGGGCATCGGGTTCTGTTGGGGCAGGGCTTTGTTGGCCACAGGCTGTCAGCGCCAAGCCAGCGGCAAGGGCGAAAAGGTGCGATCGCATGGGTGTCTCCTCAGACGCATTTATCGTTAAACGACGAGAAGCAGCTTTTACGATGCGGCGCAAGCGCTGTGGCGCATCAAAACAATGCACGATAGCTCTGTCGATCTCTCACATTCGTTGTATTTACAGATGAACCTTTAACTGCTTTGACCCACGAACTCGTTCTACAAATTCTACCGACATGATTGCTCAGATTGCGACCATATCCCCAGATCTCAGCCCCCGCCGAAGAGTCGGCCGCTATGCGGTCATTTTGGCGCTTTTGGCGGTCCTGTTTTTCGATGGCGCTTCGACCCGACAGGTGGTTCTAGAGACGCTGTCTGAGGCCTATATCGCCGTCACCGTCTTCGTTGCGTTAACCCTGCTCATCTTCCACGGGCTTGAGAGCCATTTGAAAATCGATACCGGCGCACTACTCAATAAGTATAGTAAACAGCAGATCGTTATCGCTGCCGTTTTGGGAGCGTTACCGGGCTGTGGCGGCGCGATTATGGTCGTCACGCAGTACAGTATCGGGCGAACCAGTTTCGGGGCGATTGTCGCGGTCTTGACCTCCACAATGGGCGATGCCGCGTTTCTTCTGATCGCAACCGAGCCGAAAACAGCCCTCATGGTCATGGGGATCAGTGTCGTAGCCGGGGCGATTTCAGGCTATGTCGTTGAGGCCATCCATGGTCGTGATTTCTTGAGTGTTGAACCAAATTCAGAGGGCCGTGAGACACCGCCACCCTTTCATTTTGGCAAACTCAATTGGCCATGGATCGCGCTTTTAGCGCTCGGGATTCCATTCGGGATCATGGCCGCGTTCCAGATGGACATTGATGCCTTTTTTGGCGTCCCCCATCTTGAGCTCACAGTCGGTGTTGTCGGCGCGCTCCTGTCCGTCGGCCTATGGATCATCAATCCATCGAACAGTGCCAGTTATATCAACCGAACCGATGAACCGCTCTATGATCAGGTTTGGGGGCGCACGACGACTGACACATGCTTCGTGACGGTTTGGGTCATCGTCGCCTTTCTTCTCTTTGAGCTCACAATCCACTGGACGGGGTGGGATCTCGCAGCTGCGTTTGCAACAGCCGCCTGGGCAGTCCCTTTGATCGCGGTTGTCATCGGCCTTCTGCCAGGCTGTGGCCCTCAAGTTCTGGTCACAACCCTTTACATACAGGGCATCGTCCCATTCTCGGCGCAGCTCGGCAATGCAATTTCCAACGATGGTGACGCGCTGTTCCCAGCCTTTTCAGTCGCACCACGGGCAACCATACTAGCAACCATTTATACAGCGGTACCGGCGCTGATCCTTGCCTATGCGTGGTTCTTTATCTTCGAGGTTCCGGGTGCAATTGCAGGGTAGGGTGGATCGCATAACGCTCCGAAAACCCTACCGCGCTTTCCATTCCTCAAAGCATGTGGCCGTGCCGTCGCCATTATCGTAGCAGCGCGTCTCAATACGTTTACTCGGTCCATCCACGCGATTGATCGTGACGGGATTCCTTAGGTCACGAACGAACGCATCCCACTCGGCTTCTGCAGCCGCCCGTTTTTGGTCTCTGCGGAACTGTGGAGAGGCCTCATAGGCGCGTCGCATACGTTCTCGCTGTTCGCGCTCAGCGATTAGTTCGGCAATTCGGGCCTGCCGTTCAGCCTCGGCGCGGCGAGCGAGCTCTTGGCGCTCGCGCTCAAATCTCTGTGCTGTAGCGACATCGCGTTTTCCCTCCGCGATCATTTGCTTAATGATGCCGTCAAAGGCACGCCCTGAGCTTGGATAGCTTGGCTCCCACATATCGGATTTAAGGCGGATATTCTTGCCCTCACGCGGTAGGCCAAACCGATACCACCCGGCTGGGCGCGCGCCCGGCGCAGGGGTCAGTCCATCGCTTAGATAGCGGTCAAACACCTGCGCGATATAGATGTTGATAATCGGAATAGAGGACATTGGATTTCGGTTGTTTTCCGTTTGCATTCCGAAGCCGGCTAGCATCATAAATTCCGCCTCAGCCGCAAGAACATTGTGCGCTGTATGGCTGTTCAGGTCAGGGTAGGCTTTCCGGTTCGGGTTTGCCTGATGCGCGACTTTGTAGCCGAACCGTCCATCCTCCAGTGCATAAACAAGCAGCCAATTCTGAAACCGATGATAGGAGGAGCGGTTCTGAAAGCTATGATGGTTGAGCCGTGCCATACCGATAAAATTGTCCGGCGCATCGATCTTTCGTCCTTCAATATTGACAGGGAAGTAAAGCGTATCGTCAACGAGATCTGTCTGCATGGGCAATCGTCCAACACGTGTCATCAGATTCATATAGCCATTATTGTTCTGTATATCTGTTGCGATGAAGCGGCTTAACACGGGATAGCCGTAGCCAATCTCATTCCCTTGGGCATCCCAGCGTAAGGACATTTCGTCGCCGGTCTCAGGATGACGGGCACGGGCAATAAAACTGCCATCCGCAGGGTCTTGCATGAAGACGTGACCGCGCTTGTCCATTAGCAAGTTGGTGTAGATTTTTTTGACCTGACCGTCTGGCCCATACTGGTGGATTTCGGTTTGCGACCAATCTTCACTATTTCCTTCCAGCACGAACATATGCACAGGCGTATTATTGTTTGCTCGGATGTAAAAAGTGGATCCGCGCGTAAATGGCCCCGCAATCGGCGCATGGACCTTTCCGTTCAGCGCTACCAAGTGCATAACATCGCCAAACCGGGTCAGACCAACTGAGTCAGAGATCGGGACTAGCCAGCTGCCATAAGCCGTCGGTTCAACCATTTCCCCTGTATCGACATTATAAAGCCCACGAAACACCCCGCCTCGAATCGTCTTTTTGGCGAGATCATTCAGTTTCTTTTGATGCCCAAAGCCCAGCGTTTTGCGCTCCCGGTTTACTTTCGATGGCTTACGGTCACGCTCATATGTGATTCCTAGTTTCAATATGCCGCTACCATCGGCTTTATTGACCGTATAGAAAGGCTGGTTCTGCGCCATACACGCATCACTCTGCCTCAGTGGCACACATGCCTCACGAAGATGTGGCGCATTCCAAACGACATAAGGGCCATAAGGGTCACGCGGCGGATTGGCGAAAGATGGAAGCGCGCTTGTAACCGCAAGTGCAGTTAAAAGAATAAAGTTAAGTAGCAGGCGAGCCATAGACATAGGATGTTCCTGAAGCAAAAAGCTGAAATCTATGATGTAAGGTTAAGCCAACAGTCTAAATCCGCATCACCCCACGGGGTTATATTACTGCTAATTCAGGCCCCCTGAGTGGGCGTGGGCTAGCGCCCCCGAATTGTAAGAATCTCACGGGCGCGGCGTGCGCAACACGATGACGGCGGCTATGGCCAGTATCAGAATAGAAATCGCTTCATAGAGGATGTTCTGGGGGTCCATATCCTTGCCTTGCAGCACGATCAGGCGCGCCAGCGCCGTAATCGCAATGAAAATTGGGTAGACGAGCGGTGATCCCGTACCGGAATAGAACACCGCAATCATGCTCAGCACTTCGAGATAGAGAAACATGAGCAGGATATCGGCGAGCGTAATGGTTTGCAGCTCAATGACCTTGGCCACTTCAAGACCTGCAGCAACCAACGTCATCACCGTTATGAGGCCGAGCACACTGCGTTCTAGCCAGAGAAAAATGACCGGCGTCTCTTTTTTCTCGGCGTCTTTGGCTTGGCTTGTCGATTGGTTTGTTAGGTTCAGCATAGTTTTCAGGTAGACCAGTATGGCCTTATTGCGAATTGGAGGTGGAGGTCACCTAATCCGCTTCGTCCTCATACCCCACAAGTCTGAGTGGCCGCGCCTTACGCCCCTCTAGCTCTGCCCAGCGGACCAGCGCGTCTTCGCGGCCATAGGTGATCCAGAGCTCTTCCGGGTTCACATCGCGCACAGTCTGGGTCAGCTCGTCCCAGTCGGCGTGATCTGAGAGGATGATGGGCAATTCCACACCGCGTTGTTTGGCGCGCTGGCGCACACTCATCCAGCCGCTGGCAAACGCCAGCACCGGATCAGGAAAGCGCTGGCCCCATTTATCGACAAAGGCTGAGGGCGGGCCGACGACAATCTGCCCGCGAAACATTTCTTGCTGGCCGCGTTTGCCTTTCGGAATGGTCGCGGTTTCTAGCGGGCCAAGGTCGATGCCGAGATTTTCGTAGATCGTATTGATTTTCTCAACCGCGCCATGCGTGTAGATCGTCTTGTCCCACACCGCTTCTCGTAGAAGCTTGATCACGCGCTGCGCTTTGCCGAGCGAGTAGGCCCCGACAAGGTAGGTGCGGTCCGGAAACAGCTTGATTGTCTCAATCAGCTTTGCGATCTCTGCGCGGTCATCAGGGTGGCGAAACACGGGCAGGCCAAACGTCGCCTCAGTAATGAAAACATGGGCATCGGGCACGACCTCAAACGTTTTGCAGGTCGGATCTTCGCGGCGCTTATAGTCGCCGGTGTTGACAATGCGCAGGCCTTTCCAATCGACGATGACTTGGGCCGATCCCAAAATGTGACCTGCCGGCACGAAAGTGATGCGAACGCCATTGATCTCGACGCTTTCACCAAAATTCAATGGCTGGCGGGAGGCCGTAAACGCTTCACCATAGCGTGCTTCCATAATAGCAAGTGTGTCGGGGGTTGCCAGCACCGCACCATGGCCTGCACGCGCATGATCCGAGTGACCGTGAGTGATGACCGCGCGATCCACGGCCCCGCGCACCGGATCAATGTAAAAGTCACCGGGCGGACAGTAGAGCCCTTTGGGCGTGGGATGCAGCAGAAGGTCAGGCCGGATCATGCCTTAGACATAGTCCTCCTGCATCCGACATAAACCCGCCCCTGTCAGGGCGTCGCAAAGTCTGGCACAAGGCAGACTATGACAGGCGAAGGTCCTTCCATATGGCAGGTAAGTGACGGGCGCGCAGGCAATGCCGCGCAGGTGCGCGCGATTGTCTCCGCCCTCTATAATGAAGAGCGCTGGGCGCGATTTTCGGCGATCACAGGGCAGGGGCACCGGAGCGAGCCGGTTCTTCTATCGCCTCGCGCCCCTTGGACATGGCTGCCGGGTGCCCGCTGGCCATTTCCTCTGGCCGCTCTGCCAAACGCTCAGAGATATCTTTTTCAGCCGCCATGGCCAACGCTCTGGATTGCTGCGGGGCGGCGCAGCGCGCCCTATACGCGCTTGATCAAACGCCTCAGCGGTGGGGCAACTTTTACCGTCCAAATGCTCGACCCAAAGTGCGATCCAAATGACTTTGATCTGGTTGTTGTTCCGGAGCATGATGGTCTCAGCGGACCGAATGTCATTCAGACCATCGGCTCGCCCTCGCATTTTTCAGAAGACGCCATCGAGCAAGCGAAAGCCGATTATAGGCCTCCTGCAACGGGGTCGGGAAAAACAGCAATCGTCATTCTCGGTGGGGACTCAAAAGCGCACACTTTTACGGATGAAGCCGCCATATCCTTGCTGCGTCAACTGGAAACGGCTTTGGCGAGCGGATGGGCGCTGAAACTGACCACGTCTCGACGCACACCGCCCCACATCGTTGAGCGCTTTCGTAAGTTTTCTGAGGTGTCTGGTTCGGACTTTTGGGCCGGCCCAGAAGACGGCCCAAATCCTTACTTAGGCTGGCTGATCTACGCCGACGCCGCCATCGTCACCGAAGATAGCGCCAATATGCTGTGTGATGCCGCCTGGCACGGGCTTCCAATTCACATCGCGCGGTTTGAAGGGAGCTCAGCAAAGTTTGATCGCCTGCATCAAAGCTTGATCAATAGGGGCGCTGCGCGCTGGTTTGACGGGGCGTTGGAGCAGTGGATATACGAGCCTCTGCGCGAAGCTGAACGGGTTGCAGGAATGATTGTGCAAGCGCTTCGTGATCGCGACGCCGCCTAAACTCGCGCCTCGACTATCGCCGTTTCTGCCTCGACTTCATCGGTTTCCCAGCACCAGGATTCGGGTTGCGCC
>JBCCDF010000106.1:0-9806 GCA_039030935.1 Pseudomonadota bacterium | reverse complement strand
TTTGCGAAATTCGGGTCTGACCTCGATGCAGCCACCCAAAAACTTCTCAACCGTGGCGCACGCCTGACTGAGCTGCTCAAGCAGCCACAGTACAGCCCGCTCCTCATGGAAGAGCAGGTCGTTGTCATCTATGCTGGGACGCGAGGCTATCTCGACGAAATCGCCACGAAAGACGTGACACGCTACGAGGCTGAACTTCTGTCCTTCCTGCGCAACGAGAAAAAAGACCTCCTCGCCAAAATTCGTGATGAGAAAAAGCTCGAGCCAGCCGAAGACGAAATCAAAGCCGCGCTCGAAGAGTTCACCAAGACGTTTGCTTAAGTCCTAGATCGGGAGATACTGACCGATGTCAGGCCTCAAGGAACTGAAAAACCGGATCTCAAGCGTGAAATCCACGCAGAAGATCACCAAGGCGAAGCAGATGGTCGCTGCAGCGAAGCTGCGCCGCGCGCAAGAGGCTGCTGAGGCGTCCAAACCTTACGCTTCGCGCATGGCGAATGTCGTCGCCAATCTCACCGCCGCAATGGGCGAAGGGTCATCTGGCCCGCGCTTGCTGGCTGGCACAGGTGATGAGAAGGTTCACATGGTCGTCGTCATGACGGCTGAGCGCGGTCTTTGCGGTGGGTTCAATGCCAATACGATCAAGGCCGCCCGCCTGAAACTGCAGGAGCTTCTTGGCGATGGCAAAGACGTCAAAGTCATCACAGTCGGCAAAAAAGGGCGCGAAGCGCTGAAAGGCGAGTTCTCTCACCTGTTCGTCGATCATGTCGATCTCAGCCAAGCCAAAGACAAGTTTGCGCCTTACGCGATCGGCTTTGGCATGGATTTAAGCAACCGCTTCGAAAACCATGAGTTCGACGTTGCCACCCTGATCTTCTCAGAGTTCAAAAACGTTCTGGTCCAGAAGCCTGTCGCGAAACAACTCATCCCAGCCGAAGCGCCTGAAGACGCTGAAACGGTTGATCTCGACGGGGCGATCTATGCTTATGAGCCTTCAGAGCCAGAAATCCTCGAAGAGCTTCTGCCGCGCTACCTGAACACGCAAATCCTCTCAGCAATGCTGGAAAACGCTGCTGGAGAGCAAGCCGCCTCAATGACCGCCATGGACAATGCGACCCGAAACGCAGGCGAGCTGATCGACAGCCTCACGCTGCAATATAACCGTGCGCGTCAGGCTCAAATCACCAAAGAACTCATCGAAATCATTTCCGGTGCGGAGGCACTCTAAATTTATGATCTCGATCCTCGCCGCCTATACCTCTAATTCTGCCGTACTCACGGCACTCTAATCGTCCGTTCCGAAGGAGACCCCTCTCATGGACCTGAAAAACGCAAAGGGCAAAGTCGCCCAAGTCATCGGTGCCGTTGTCGACGTTGAGTTCGACGGCGATCTGCCGGACATTCTCAACGCGCTTGAGACTGACAATAATGGCAACCACCTCGTACTCGAGGTCGCTCAGCACCTCGGCGAGAACAACGTGCGCACCATCGCCATGGACTCCACAGAGGGCTTGGTTCGTGGCCAACCTGTCGGCGACACAGGCGGCCCCATCCAAGTCCCCGTCGGTCCCGCCACCCTTGGCCGTATCATGAACGTTGTTGGTGAGCCCATTGACGAGCGCGGCCCCGTCGAAACTGAGCTTCGCGCCCCAATCCACGCCCCTGCCCCGGATTTCGTCGAGCAATCAACGGAAGCCGAAGTCCTCGTGACAGGCATTAAGGTCATCGACCTCCTCTGCCCCTACACAAAAGGAGGTAAGATTGGTCTCTTCGGCGGTGCCGGGGTCGGCAAGACCGTCCTTATTCAAGAGCTGATCAACAACATTGCGAAACTCTTCGGTGGATACTCTGTTTTCGCCGGTGTTGGTGAGCGGACCCGGGAAGGGAACGATCTGTACTACGAGATGCAGGACGCGAAAGTGATTGATCTCGAAGGTGATAGCCGCGCGACACTGGTCTATGGCCAAATGAACGAGCCTCCAGGCGCACGTGCTCGCGTCGCCCTGACCGGTCTCGCGCAAGCCGAATACTTCCGCGACCAGGAAGGCAAGGATGTCTTATTCTTTGTCGACAATATCTTCCGCTTTACACAAGCCGGTTCAGAGGTATCCGCCCTGCTCGGCCGTATCCCGTCTGCGGTGGGCTATCAGCCGACGCTGGCGACAGACATGGGCGCGCTGCAAGAGCGGATTACGACCACCACCAAAGGCTCGATCACATCGGTCCAAGCGGTTTACGTCCCAGCCGACGATTTGACCGACCCTGCACCGGCGACGTCATTCGCCCACCTCGACGCGACAACGGTTCTAAACCGCGCCATCGCCGAGAAAGGGATCTACCCCGCGGTTGACCCGCTCGACTCCACGTCTCGTATCCTTGACCCATTGATCATCGGTCAGGAACACTATGAGGTTGCCCGTGGCGTACAGGAAATCCTGCAGCGTTACAAAGAGCTACAAGACATCATCGCGATCCTCGGCATGGACGAGCTGTCAGAAGACGACAAACTCGCCGTTGCCCGTGCGCGTAAAGTTGAGCGCTTCCTGTCACAGCCATTCGACGTGGCAGAGGTCTTCACAGGCTCTCCGGGCGTTCAGGTCAAACTGGAAGACACTGTGGCTGGTTTCAAAGGCCTGATCGCAGGTGATTTCGACCACCTTCCAGAGCAAGCCTTCTACATGGTCGGCTCTATCGACGAAGCGAAAGCCAAAGCAGAGAAAATGCTGGCGGACGCTTAAATACGAACTGACTGGACCATGACGCTTAAGCTCGAAGATTGCATCAACACGCTTTGCCCATGGTCCGGTGATCCTGTCAGTGCGGATTCGCTGACGCTATATAAAGGACAGGTTGTCGGGTTCTGTAATCCCGGTTGCCGAGATAAGTTTGAAAAGGCGACGTCTTTATTCGAAGACAGCCTGAACGTGGATACGAAAGAACAGGCGCATGGCTGATAAACTCAATTTCTCACTCGTCTCCCCGGCTCGCGAGCTCTTCTCCGGCGAGGTTGATCATGTGATCGCGCCCGGCTCTGAGGGTGAGTTTGGGGTTCTGGTGAACCATGCGCCGTTTATGACAACCCTGAAGAATGGTATTGTCCGCGTTCTCGACGGCGGCAGCACCACTATGCGCCTCTTCGTGCGCGGCGGCTTCGCTGACGTGACCCCAGCAGGTCTGACCATTCTCGCGGAAGAAGCCGTCAACCTCGACAGCGTCAGCGTCGAGAGCGTTCAGAAAGACATGAACGCGCTGCGTTTGCAGATCCTGGAAGAAAGTGAGCACAGCAAGAAAGAAATGCTTGAGGAAGAATATGCTTACCTTGAGAGCTTGAAGGCAACGCTCATCTCCTAAGCTTTCCGCAGCCCTCACGACACGTTCACACTTTATAAAGTGCGGGTTTGTGATACTTCATATCTGTTGACCTTACGGGATATTGCCAATGGCTGTCAGGATTTACATCGCCGCGCTGACCGCACTGACCCTGTCAGGGTACAGCAGCGCTCTTACAGAGAACGCCGATCAACCAACAGTATTGGAACAACCACCAGTACCTGAAGAGGCTCCGGAGCCCTCTCCACCCTCTCTTGACCTCAGCCGCCTGACAGCGCCCGTTGCGATCCTCGAAACGCTTGAAAAAGCCTGCCAAACAAAGCACGCCAGCGGAGCAGCCATCTCAGGGGGTGAGTTTTCTGAGAGCGTTTCTGGAATCTCCCCAATACTTGAAAGCAGGCTCTCAGCCCGCCCACTTCCGGGAGAGGTGTGGACGGTACAAACGCTTGAAACACCGATCCTTATCGGCACGGTTTCGGGCAATCCCAAAGCCTGCCAGATCATCGCAACATCGCCCTTTGGCGACGTCCTGAAAGACAATGTGATTGATCGACTGAGCAGCCCGATCATGCGCTATGTCACCTATCAGAGCGGTGAGATGACGATTGGCGTCAATCAAACACGTCTCAAAAAAGACGACGCCCTCTTCATCGATGTTTTGACCTATCAGGCAAACAATGACCGCCCCACAACGGTGCATGTCATCTTCCAATAGCTCGTCAGACAGAGGCGTCGGCTGAACTACCCAAACATCGCAATCGTTTGACGCCCGATCAGGATAGGCTGCCCGTCCCGGTTCCATAAGGTCATCGCCTGACTTGAATAGCCATTTCGAGCCGTTTGCGCCTCTGAGAGCGCAAAATACCAACCGTCTCGAGTGGTAATCGTCTCGGTCAGAAACTCCGCCATCCAGGTCATCGAACTTATTGGAGCCGGAATTCGCTGCATGGACAGGGCAGCAGGCGGTGGGCAATCAGCGATCGCCAGAACCGCCGTCGCGTCCATCGGTGTCGCCTCATCCTTATTGCGCAGCCAAAGCCCAATCGCAGGCTGATCACTCCCGCTCATCGGCGGGTCGCCCAAAACGCCCTTCATATTGAAATTCTGGGTAAAGCCGGGTCGCGGTCCTTCGCGAAAGAAAGAGACCGCTGTTTCCGGATCCGGCACCTCGGGCATCGCGACATGAGCGAAATCCAGCTGACTCTCGCGCGACTTCCCGAAGGCGAAAATACATTGCGCCATGACGGCGTCTTCAGCAGTCAGATCGACACTGACAAAGGCGGTATTCTTCCCCCGCCTCAACAGCTTCGGCGTAACGACAACATCGCCCCCTACAGGGCCGACAAACGCCACTTGAGCTGAGCGGATCGGGAGGTCATCAACCAGTTCCCGTGCCGCCTCAAGACAGAGCGCTGCTGTCAGCCCGCCATAGGTGGTGCGCCCCTGCATCCATGTCGCAGGGATAGATGCCTTTAAGCCCCCATTTGTATGACGGGCCAGACTGTTTAAAAGCTCCGTATACGTCGTCATCGCTCGGCACCTTCATGAAACTCTGATAGTATTTAGTGAGTTCTATTTAGGAACCAATAGCTCACCCTAGGACACATAAAAAATACCCCCGCCCAAAAGCGAGGGTATCCGGCTGGGATCAAGCTCGGCTTAATACTGACTTTCAGGCGTTGTCACCCTGAGGCCATCAAGCTCTTCACTCGCAACGATCTGACAAGACAGACGTGAATTCTCCTGCACGTTTTCGGCAAAATCGAGCATGGACTGCTCCATCTCTTCCGCTGCACCAACTTTGTCCATAAACGCCTCATCAACGTAGACGTGACACGTTGCACACGCACAGGCTCCGCCACAGTCGGCATCAATGCCAGGGACGGAATTTTTAAGCGCGGCTTCCATAACGGACTCGCCATTCGAAACTTCGACAGGGCGTTCTTCCCCTTCATGGTCAATAAAGACAATCTTAGGCATAAAAGGCCTTCCTCCTTATGCGGCGAGTGCCGCTATTTCTTTCATCGACTTTGATGTATCTCGCAGCACTTCAGGTGCAAGGTTAGCGCCTGAGATGATCAGGCGTTTGGAGGCCAAAAACTCCGGTGGACTATTCACAGCATCAACCGCGATAAGCGTACCCGCTTTCAGGTAAAACGCGGCAAACTTCCGCTCACCCGGGTCACCGCGTACAACAATCTCATCATAATCCGTACTCAACCCTGCAATCTGCAGCTTCAGATCGTACTGATCCGACCAGAACCAAGGGCAGTCCTCATTCGGGCGTGGTTTCCCCATGATCGAGGCTGCGGCCAGCTTGCCCTGCTCAATCGCATTATGAACGCTCTCCAGCCGGCCTGATCGCCCATAATGCACCAGCGGACGCACCGCGCAGTCACCCGCCGCAAAGATGCGCGGATCATTCGTGCGCG
Organism: Pseudomonadota bacterium; assembly: GCA_039030935.1. Lineage (GTDB taxonomy): Bacteria > Pseudomonadota > Alphaproteobacteria > Caulobacterales > Hyphomonadaceae > Henriciella. The sequence goes on along the minus strand of JBCCDF010000106.1, from coordinate 4,044 downwards.
CATCCCGGTCGGTCAGGATACCATCCTTACAGGCAATGCCCGCTTCAGCGGCGAGCTCATCGTTTGGCACAATTCCGATGCCAATCAGAACGATATCGGCTGGAATGTCTGTGCCATCTGCCAGAACAGCCCTCTCGACCTTGCCTTCACCCTTGATCGCCGAAATCTGCGCGTTGAGGCGAATGTCAACGCCTTTCGCGCGATGCTCTTGATCATAAAAATCGCTCATGACAGGGCTTGTCACACGCGCCAAAACCCTGTCGGCCATTTCAAGAACCGTCACCTCTAGGTCCAGCTGGCGGGCAACGGCGGCGGCTTCTAAGCCAATATATCCAGCGCCCACAATCACCATACGCTCACCGCCCATCAGGCGCGGACGAATGCGCTCTACATCGGCAAGATTGCGTAGGTCAAAGACACCATCAAGCTCAGCCCCTTCAATCGGCAAAACCCGTGGCCTTGAGCCTGTCGCTATGATCAAAGCGTCATACGGAACTTTACCACCATGCTCGATCTCAACGACCTGATTAGCCCGGTCTATTTTCTGCGCCCGCATGGAGAGGATGACATCGATATTATTGTCTTCATACCACGCCTCAGGCTTGAAATAGAGGCGCTCTTCAGCGAGTTCGCCTTTCATATAGGCTTTTGACAAAGGCGGGCGCTGATATGGCAAAGCGGCCTCATCCGCGATCAGGGTGATTTTTCCGGCATAGCCAAATTGACGAAGCGACGCACAGGCTTGCGCAGCGGCCTGTCCACCACCGATAATGACTGTATTGTCGCTCGCAGAAAGATCCAAACCTGCCTCCTCTGAAAATAAATCATGACGCATGCGTCATTCTTATTCAAGAGCCTAGAGCGCTTTCTAGCAGCCGACACCCTCTTGTCATAAAGGATCGCAAGAGCGATATAAGCGTCAGGAGGCTGGCGGTGGACGGATCACTCGCCAACCGGGTCAGGTCGGGAACGAAGCAGCCCTAACGAATTCGATACGGGTCACCGTCCAGTCTCCGCTTTCCAAGCTTACGCGTAGCAGCGCCGCACTCTGAAAAAGTCCTTAATTACCCTGCAGGTTTACGGAACTTCAGCGTCATGCGATCGGACTCGCCAATCGCTTCATAGGCCGCTGCATCGAAGCCTTCAGGCGCATTGCCATCGCGGTCCGTAGTTCGGCTGACCGGAGGCAGTGTCCAGACCCCAAAAGGATGGCTCGCTGTATCAAGAGGATTGGCATTGACCTCACTGCCGCCAACGAATTCGAAACCCGCCGCAACCGCCATCGCTTTCACAAAGTCCTCATGCACATAACCTGTTGCTGCTCGCGGGTCCTGTTCCGCCATCGAGGGCAGGCGATGCTGCACAACGCCGAGAACGCCGCCCGGTTTTAAAGCTACATAGGCATCCTCGAAAAACTTTGGTGCATAGTCACCGCGCATAAAGCCATGCATACTGCGAAAGGTCAGGACGGTATCAACACTGTCAGGTTCCACTAGAGGTCCTGACTGTGCAGAGAACGCGGTGTATTCAAGCGTGCCAAACGTGTCTGCATCCGCAGCATACTTCGCTTTAAAGTCGGTATTTCGCTGTTCAATCCGCGTGCGCGTCTCGCCTTCAAAAGCATCGACATCAAAAATGGCCGAGATGAGTTGGCCCTCGCCGCTCGCCAGATAAGGCGCCAAAACATTTGTGTACCAGCCGCCGCCGGGAAGAATTTCAATCACAGTGCTGTCCGGCGTGACTTCAAAGAAAGCGAGCGTTTCAGCAGGATTACGGAATTCATCACGTGCTTTTTCCGCATCGCTTCGCCAATCACCCGCGAGAGCTGCTTCCATTGGATCAACCGTCTCTACCGCTGGCTCAGCCGTTTCTGCTGGTGGGACCTCTGCAACGGTTGTGCTCGTATCTTCAGCGCCACCACAGGCCGCCAGAATCAAAGCTGCCGCGCCGCCCAATAGAATTCGTCTCATAAATCTGCTCCTACAAAGCTCTTGAATCTCTCAATGATGCTCCACACATACAGCTTGTCTCGGCGCTGCCAAGCGGGTCGGGACCGAAACCTCTGCCAGTGCCGATGGTCGGGCTGGACGTTACGGAGACTTTCGAACCTCACATCCAACGCGTTTCAGAACCGCGAAGGATACAGTTGCTAAATAAGGACTGAACTTATGAGTACTATTGATCTGACCCCCCTTTATCGCACAATGGTTGGCTTTGATCGCATGGCCAACATGATTGACAGCGCAACGCGCCTCGACGGTGCGCAAGGATACCCCCCTTACAATATTGAGCGCGTCGCCGATGACGAGTTCGCCATCGAAATCGCTGTTGCTGGCTTTGGAGAAGGCGACCTCGATATTGAAACCAAAGATGGGCTTTTGACGGTCGCCGGACGCAAACATGGCGAAGACAGCGCTGAAGAGCGTGAATTCCTGCATCGCGGGATTGCGGAACGCGGCTTCTTGCGCCGCTTCCAACTGGCCGATCATGTCGTCGTGACCGGCGCGGAGCTGAAAAACGGTCTCTTGCGGATCGAGCTTCTGCGCGAGCTACCAGAAGCAAAGAAGCCTCGCAAGATCGAAATTGGCGCGCCTAAAACAGGCACCAAACCTCAACTGATCGAAGGCGATAAATCCGCCGCTTAAACGGATAATCGAACTTTTAGACTTGGCCCCGGATCGAAAGGTCTGGGGCTTTCTATATCTAGGCCGTGTTGCGATTTGAAAACCAAACCCAACCGCTCAGAACAATCGCCGTCGCAGACACAATCGTCATAAGGGTGCCGGGCAGAAAGTTCACATAGCCCGGGATGTCGACGAAAACGAAGTAGCCGATGTCCAAGAGTCCACCGATCATCGCCGTCACCCAAATTGCGGTCATATTCTTTCGCCAAATGAAAATGGCTCCAATCAAAGTTGCTGCGCCACCCCAGAGCAAGTTCCAACCATGTTGATCCAGAATACCCCCAACGGCGGGATGGTAATCAGCTTGGAGCAGGGCAGGATCTACGGCATCCGCTATCGCACTGAACCCGCCCGAGGCATCCGCAGGAATAATAATGATACCCGCCAAAATGTGGATCAGCCCCCAAATCACCCAAAGGACAGCCGCAATTTTCAAGACCAAAGCGTGTGTCGATGACATTGACCGATCTCCCATTCGATTTCACACAATGTGAATGCTTCAATACCCTATCAATATCGTGATACTGCTAGTTGACTATGTCAACTAAATTCAAGATTCCACGAGAAGACTATCTTTCCCTCGCTCTTGATATTGATCGTCTCATGAGGCGTATTCACGCAACTCTACATCCGAAAGCTCAATTGGTAGACGTTGAGAAAGTCGGGCAGCTTGGTGGAATGATCCTGATGACGATCCAGGACATGGAACCCGTCTTACTACGTGATTTAAGCACTCACCTCTCTCGCGATAAAGCACAAATGACCCGGCACGTTCAGATGTTGGAACGCAAGAATCTTCTATCGCGTAAGACTAGTGAGAAAGACGGTCGGAAGATTTTAATAGAACTCACTGATCGTGGACATGAGCTGGTTGGAGCATTTCAGTCAGAACTTTCAAAGGTCATTTCCGAAATGTTGCCCGACATTGATGAAAGCGAAATCAAACAGTTTTCAAGCGTGGTTCAAAGAATGATTGCGGGCTCATCGCAAGAGTCCCTGTAAGGCTTTTGAAACCCTACCAACCAGCTCCGGCTTTCATAAATTGATACACAATCCAAGCCGCGAGACCACTAAGCAAACCGCCAGCAACGGTGCCCAGAACCTGCACGACCACAGAATATTCGAGCATCCCGAGGATGAGCCAAGATAAAACGCCACCAGCGATGGCCGCCGCCAACCAAAGCGCACCAAAGAACATATTGAACACGCTGGTAAAGACGCGGTCGAACCCGTCAAAGAACTTCATCAAACCGTTCATACGCTTTTCTCCGCAATTCGAAGCAAATGGTCTTCCAGCTTCACACTCTGCTTTTGCAAGTTGAAAGACTCCATAGCAAACGCGCGGCCTGCTTCTCCCATC
>JBCCDF010000105.1:0-9809 GCA_039030935.1 Pseudomonadota bacterium | reverse complement strand
TTCGGACAGGATAAAGTCATTCTGAAAAAACGAGGAAGGATCAAACAGAAGACGCTAGAAGCGCGTCGCTTGCATCACCGCAAACACGCCGCACAATCAAACCAAACAGATGAGCCAAACTCTCTCTTAGTTTAGGCCGCCATCGGTTCCAAAAAACCTGACGACGGACAGTGTGCAGACGATAGCTGCCTGCAGATGCGGTACGGATTTCTGTATCTGATCGCCATCATGGACTGGCTTGCACTTAGAGTCCTGGCCTGATCCATCTCGAATATGCACGAGGCTGGGTTTTGTATTGATGCGCTGAACGACGCGATCCTCACGTTCTGCGTGCCAAATAACACGAATATGTGTCAGAATCTTAGATGCGCGTCATGTGCGTGGTCTAATCTGCCAAATCGGTCCAGTTTTCGCCGATCTATAGAAAGCCTAGCCCGGGTGTCAAACAACATCTTCGTTGAACGGCTTTGGCGGTCCCCGAAATATAAATGCATCTACCTAGTTAACTGGAATCGGATCCAGAAGCGAAGGCTAGTCTCAGAAAATGGTTCGACTTCTACGATCGCAAGCGTCCACATTTTGCACTTGGTGGCATGGCATCTGCCGTGATCTATTGGCGACAAACGACATAGCAAAACCTAGTCAACAGATACAATGAATAGATTCATCTAGACCAGAACTCCTCCAACTATTGACGTGTAGTTCTACATAGGGAATCTTACAGCTAGCAGAGTTAAATCAAAAAGGAGCTTATTTCCTGAGAAGACTTTCGTCCGACAAGAAATTTTTTCTTATAGATCTTTCTAATGTAGAAGTAGTCACAATTCTATTGAACTATAAAGTCGGCGCGAATTGCGCCTGCGGCCTTTATGCTTTTTAGAATATCAATCATATTAAGTGGTTCAACACCGAGTGCATTCAGTCCAGAGACAACCTGTGAGAGAGAAGTTGCGCTAGGTACGATAGCAATACCAGTACCAGCGCCTCTTTCAAGGCCAGCTAGAGTGCGTGGGACTACAATAGTCTCGCCCTCACTAAATGGGCTTGGCTGAACAACGACCGGGCTTTCTTGAATTGTAAGTGTCAAGTTTCCTTGTGCGACAGCTACACTCGAAATTGTAACTTCACGCCCGATCACTATGGTTCCCGACCTTTGATCAATGACTACCTTTGCTGTGTTCTCTGGTGAAACATATAAATTTTCAATTTCACTTATAGCGTGCGCGGGAGAAGGTTGTCCCGTTCCAAGTATACTTATGTCGAGTGTTCGAGAATCTAGCATTCTTGCGACAGGTTTCCCAAAAAGGTTGTTAATTGATGCCTCGATTAGCCTTGCCGTTGAAAAATCAGGTTCGCGAAGTGAAATGCGGATCTTTTCTAGATCTTCTAGCTCGAAAGATACCTCTCTTTCGACTCTAGCACCGGAAACTATACTTCCTGAAGTTGGCACTCCATGAACGATACTCGTCGCTTCACCTTCGTTGCTAATGCCACCTGCCAAAACATTGCCTTGTGCTACTGCGTAGACACTACCGTCGGCTGCGCTCAGAGGAGTCATTATTAAGGTACCACCCAATAGACTTTTTGCGTCGCCTATCGTCGAAACGTTTATATCGATTCGACCCCCAATGCGCGAAAAAGGCGGGAGAACTGCAGTGACAAGGACAGCTGCGACGTTCTTGGGTTGAAACTGCTCGCCGTTAATATTTACTCCCAATCTCTCAAGAATACCTACCATCATCTCCTCGGTGAATGGAGAATTTCGGATACCATCACCAGTACCATTTAACCCAACAACAAGACCATATCCTACAAGATCGTTCCCTCTGACCCCATCAAAGTCAACAAGGTCTTTGAGTCGAGCTGAATTTGCTGAGGCAACCATCGGGAAGAACATGAAAATCAAAAAAACTAGTCGTCTAAGCATTTGGCCTACCTTAAATACTGGGAAAGACTTAGTCGTGACGTTTTAGCTGTCACTAAATATAGGCTTTCAAGCTGTGTTTGTATACTTTCAAGCTCGGAGGCCGCTTCAAACACATCCACATTAGTAATTTCGTTGAGTGCTTTTTTTATGGAGAAATCTTCTGCAGCGTTTGCGGCATTTGCCGCCTCAATCAAACTCTGAAGTCTTCCGATATCGGCTCCAACTTCCACCAATTTTTTCTGACTAGAGATAAGACTGGTCGACGCCTTTTCAATAAGTTGGAGTTTGTCAACGTCGGACCCACCAAAATATCCAGTATCTACTAATAAAATAACCGACAAATCTCTTAGAGTCTCTCGAAAGGCAGAGCTATCGGCCAGGGCACCGTCATCAACTGAAACCGTTGAGGCAACTGAAATCTTCGTCTGCTGGCCTTGTCCGCCTTGATATGCGAAGCTATCAAAGCCATTGCCTGTTTGAGTGAACCATTCATCGACGCTGTTCCAAAAAAGCGTTGGATCAGTGATGCCGAGAGTTGTCGTTTGTAGTTCAATAATGATATCGTCAGATGAAGCAAGTGGTGGGGTCGTACTATTTTCCCCCGAAAAAACGTATTTCTCGCCAACCCGTGTGTTTAGTAGGCCAATGCTTGAATCAAACAAAGTTTCTGCGTCTTTCAACAAGGGATCAAGTACGGCAAAGCCGCCAAATGTACTACTTAGCAGTGACGCCCCTAAGCCTTCAACGGAGCTAGCAATCGTCTCGACCGCATCTGATTTTATCTTTTGCTCTAGTGCAAGAGTATCTGCTGTTTCCTGGTATGATCCGAGCAAGCTAATTGAGTTCTGCAGAGACGAAATTTTTGATACGTTTGTTGATGAATTGTTGATGGCGTCTGAGCGCTTCCCGCTTGATATTTCTAAGGTTAACCGATTGAGCTCGGAGTTTAGAAAGGAGTTTTGACGCCTATTTCGTAAGCTTGTTAGTAGATCGCTGATGCCAAGAGCCTGCATTTTATATCCTCAACAGTGATTGAAGCATTTCATCAATTGTCGCGAGGATCTGAGCATTTGCAGCATAGCTTTGTTCGACGAGCAATAACTCCTGAAGTTCTTGATCCGTGTCGACGCCAGCTTCAAGTTCAATTTGTTTAAATACAATTGAATTTGAACTAAAGTAGGCTTGAACACTTTCGGAAGAAATTCGTTCACCTGTGATTGCAGAAACTATACCTGTTGAAATTGACAAAACCGAATTATTTGGACTTTGGCTACCATCTGGTTCGTTCCCCTTCATCAAGTTGTTTAGTCCCGATATTATCTCGCGGTTCCCTACTGGTCCCGGCGTTGTTGCGCCTATCCCATCTCGCAACCTCCAAACCTCCCCACCTTGGGCGGGGTCTATCGCTGGGTTTACCGTCAGCCGACCGGCTAGCCCGAGCTCGTTTCCAGGAGTGATACTTCCGCCGGCATCGGTAAACAGACCTGGAGCGGCCGAAAGAGTTGGGTCCAAAGAAGCAGTCGAAAATTGATTGACCAAAGTCTCTGCGAGCGTATCGAGCCTTGTTTGTTCTTCTACCGCCAGTTTATCACGAACTTCAAACTGGCTTGAAAGCGAGCCGCCTTCAATTATCGAGTCTACAGTCCCGGCAGTACTTGCCGCACCAGAAAGAGTTAACTCGGAAAGTGCACCACTCGCTACCGTCATATCTGGGGTGATTGGGTATGATGATGAGAAACTGAATTGAGCCGCTTCATTGTCGACGAGTGTGGTGCCGTTTGGTGTCAAGATCCGTACAGTACCATAAGAGGAAGGAACTTCTTTGATTGGAATAATTTCACTGATTGTATCAATGACTCTTTGGCGCTCATCGATGAGCCCGTTTGCGTTTCCATTCGAAACTGTTACTGCACGGATCTGTACATTTAGGTCTTCAATCGACTTCAGCGATGTGTTCAGTGTTTTGACACTCTCAGAAATCCCCTGGTCGGCGCTTTCTCGAATTTGTTTAAGTGTGTCTGATGCACTATTTATGGTTGTCGCAAAACTCTTGAAACTCGAAACAACACGAGAGAGCTGTTGCGTATTTTCTGGGTTGGCAGTTGCTGTAACGAGAGCTGCTTCTATATCTGAGACTTGTGATGAAATAGAGTTTGGCTGATCTGGGGCCCCTAGCGTGCTTTCAAGACTCTGGTAGAAGGCAACCTTTGGCGCTTGGGAGCCGTAGGCAGCCTCAGCGAGGCGGCGCTCATTCATTGCCGTTTGGTTCACTACGCGACTGACACCGTCTACGGATACGCCGTTTCCTACTCCACCCAGTGAATTTGCGACCAAACGAATTTCGCGGCGGCCATAGCCTTCTGTCATCGAGTTTGCGACGTTATTTGCAATCGTTTCGGCAGACCTAGAAGCGGCTGCTAACCCGGATGTTGCATTTGAGAGTGCTGATGAAAGGCTCATTTCAGATAGCTCCTACACAGAAATTATCGTTTGATGTTTGTTGTTTCCTGAAGCATCTCATCCACTGTTTGGATTACTTTGGCGTTGGAGGAATAAGCGCGCTGTGTTTGGATCAGCTCGGTCAGTTCCCCGGCAACGTCTGTCGCAGATTCCTCTAGCGCAAAGCCAAGGATGTCTCCGGTGGGACCGTCACCGGCATCCCATAGGAAAAATGAGCCACTGTCTTTTGTAGTTTGATAAATTTGACCATCAAGGGCGTTGAGCCCGTTAGGATTTGGAAGGTCTACAAGCGGAATTTGGTAGACGGTCCTTGTAATTCCAATATCGAATGTCGCCTGAACACGCCCATTTTTGTCCACATCAACGGAAATCATGTTCCCGACAGGCGAGCCGTCTTTGCTAATCTGTGTCGGGGCGAAGCTATCAGAGAGTTGAGTAAGGCCGACGCCTTCATTGAGACCACCGACACTGATCTCTAACGGACCCCCAGCTACATTGACTGAAAAACTGCCCGTAGTGGTGCTATAAAGACCACCAGCTGAAAGTCGCGTGACGCTGTCAAGTGTGCCACCATTTCCCCGGGTATCATTAAATGTCAGTTCATACTCGCCAATAACCGCGCCTCCCAACGCGGAATCCCGCAACGTCATTATCCACTCATTTGAGCTGCCAGTAGCGGGGATCTGTGGGGCGAATTCAATATTTACGTTTTGTGACGTACCCATATTGTCGTAGTACTCTACTGATAGTTCTAGAGGTGTCCCGTCTGCAGCTGCGTCTGTTTCTGTTGCCGGCAAATTCACACCTAGATTCATTCGTGTGGTGGGATCTCCCGCGAACTGGTTGACGTTAATTCTTACTGGTTCAAGGTCATCTGCGGTATCGCGGGTGAAGGTTGGAACCGTGCCATCAGCTGCAGCAGGGACGCCAAGTAAGGTGACACCCGATTCCGTCCGTAGGTAACCTTGAGAATCCGTCCGAAACGAACCGGTGGTTGCAAGCATAAAGGGTACATCTTGATCGAACTCTGCGCCGATTGCTGAACTGTTGGTAACCGGTAAGAAACCGCGGCCACGGACCGCCAAATCTGTGGAATTCGATGTGCTAACAAGGGAACCTGATTGGTCGATCAAGCGCTGGCTCGTTACTCGTACGCCGCCCGCAGAATAGGTGCCTGCCCCGTTCGATATCACCAATGACTGAAATGTCGATTCCGCGCGCTTGTAGCCGTATGTTCCGGAGTTTGCGATGTTGTCGGAGATTGTAGACAGGCGGCTGGCGTTAGCGGCAAGTCCGGCGACACCGGCATTGAGCGAGGAAGACATTGACATATAGGAACCTTTCAAATCGGAAAATACTGTTGGAACTGACCATGCCTGCTGGGCCTTAATTCCAGCCTAACGCATAAAATCTTACTTATTTTCAGTTCTCTGTGCTGCGCAGAAGAATGATTTCCAGTCGATTGTTTTCGACTGCCATAGGGTCAGAGGGGTTGGCTTCTTGTTGACCATAGCCGACCACACGCGCCACTCGTAACCGATCAAGCCCATTGTCCTCGAGCATGCCGCGCATCGCTTGAGCGCGGTCTGTTGTAATGCGCCAAGCCGGATTTGAAACAATTGCATCGGGGTATGCCGAACTATGCGCTGAAACCGCAACCTTGTTTGAGACGATGCGAAACGCCTCCATCAAGACTTGACCAATAGTACGCAACACTGCCGTCGGTTGGTTTGTTGCGTCATCAAACAGTGGCGAACCTTCAAGGTCGGATATTTCGATAATGAGGCCTTCATCGGTCATTCTTGCCGTAATGTGCTTCTTGGCCATCTCTTGAACGAGGCTGTCTCCGCCTTTGCCGGCCAGACCTTCCATGAGTGCCTCCAAAACCTCGGTCTCGGCTTCGTTGGATTGCTCGGAGTCATCTGACGCCTCGCTTGTGTTCAGCTCAAGTGTTGGCAATTCCAAGACACCGCCCCGGCCGCTTTGAGCGAGCACTTCCTCAGACGCCAAGCTATCGCCGCCAAATGCGCCATCGCCGCCACCTGAAACACGCGCAATCGCGATGGTGGGGCTAAAGTAATCGGCAAGGCCCTTGCGTTGTTTCTCGGTTGTCGCGTTCAGAAGCCACATCAGCATGAAGAAGGCCATCATCGCCGTCACAAAATCAGCATAGGCCACTTTCCACGCACCGCCATGATGGCCATCGCCACCCGACACCTTTTTGCGTTTTATGATTATGGGACGCAGTGAATCGTCTGACATGAGGCCCCCAATTGCCAATATCAGGGACGATTAAGCGAAAGAGTTGAAGGGCGCCTTAATGCATAGAATTTTATGCATTATACTTGATTCAATAGAATTGAAGTGTCGCTGTTTAAAACGCCGTCTATTTCGCGAATATTGCCCAGGACGCGATCAAAGTCCGGAAGGTCGTGGGCTGTTATCTGCGCAACGAGGTCCCAGGACCCGTTGGTTGTATGCAAGCCGGTAATTTCCGGCAGCTTTTTCAACGCTTTTATGACGCGTCGCGCCAAGTTTCCCTTGAGTGAGATCAACATCACAGCCTTCACGGAACGCGGTGTCGCTGTCGGTCCAAGCTCGATTGTAAACTTAGAAATCACTTTGTTCTGTATAAGCCTCTCAATACGGCTATGGATCGTCGCGCGCGAAACGTTCAACTGGACAGCCAATGCGGTAGCTGAGCTACGGCTGTCCTGTCGCAGTGCGGAAACGAGTGCTCTATCGATCAAATCAAGCTCCATACTGCGTATATATAGCTGACATAATGATAAAACAAACCTACGAAACGATAGGCTGACGCCAAAAGACGACATTTTGATACGCATATTTCGATTTTCTTGGGTGGTAGTTTATCCAAGAGGAGACCGCAGATGCCACAACAAAATATTACTCTCGTCGGTGCGCCAGTGCAGTCGGGCGCAAGCCAACCAGGGTGCAACATGGGTCCCGACGCGCTGCGCGCCGCTGGATTGGGGCCGGCACTTCAGAGCCTCGGATATCCTGTTTCCGATTTTGGAAATCTGAGTATTGCCACTCAGGCGTTGATGCATCACTCAAACGCGCGGATCCATGGGTTGGCCGAAACTGTGGCCTGGGCGCAGACGCTAAAAGAAGTGGCTTTTGAGATCGCGAGCCAAGGGGACTTACCTATATTTATGGGAGGTGACCATAGCCTATCCATCGGAACGGTTGCGGGTGTTGCACAGTTTCATATGAAACAAAATCGGCCCCTCTTTGTGCTTTGGCTGGACGCTCATCCGGACATCCACTCGCTCGAAAGCACCGAAAGCGGGAACCTGCATGGAACGCCGGTCGCGTATTTCACCGGGAAAGCGAGTTTTAAGAATATTTACCCAGAACTCACTGCGGTTTTGCCATCAAACCAGGTTTGCATGATGGGGATTCGCTCAGTTGATATGGCAGAACGGGCGCATCTTCAAAGCGGGGATATCGAAATACATGATATGCGGGCTATCGACGAGACAGGTATTCGAAAGCCGATATTGGCTTTCTTGGAGCGCGTAAAGGCGGCCAACGGTGTACTTCATGTCAGCCTCGATGTGGATTTTCTTGACCCCAATATTGCTCCGGCGGTCGGAACAACGGTGCCAGGCGGGGCTACGTTTCGAGAGGCTCATCTTGTCATGGAGACACTGTGTGAGAGCGGTGTCGTACGCTCACTCGATCTCGTTGAATTGAACCCATTTCTCGACATACGTGGGCGGACGGCCCGATTGATTGTGGACCTTTGTGCTAGCCTGATGGGGCGCACAGTTCTTGATCGTAAAACACGGAGCTACTGATTTGTCGGATACACAGCCCTCCAAACGTGCCTTGGTGCCCTTTGTGAACGTCAAAAATATGATGAAGATCGTAAATCAAATTGGCCTCGCAAAAATGATTTCTGAAATCGCAGCGTTTATCGAAGCGGACTACCTTCGGTGGGAACAGTTCGACAAGACACCTCGGGTTGCTTCACATTCAACCGACGGTGTCATTGAGCTTATGCCGACCTCGGACGGTATCACATACGGATTTAAATTTGTGAATGGGCACCCCGCAAATATGGTGAAAGGACTCCAAACTGTTACTGCGTTTGGGGTCCTCGCAAGCGTCGAAAGCGGCTACCCCGTCTTGTTCTCAGAAATGACAATTCTGACAGCGTTACGTACTGCAGCTATGTCGGCAGTTGCCGCAAAATACCTGGCGCCCAAAGGGTCCACATCGATGGCTATCATAGGGAATGGAGCGCAATGCGAATTTCAATGTCTTGCTTTTCAGACGCTCTTGGGTATCGACTCTATCAATCTCTATGACATCGACCCGGGGGCAACGAGAAAAGCGCTACGAAATTTGGACGGAAGTGGCCTAAAACTGACGGCATGCGCCTCGGCAGAAGATGCTGTCCTTGGCGTCGACATCATAACAACTTGCACGGCTGACAAACAGTTTGCGACAATTCTAACCGATAACATGGTCGGCATTGGCCAGCATATTAATGCGATCGGTGGAGACTGCCCAGGGAAGACAGAATTACACAAAGATATTTTGCTGCGCTCGAACATCTTTGTTGAGCATGAGCCGCAAACAAGGATAGAAGGAGAAATTCAACAACTGCCTCCAAAGCATCCAGTAAAGGAAATTTGGAAAGTGATATCTGGAGAGCAGAGCGGGCGGCAAGATCAAAACCAACTCACGCTATTTGACGGAGTTGGTTTTGCGACCGAAGACTTTTCAGCTCTTCGATACGTAAGAGAGATTTTAAACCAATATGATTTCTGTGATGAACTCGATATTATAGCAGACCCCGACGATCCGCGAGACCTGTTTGGTATGGTGCGTCACTTTGGCTAGCTAGGCGGAAGGGCACAGGCCTTTCTAATAGATAAACAGTTCTACTTAGAGACTTGTGATGGGCGCTCTTCTTAAAGAATTGGTAGGAGCCATATAGAGCCACCAATAATACTTCAAAGATAGCCTCATGGCTGAAGTCTCTAGAGACAAAGTATCTTGATAAATATAGGTATTTCGGTACCGATCTATTGCTAGATTTTGAGATTTAATTCTTTTTTTCACTATCCTTGTGATCATATTCCCAGAAAGAACGCATTAAATTTTCAGCTTGCGCCGTCGACTTCATAGATATTGTATCATGCCAGCCGGTCTATTTATATGCTAGAATTTCCGTATTATCCCCGTAAGTCTCGTAGCAGCCCTCTTGGTTGGATGCTACATGGGCTGATGCCAGGGTGGTCTTGTCAAGCCCCCTCGTTCAGTACCACGAATTTGGCGTTTCTCTAATAAGGTTTCTGGGACGGGAGGACGCATGCCCAGGGCATGATGCGGCCGGACTTGGTTGTATTGCCTGAGCCAGACATTGATGGCGACCTGGGCTTGTTTC
>JBCCDF010000104.1:0-9822 GCA_039030935.1 Pseudomonadota bacterium | reverse complement strand
AGCACATTGAAGAAGCTGGTGTCCACTCTGGTGACAGTGCCTGCGCGCTGCCGCCTTACACGCTTGCGCCCGCCATCATTGGGCGACTGAGTGAGCAGACGATTGCCCTTGCTAAGGCGCTCAATGTCAAAGGCCTGATCAATATCCAATATGCCGTCAAAGACGATCAGATCTACGTCCTCGAAGCTAATCCACGCGCCAGCCGGACCGTGCCCTTCGTCGCGAAAGCCGTCGGCGCCCCCATCGCCCGGATCGCTGCGAAGCTTATGGCCGATAAGCCTTTGACAGATTTCGACCTTGAACATGCCCGCGCCAAACGTGTCGCAGTGAAAGAGGCTGTGTTTCCGTTTGCGCGCTTTGCAAATGTTGATCCTCAACTCGGCCCGGAAATGCGCTCAACCGGCGAAGTGATGGGCTGGGACGATGATTTCGGTGCTGCCTTCCTAAAGTCCCAGATTGCGGCCGGCACGACCCTGCCCACCGAGGGCACCGTATTCATCTCTTTGAAAGACAGCGATAAGGCGCAGGTCTTGTCGGCGGCCCGCAAGCTGATTGAGATGGAATTCGCCATCGTCGCCACGTCGGGTACACGCGCTTTCCTGACTGAAAACGGGATTGAGACGGGTTATGCCAAAAAGGTCATCGATGGTCGGGACAACATCGTTGACGATATGATCAACGGCAAGATCCATCTCGTCTTCAACACAACTGAAGGCATGCAATCGCTGAAAGACTCAAAATCAATCAGGCGAACAGCCGTGGTCAACAATATTCCCTATTTCACCACGCTGTCATCGTCAGTCGCGGCCGTCCAAGCGATTGAGGTTAAACGATCGCGCTCGCTCACAGTGCGGTCATTGCAAAACGCTTGATCTCTGACGCCTAGTCGTACATGAAGACCAACCCACAATCCTTGTAAGAGAAGAAATGACCCCCTACTTGACGGGGCGATGAATAAAACGGACGCTATACTCTGACGAATAGTCCGATAAGTAACGGTAAAACCCATGAACAGAACACCTATGACGCCGGAGGGCCATGCTGCCCTTGAGAGCGAATTGAAAACGCTCAAATCTGTTGAGCGTCCAAACATCATTCAGGCGATCTCCGTCGCGCGCGAGCACGGCGACTTATCAGAGAACGCCGAATATCACGCTGCAAAAGAAAAACAGTCCTTCATTGAGGGTCGCATCGTTGAGCTTGAGGATAAGCTCTCGCGCGCTGAAGTGATTGATCTAGAGAAGGTCAAAGGAGACAAGATCGTCTTTGGGGCAACCGTCACGATTATCGACGTTGATACTGAGGAAGAGAAAACCTACCGTATCGTTGGCGAAGACGAAGCCTCCATTAAAGACGGCAAGATTTCCAACACATCGCCGATGTCACGGGCCCTCATCGGTAAACGCGTCGGCGATGAGGCTGAAGTGGCAGCACCCGGTGGCGCGCGTGTGTATGAAGTCGCTGACATCGCTTTCAAATAGGGCGAAACAGCCGCCTCAATTTAGCCGTTTGAAGGGATTAACCGAACCGCGTTGATCCCTTTTTCTAGTCTTTGATATGGAGACCTCCATGCGCTCAGTCCCTTGCTTCACAACGCTTGCTCTATCGCTGGCGCTTCTGACCACACCACCGGCAAGCGCGCAAAATGAAACCGCGAGCGATATCACCAAGAAGGCGATGGCGGCAGGCTATAAAGCGCTTTTCACCTGCTCGGCGACGTTTCTTGCGGATCAACCGCTCGCCGTCCTAGAAGCAAATGAACTTGACGGGATCTACACCGATTACAGGCCTTTGATGGGCGAGCTGTCTGACACGAATGTTGATGAGCGCACGCGCCGCGTAAGCGTACGTTTTGACCAAGCTTTGCCGCCGCGAATTGCCCAGTGGCGCACCGGTATGGGCTGCTCGCTCCTGCCAATTGGGGCGGCGCCAGCTGCCGCAGTCAGCCTACCACGATTTACAGGATCCCGGTCAGAGCGCCGCGTCGACCAATCTCCAATTCTGGGGGACGGCATCACGATGACGGCGCGTGATAATACCCTCGTCATCGATAAACTCGAAGTGCCTGTCAGCTTTGCCTTTGATGAAGAGACCTATGGAGAAGGCACACGCACCAGTGCGGTTGTCATTGCACGCAGCGGCCGGGTCGTTGCTGAAAACTACGCGCGCGGCATGACCGCTGAAAAGCCCCAGCGAACGTGGTCTGTTGCCAAGTCGCTAACCTCAACCATTCTCGGGGCTGCGGTTCAGGAGGGACTGGTCGGTCTCGACCAGAAGGCTATTCTGAACGCTTGGAACAGAGACGGCGACCCGCGCCGTGAGATTACATTGCGTCATGTGCTCGATATGGCCAGTGGTCTTGAATCCGGTACACGGGGTTCCCGCACCGACCGCCTCTACTTCGGCGGTGCTGCGACAGATGAAGTCCTGCAAGGACGGGTCTTAGAGGCCGCGCCGGGCGAACGTTTCAAATACTCAAATTATGATACGCTCGTTGCAATGGCGTTTCTTCGCGATGCGCTCGCCGACAACGATACTTATTTCAGCTACCCGTATGACGCGGTCTTGAACAAGATCGGCGCGCTCAACACGACGCTTGAAACCGACTGGAAAGGTGACTTTGTCTCATCCTCACAGGTTTGGATGACCGCACGCGATATGGCGCGCTTGGGCCAGCTCTATCTGCAAAATGGTATGTGGGGCGGGGAGCAGATCATCAATCCAGAGTGGATCGAGTATGTCACAACACCGGCTCGTGCGCAGCCGACCACATCTCCTTTTGGCTATGCTGGCGCGTTCTGGCTGCTTGGAGGTGTGGAGGGACTACCCGAAGATACCTTTGCCGGCCTCGGTAATCGTGGTCAGCATCTTGTGATCGTGCCGAGCCGTGATCTTGTCATCGTGCGTCGCGGCTTCGATGTCGCTGGACTCGACCGGTTCGACATTGCACGATTTGCAGCAGACATTGTCACGGTCATTGACTTAGCCGACGCCGAAGAAGCTACAGCGAAAGCAGAGGCTGAAGCCCTAGCAGCCCAGGAAGAAGCAACCGCACAGGCGCAGCGTGAATTGGCTCGCTCTAAAGTCGGTCTCCCGGAACACTGAGCGCTTAGCTCCAGACCAGTCGATCAATATCGAAGGCTGCGACGGTCGCTAAATTGACGACGTCGTTGACGGTCGCGCCCAGCGAGACGATCTGAACCGGCTTCTCAAAGCCGAGCAGGATCGGGCCGATTACCGTTGCGCGGCTCATCCCTTCTAAGAGATTTGTCGCAATCGCGGCGGAGTGAATGGCGGGCATAACCAACACATTCGCCGCATCTGTCAGACGCGAGAACGGATACAACACTTTGTGCATCGGGTTCATCGCGACATCCGCTGAGACATCGCCTTCATACTCAAAGTCGATATCGTCACAATTATCGAGAATCTCAACCGCATCGCGGACTTTCTCCGCCCGTTCGCCCATGGGATTGCCGAAGGTGGAGTAGGACACGAACGCCACACGGGGGATGAAGCCCAATCGTTTCACGGCCTTTGCCGCTTCCTTGGCAATGTCAGCGAGCGCCTGCCCATCGGGGAGCTCGGTCACACTTGTGTCAGCGATGAAGACGGTTTTACCTCGATTAAGCACCATCGACATGCCGATCACTTCGGTGTCAGGCAGGGGATCAAGCGTCAGCATAACGTCTTTCAAGCAGACATCATAATTCCGCGTCACGCCCGTCACCATACCATCCGCATCGCCGTGCGCCAGCATACAGGAGCCAAAGACGTTACGGTCCTGATTGACCAAGCGCTGCGCATCGCGCTTCAGATATCCTTTTCGTTGCAAGCGCTCATAGAGGTAGTCGGTATAGTCCGCATTGCGGTCTGAGAGACGAGCGTTGACGATCTCAAGGCTTCCTTCAGGAACGCCCATCTGTGCCATGGTCCGCCCGACTTGTTCTTCGCGTCCGATCAGGATCGCTTTGCCGAGCCCCTGCTGTTGGAAGGTAAATGCCGCGCGTACAACTTGCGGTTCTTCGCCCTCAGCAAAGACGATGCGCTTCTGCTCTTTGCGGACCTTGTTTTGAACGCCCTGTAGGAAAGACGCGGTCGGATCGAGCCTGCGCGCGAGTGAGGCACGATACTCTTCCATATCCTCAATCGGTTTGCGCGCGACGCCTGTATCCATTGCCGCCTGTGCAACAAAGGGCGGGATAAAGCTGATCAGGCGGGGATCGAACGGGGTCGGAATAATATAGTCAGGCCCAAATTGCGGGCGTGAGCCATGATAAGCGGCTGCGACCTCATCCGGCACATCTTCACGGGCCAGTTCAGCCAGCGCCCGCGCGGCTGCAACCTTCATCTCTTCATTGATCGAGCGCGCGCGCACATCCAGCGCACCACGGAAGATATACGGGAAACCGAGGACATTATTGACTTGGTTAGGATAGTCGCTTCGCCCAGTGGCAATAATGGCATCGCCGCGCACAGCCTTAATCTCTTCCGGTGTGATCTCCGGGTCAGGGTTTGCCATCGCAAAGATAATCGGATTGGCCGCCATGGAGCGCACCATATCCGCATTTACGGCGCCTTTCACCGACAAGCCGAGGAAACAATCTGCGCCATCCATAGCCTCGGCCAGCGTGCGTTTGCTGGATTTTACCGCAAAGGCAGATTTAAACTGATCCACACTGTCGCGACCTTCATAGATCACACCATTACGGTCACACATCAAAATATTTTCTGGCTTCACGCCCAAATTGCGGATCAGCCCCGCTACGGAAAGCCCGGCGGCACCTGCACCAGACACCGCAACCGTCAAATCCTCTAATTTGCGTCCCGTGATCGCGCAGGCATTAATAATCCCCGCTGCGGCAATGATTGCCGTGCCGTGCTGGTCGTCATGAAAGACCGGAATATCCAATTCACGGCGCAGCGTATCTTCAATAATGAAGCACTCTGGAGACCCGATGTCCTCGAGGTTGATGCCGCCCCATGTGGCACCGATATTCTTCACCACAGTGATAAATTCATCGACCTCTTTTGTTTCAACCTCAACGTCAAAACTATCAATATCGGCGAAGCGCTTAAACAGGACCGATTTGCCTTCCATGACAGGCTTTGATGCCATCGGACCGAGATCGCCCAGTCCAAGGATCGCTGTCCCGTTTGAGATCACGGCGACCGTATTTCCCTTCGCCGTATAGTCGTAAGCGAGGTCTTCATTCTCAGCGATGGCTTCGACAGGAACAGCAACACCCGGACTATAGGCCAGCGATAAATCGCGCTGTGTCTGCATCGGTTTTGTCGGTAGCATTGAGATCTTGCCAGGCGTCGGCTTGGCGTGGAAATCGAGGGCTTCCTGATCAGTAAAACTCGGGCGCTTGGACGTCATTGCGGAGGTCTTTCGACAAGATTTCTAAAACAAGACTCCGACACCTAGTCTTGTCCGCAAAGCGCGACAACCCGTTTAAAGGCGTAGGAATTCTATTCTAAAGCCTGTGATGGACGCATAATGAGGTCTTTAATCTCGCGTGTGGTGCAGGTCTGATCCTCAACGCAGGCGATTGCCGCCTCGATTGCAGGGTCTTCTACTGAGCCTCCATTAGCCGCATTTTCGATGAATAGATCGGGCTGATAGTTTTCTCTGCGTGTCCCATCGACATGAAACAGAGCCTCGCCGCCGAGATCGACGCGCGCGGCCATAGACCTCAAATCGTAATTCCACAGACCGCCGAGCAGATCGCCCATATCGCTCGTCATCGTATAGGCTCCAGCCGCTGCATCGAGGCCGATAACCAGACCTTCGCCCATGCTTCCGGTCCAGCGGCTTCCCAAAACAATCAGAGGACCATCATAATAGTCCGCGCGCGGAAATACATATTCTGCATATCGCCTCGGCACGCTGAATTCGCGGTTGAAGGCGGGGACTTCATGGACCTGATAGGGGCGCACCTCATCGATGAAATGTCCTATAATGCTGCGCGCGACCTCAGTGTTTCCACCGCTCGGTGTGTTGCGCAAATCAACGATGATCGCTCGGCTGTCGCCAAGCGCCTGCATCGCCTCATCAAAGGCGATGATTGTCTGATTATTACCAAGTGAATTGTTGATGCGAATGATCCCGACATCGTCCTGTGTGCGATAGCTGAGAGGCGCCATCTCGCTGACGGTTACGGCGAAGGCTCGAGGATCCTCCAATACGGTTTCAAGGACATCTCCAGTCTCAGTCTCAAAGCGGACCGTCACGGACACGCCGTCGCGCCGGCCATTGGCGAGCAACGTCGCTGCATAGGCTTTCTGTTTGCCTGTCGGTGTCTCGAGAAGGCCTTCAAAAATTCGCGCGACACTTTCATCGACGGGTTCATCATTGACATGCGTCAGGATGAGCCCTGTCTCTAATCCCTTTCTGGTCAAGGCCCCGGTACGCCGGACATCTGCGAGACGGTAAGCCCCGTCGCTATAATCAATCCAGAGATGAGACACGCTCGGAATGATGTTGAAATCGCTCTCCACGAAAGGTCCGACAATCAAATGCGGATCGGTAAATGCATAAGTCGAGCGGTGAATAAAAGCGCGCATCTCTGCTTCACTCTCAAGCGTCGAAGCGAGTTGTGCTGCGCGTGAGAGATAGGCCGGGACGTCAAAGTCAATCCGGTCGATGTAAGCGTACTTCTCCTCAAGAAGACTTTGATACTCCGACCACGCCGCAGTCGCATCAAATGCTGGCGATGCCTCAGTGTCGGATTGAGCCTGAGCTGAGACAATAGGCAGAAGAATAAGCGATAGCGATACGAGAGATTTTATCATGCTTCAAAATACAAAGTAGTTTGTATTTATGCAAGCCCCTAATATCGCCTTTTGCGAATCCGAGCGGCTTTGTTTAGCAAGCGATTATGTCAACGCAATCCGCCTCATCAAAAACAGCCAAGTCCAAGGGCCCCACGCCCTTTATTGCGCAATATCTCGGAATTAAAGCGCGCCATCCGGATGCGCTCCTATTTTTCCGCATGGGTGACTTTTACGAGCTGTTCTTCGAGGACGCCAGCCGCGCCGCAGACATTCTCGACATAACGCTGACCGCGCGGGGCGAGTATGATGGCAAACCAATCCCGATGGCGGGTGTGCCCTATCACGCCGCTGAAGGCTATCTCGCGCGTCTGATAAAAGCCGGTGAACGGGTAGCCGTGTGCGAGCAGACTGAAAGTCCTGCGGAGGCAAAAAAGCGTGGTTCCAAAGCGCTGGTCAATCGCGATATCGTTCGTATCGTAACCCCCGGTACAGTGACTGAGGAGGCGCTCTTGCCCCCTCGACAGGGCCAGGCGCTCGTCGCCATTGCCTTTGCCTCTGGCGGTGCGGATGCGGCACTGGCCGCCTGCGATGTCTCGACCGGTGCCTTTGAGGTTCGCACCTTTGCGCCGGAAACCCTCGGCGACACGTTGAGCAGCCTCCCCCTGAATGAGCTTCTCCTCACGGAGGCAGATGCCGCCCGCCCACTCGTGCTGACCGCTTTGGACGGCCTAAAACCGCCGCTGACCCATCGCCCAAACACTGCCGCCAGTGTCGCCTCCGGTGAGCGTCTCATGAAAGAGGCTTTCAAAGTCGCAGCACTTGATGCCTTTGGCACCTTCACGAAAGCAGAGCTTGCCGCGTGTGGCCTTCTGCTGGATTATCTCTCACTGACCCAAGCGGGCGCCGACATTCGCCTCGATCCACCGCTACGCAACACCAAAACACTTTCGCTCGCGATTGATCCAGCGACCCGCGCCAGCCTCGAAATTGATATCGCGCTAAACGGCACCCGCAAAGGGACATTGCTTTCAACTGTCGACCGCACGCTAACGGCCCCTGGTGCACGCCTGTTGGCGACGCGCCTTGCTCGCCCGGAGACCGACCCCTTAGCGATCACAGCCCGTTATGATGCTGTCGATTTCTTTCTCGCCAATGACCATTTACGCGAAACCATCCGACAGGCCTTAAAAGCGGTCCCTGACCTTGAACGTGCCCGCGCGCGCATCCGTCTTGGTCGTGGCGGTCCACGCGATCTTGCAGCCATTGCGAGCGCTTTGAAAGCCGGAGAGCGCGCTGTTGCCGATGTTACAAAAGCCGCAACCAACCCACCGCCTCTCATCGACAGCGCGCTCACGGATTTAACCCTATCTAATTCGCCGGATCTCGCAGCGCTGGTCCATGACCTCGGACGCGCCCTGCAAGATGATCTGCCCACCCTGCCGCGCGATGGAAACTTTATCGCGCTCGGTTGGGATGATGCGCTTGATGAAGCCCGTACGCTTAAATCTGACAGCCGCAAAATCATCGCTGAGCTGCAGGCTCGATACGCCAAACAGACCGACATCAGCGCGCTCAAGATTAAGTTCAATAATGTGCTGGGCTACTTCATCGACGTGCCCGCCCGCTACGGGGATCCTCTGATGGTCGCCCCTTTGAATGAGACCTTCATCCACCGTCAGACGCTGGCATCAAATGTGCGTTTTTCAACCGCTGAACTCTCAGAACTCGCCGGCAAAATCTCGCGTGCAGAAGATATCGCAAAAGGCCGGGAACTTGCCATCTTCGACACCTTCTGCCACCGAACCGAACACGTCAGCGCGCCTTTAAGTGCGGCTGCAAACGCGCTCGCTGTGCTCGATGTCGCGGCTGCCAGTGCCGAATGGGCCGCAGAGGTCAGCGCTGTGCGCCCATCCCTGTCACCCGATCCTGTCTTTGAAGCCGACGGCCTGCGCCATCCTGTCGTTGAAGCCGCCCTTCGCAAACAAGGCGACGGCTTCACGGCCAATACGTTGAGCCTTGATGCCAGTGGTGAAACTGCCCCCCGTCTCGCGCTTGTGACGGGGCCAAATATGGCGGGCAAGTCGACCTATCTGCGCCAGTCCTGCCTTGCAGTGATCCTCGCTCAGGCGGGCCTCTACGTGCCTGCGCGCAGCCTGACGCTCGGCCTGGCAGATCGCATTTTCTCACGCGTCGGGGCGAGTGATGATCTCTCCCGCGGGCGCTCTACTTTTATGGTCGAAATGGTCGAGACAGCCGCCATTTTAAGCCAAGCCACAGAGAAGAGCTTTGTCATACTGGACGAGGTCGGTCGCGGCACATCTACCTATGACGGGCTTGCCATCGCATGGGCCGCTGTGGAGCATCTTCATAACACCAATAAATGCCGTGCCCTTTTCGCGACGCACTATCACGAACTCACCACGCTCGCTGAGGATCTGACGGCCGCGGCAAATCTCTCCCTGCGCGCGAAAGAGTGGAAGGATGAGTTGATCTTCCTGCATGATGTTCAGCCCGGACCGGCCGATAAATCCTATGGCGTTCAGGTCGCGCGTCTCGCAGGTCTTCCAACCAAAGCCGTGCGTCGTGCAGCCCAAATTCTAAAAAAACTCGAAGCTGGCCCCGAAGCTGTCGAAGCGCTCCCACTCTTCGCCATGGCTGATGAGACGGAGCCAGATATCGCCGCGCCTGATCATCCAGCGCTCGACCTGCTAGACACAATCGATCCCGACACGCTCACACCGAGAGAAGCGCTGGACTTGATTTATCGGCTAAAGGATCAGTCTTAGCTATTCGAGCGGCGAAGCTTCGTTGAGATAGTCTAAAACCCGTCCTACAAGATGAGGAACAGCGTTCTCATTTCTCAGAAACTCTTGGATAGTGGCCATTCTCCAGCGTTGTCCTTCTGGTCCAAATTCAATCGCTTTGACCTCTTTCGGTGTGATGTCAGCAACAAAGAAATAGCTCGGCAGTCCCTTCGTTCTTGAACTGTCATATCGACGCTTCCAGACGATGCGGTCTTCGCTCAAGACAAGGCCAAACTCT
>JBCCDF010000103.1:0-9903 GCA_039030935.1 Pseudomonadota bacterium | reverse complement strand
TAAGTCGCGCGGTCTCTGAGCGTTCCACTGGGTCTGCATTTGCCGATACGGCAAAAGAACGCGCTGTTGAGAAACTGGCAGACGAGTTCAAGATCACACTCTCGGCTTTGGCAGAGGCAAGTCTCGAATAGATTTGATCTGACAGCCCGTGCTTATTCTGCCGGAAAAATCTCGAGCATACTGATTTCGAACATCAGATCTGCATTGGGTCCAATGATCTCTCCAGAGCCGCTTTCGCCGTAGGCTTTGTCAGATGGGATAT
Source organism: Pseudomonadota bacterium (assembly GCA_039030935.1). Taxonomy (GTDB): domain Bacteria; phylum Pseudomonadota; class Alphaproteobacteria; order Caulobacterales; family Hyphomonadaceae; genus Henriciella. The sequence goes on along the minus strand of JBCCDF010000103.1, from coordinate 9,641 downwards.
GCACGATCACGCGGTCGCCGAGCTTCATATACGTCAGAACTTCTGCAAAACCGGGGATGAGACCAGACACGGGAAAGCGCGTTGGCTCGCCGCGCGACCAAGAGCTGTCGAAGGATGTCCCGTCGGAAGCCAAACGTCCATCATAATGGATTAAAACATCATCTGTGCGCAGCGCATTTCGCGAAATCGTATTTCCGCGCTTCAGCCGGATGTAGGACACGCCGCTGTCCAACCGGTTCCAGCCAGCTGCGCTGGCATCGAATGGCAAGAGGTTTGCCCAAGCGCGGGCGTCTGGCCCTTCGTCGGATGCGCTAGTGCCCTGAGACTTTGACGCGTCAGCTGCGATCTGCTCTGGCGTTAGGAACCCATCGAGGCGCACTCGGTACAGGATGTCAGCCTCAGCCGGAATAATATCACGGACGGGCGCTGCTCCATAAGCGATCGGCCAAGGAACAAAAATCAACCACTCATCCCCCGGCGACATTTTCTGCATCGCTTCGCCCCAGCCAGGTAAAAGCTCACCGATTTCAAAGACACTCGGCTCGCCACGTTGATAGGAGCTATCAATCAGCTGGCCACTTTCAGCGAGAAAGCCTTCATAACTGACGACCACAGTTGCATCTGGTCCGGGTGTTCCGCGCAATGCATCTCCTTTGGCGAGCTCGATCCATTTTAAACCAGAGGGCGCTGAGCGCATCTGCGCGCAAGTGTCGGGGAATGGCGCTTCAATTGGCCCTTGTCCCGTCGCAAAGGCAGGACAGGCCGCAAGCGCAGGATTAGCCGAGGGTCCAGGCGCCGTCTGGCAAGACGAAAGCACACCAAAAGCGGCGACAAGCCCTGTCATTAGGGGGGTCTTTGACATGACTTTATGCTCCCTAACTGGTGCAAAAAAGACCCCTATTGAGCCGGGACAATATCCATCAATTCAATCTCAAAATTTAGATCACTATTGGCGGGGATTGGTCCGTTTGGACGGGGTCCATAGGCAAGATCAGACGGAATATGGACGAGCCATCTATCACCGCGCTTCATGGCATAGAGTGCTTCATTAAAGCCGGGGATAAGACCGCCTGCAGGGAACATGGACGCTTCGCCCCGTTGGAAAGCACTATCAAACATCTCGCCTGTCGTATCGAGCCGACCTTCATAATAGAGCACTGCCATGTCACCCTCTTTGAGGTTCACACCACTGTCTTCGCCGCTTTCGATGATTACATATTCAAGGCCACTGCCGGTTTTGACCACGCCGTCCCGGTCGCTGTCCCAAGGCGTGTAAGCTTCCCAGGTTTCAGTACTCACTTTTCGGGGTTCAGGCGCTTTCACCACCTGTTTTAGTTCAACCCGGAAAATCAGGTCGTCACCCGGCTGTATGAGGCCGCCCGGACGTGGATTGAGACCGTAGCCAAGCTCTGTTGGAATGTAGAAGACAAATTCATCACCCTCAGACATGAGCTGCAAGCCCTCTGTCCAACCTGAAATGACTTGGCCAACGCCAAAGGTTGAGGGCGAACCGCGCTCATAAGAGCTGTCAAAGCGTCTGCCATCGGTTAGACGACCATCATAGTGGACACTGACCGTATCGCGCACGCTCGGCGACACACCGTCGTCTGATCCTTCTCGAACGACGACGTATTGCAAGCCAGTGGCCGTTGTTTGAACATTCTCTGCGGTCGCATCCCAAGGGATCAATGTTGCAAGCGGATCATCTATATTCATTTCGGGCTTAGGCTCCTCTTGAGCGCTGCATGCAACCAAAATCAGTCCTGCAGCGGCAACGGCAAACGTCTTAAACACGGCTAGCGCACTCCTTTTAACGTCTTCGATAGGTATGGGTGTTTGATATTTCTGTCACCCTAACGGGCCCATACGAGCGCCGGGCGTAATCGCAAAGGCTTTAGCCCGGAATCTGATGAGAATGTCACTGTTTGGACAACATCACTGGTTCGAACATTCACAGTATTAATCTGGCCGGACCAGACCTCGGTCAGGGCAGACTGATTGAGCGCAATGCGCGTCACAAAGAGCGGTACAGGGGCCTCCTGATAAATCCAGATATGACCGCGCTCTATTTCTGAACCGAGAAGAGTAAGATTGGCGTCGCTGTCATTAATGGTGAGGTCAAAATGACTCGCGACATAGTCCGAAAAGAGACGCCGGGCGTCTTCATCATTGATCAGGTCACGACGCTCGCCAGCAACTTCGCTAATCGCATGTTCGGCATCATGGATGATGAAACGATGAGCGATTTCCACCATGCCTGTGCGCAGATTAAAGCTTACCTCAGTGATGGCGGCTTTTTGCTTATGCGCAAAGGCCGCTCCCGTGAAAAGAGCGGCCATAATAATAAGTGCGATCGATCGCTGGAAGAAGATCACTCTTCCGTCTCTCCTTCTTCCTCGGTCTCTTCCTCATCCGTCTTCAGCTCGGTCTTGATATCCTCCATGATGTCACGACGTGAGAATGAGAAGGAACGCGACGCTTTAAACGCCTCGACACGAGAAGGCGTGATCCGGCGTGGATAGTAATTATTCTCCAGATCGGCATCAGCGGTTTCCCATTCAGGATCGACGATAATCTGAACCAGCTCTTTGTCATTGGGGAAGGTCAACAGTTTAGAGACCTTATGCGGATTGCGCCGCCAGATTTCAGCAGGGATGTACATGCGCTCCATAGAGCCGTCATTGAATTCCAGCCCAAGAATGATCGGCATCACCAATCCGCCGACGTTGGAGAATTCGAGCACGTAGTATTCAGCATCTTCAGCCACGGCTCTGTCGAAGACGCGGCGCTCGATGTCGTCAAGCCCCTTTAAGAAGGATTGATAGGCGTTCCGCTCTTTATTTGTGACGGTATAGATGTCGTTATCATCGTAGAAATCGCGAATGTCCGGGAAACGCTCGACCCAGGTTTCGAGGCCCTCTTCACGGTTCAGGCGCGCTCCAATCGCTTCTGGTTCTGCATCACGGTCGTCACGGAGACGCTGATAGTCGATGTCGGGGTCTTCAGTGTCCATTTCGAGGTGGAAGACACGGTCGAGTGAGATATCGACATGGTCTGTTGTATAGAACCACCCACGCCAGAACCAGTCGAGATCGACCCCGGACGCTTCTTCCATTGTGCGGAAAAAATCGGACGGGGTTGGGCGTTTGAAGCGCCAGCGACGTGAGTACTCCTTGAAGGCGTAGTCAAATCTTTCGCGGCCAAGAATGGTGTCGCGAAGAATATGAAGAGCCGCAGACGGTTTACCGTAAGCATTCGGTCCAAGCTGCAGGACACTATCGGATTGCGTCATGATCGGCACTTGGTTGGATGAGGTCATATACGGCACCAGATCGCGCGGGATTGAGCGCGTCCACGGCATTTCAGGGTCCCATTCATAGCCGGCAACACTGTCTAGGAAACTGTTCAGACCCTCATCCATCCACGTCCATTGGCGCTCATCCGAGTTCACGATCATCGGGAAGTAGATGTGGCCAACTTCGTGGATGATCACACCAACAAGGAAGACCTTCTCGGCCATTGTATAGGTCCGGCTGCCATCATCCTGCAGAGTCGTTCGCGGCCCATTAAAGGTGATCATCGGGTATTCCATACCCCCGACCGGGCCATTCACAGACTGGGAGGTTGGGTATGGATAATCAAACGACATTCGCGAATAGACGTCCATCGTATGGATCACAGACGGCGTTGAATACTTCTTCCAAAGATCACCGCCCTCTTTTGGCCAGAAGGACATGGCCATGACGGTCTCATACTCTGCGCCGGGTTGCTTGTAGCCTTGAGCGTCCCAGATGAATTTACGCGAAGAGGCCCAAGCGAAATCACGGACATTTTCTGCCTCGAAAACCCAAGTTTTTGTCCCTGACGGGTTTGAACCCTCATTCGCCAAGGCTTCTTCAGGGGTCACAACAAAGACAGGGCGCGCGGCATCTTCTGCGCGGTTCAGACGGGCCCGCTGAGCGGCCGTCAAAACTTCACGTTGATTGGTCAGGACGCCGCTGGATGAAACGATATGATCATCAGGAACGGTAATTTCGACAGTGTAGTCGCCAAACTCCAGACCAAACTCACCGCTGCCGAGGAACTCTTTGTTGTGCCAGCCATCATAGTCTGAATACACAACGAGGCGTGGGAACCATTGAGCAATAAGGAAGATGTCATTGCCACCTTCCCGCTCATCATCAGGGAAATGTTCAAAACCAGCGCGAGCGCGAACGGCGTTTTCCTCGATGATCTGATATTCCCAGTCGAGCTCGTAAGCAAAACTATTACCCGGCTCAAGCGGCTCAGGCAGGTCAATCCGCATCAGCGTACCGACTGTCATCGTCTCAAGCGTGTCGCCGTCAGGCGTTTCCACGCGGGTCACTTCAAACCCAAAATCATTGTCAGCCATAGCCTGCTGACGGCGCAGAGTTCCAAGGCTAAGGCGCGGTTTACTCGCTGCGCGTTGGTTCACCGATCCTTGCCGCTTGGCAGAGAAGGTTCGGGTCATCTCTGCGATGGAGTCTTTGGCGTACCGATTTTGATCGAGATGCAGCCAGATATAGCGAAGCGTATCTGGGGAATTGTTGGTATAAGTAACGCTTTGACTGGCCTCTATTCGGCGCGCCTCTTCATCAAGAGTGACTTGAATATCGTAATCGGCTTGCTGCTGCCAATATTGATGGCCAGGCTCACCGGACGCGGTGCGATAAACGTTAGGTGTCGGAAGGACTTCATCTAACTGGCGGAACTTGTCCTCAAAATTCCCCTTAGTCTGCTGTATGCCTTGCGCGTATGCCCCACCCAGAAGAACTGCCGCACCAATGATCGCCGAAATCAGCCGCATAATCATTTCCCATCTCATAAATCTCGAATTTGTTATATGGCCAGATGATACGACCGCTAGTGTTACGCTGTCACAATCACATTAAATTGTGCGGGGCGGATATCCAGCCTGGGTCAGGACGTCTTTGACCTCCTGAGTGTGCTGGACATCGCGGGTCTCAATCAGGATATCAAACTCAGCGCCTTTCGCAGGCACGTCCAGTGCGATCCGATTGTGCGCAACCTCCATAATGTTCGCACCCGTATCACCGATCAGTCTGGAGACACGTGCCAAGAGACCCGGCCTGTCATCTCCGATAATCCGGATATTGACGAGCCGACCATCCCGCACCAGCGAGCGCGTCAAGACAGAGGCCAACAAGCGCATATCGATATTTCCACCGCAGATAATCACACCGACCTTGCGCCCGGCGAATTTCTGTGGATGCGCCAGCAAAGCGGCTAAGCCAGCGGCACCAGCCCCTTCGACAGTTGTTTTTTCAACATCTGTGTAAAGCGTAATTGCACGCTCAATATGGTCTTCTTCGACGAGGACAATCTCATCGACCAGCGCATTGACGACTTTGCGTGTGAGTTGGCCGGGGTTTTTGACCGCGATCCCTTCTGCGATGGATGCACCACCAGTTGGCATTGGTCCGCCTGAAAGCGCAGCGTGCATACCGGGATACATCGCGGCCTCAACACCAACGACTTTAATGTCAGGATTATGCGCCTTCGCCACGGTCGACATACCGGAAATCAGACCGCCACCGCCAATCGGGACGACAAACATTTCTAAATCAGGAACAGCCTCAAGCATTTCGAGCGCTGCTGTGCCCTGCCCCGCCATGATGAGCGGATCATCGAAAGCATGGATCCATGTTAAGCCTTCGCGTTGGCGCAGGCGCTGAGCGTGCTCACTCGCCTCGTCAAACGTATTGCCCTCAAGAACAACGCGAGCCCCGAAAGCGCGCGTGTGCTCAACCTTATTATAAGGGGTCGTAATCGGCATAACGATGGTCGACGGAATGGACAGACGCCGCGCATGATAAGCGAGGCCCTGCGCGTGATTGCCTGCAGATGCCGCAATCACACCGCGTTCTTTCTCCTCATCGGTCAAACTCGACAGTTTATTGACCGCACCGCGTTCCTTAAAGGACCCGGTGAACTGGATATTATCGAATTTGAGCCAGACCTCTGCGCCCGTAATTTCAGACAGCGTGTGAGAGATCGTCATCGGCGTATTCTCAATCTGGCCGTCCAGAACAGCAGCAGCTGCTCGGACATCATCAATGGAAATAGGCAGATCGCTAGACATCACTCGCTCCGTCAAAATCAGCTTGCCGTCCTAATCACGCCTGACAGTGATGCCAAGGGTAGGCGCGCTTTTCTTGATCAGGCTCCACCCTCTCCCCCTGCCCAACCACGCCAATAGTACCCTGTGCGGGTGGTTGGGCGGGGGGGAGAGGGCGGACACTGACCACATCAGTGGGTAGGCGCGATGTAAAATGGCGATTATGGAGCGGGATGACTGGCAAATTGGTAACTTTAGGCGTGATCATTGGCGCGCATGGTGTGCGAGGAGATGTTCGCGTGAAAAGCTTCACTGCTGAGGCTGAGGACATTTTCGCCTATGGCCCACTCAAAGGCGAAGACGGCGTGGTGCTGATCACACCGACTTCGGTGCGCGCCGGGAAAAACCACTTCATTGTTTCGCCTGAGGAACAGCGACAGAAAGAAGATTGGGATGCTCTGAAAGGCACAAAACTCTGTATCGAGCGCGATTGTCTGCCAGAGACAGATGACGATGAAATCTATGTCGATGACCTTGTTGGACTTCATGTGATTAATGGCGCGAACGAAGTGATTGGAACGGTCAAAGCGGTTCTCAATCATGGTGCCAGTGATCTGCTAGAAATTATGCCGACGACTGGTGGAAAACCTGTTTTGGTTCCTTTCACACATGCGGACGTCCCCGACATCGACTTAGTGGCTGGCCGAGTGAGCGTTGCGACATTTGACCTATGGGCCGACCAGAGTGGCAAGCCCGAAGACCAAGACTAGCTCTTGCCGGCTTCCTGCCAGCCGCCGGGACCTTGCTGGAAGTAGCGTGCGCTTAATCCTGCGTCTTTTGCGGCTTTGAATTGCTCGCGCGCTCTTTGCCGTGTTGCATGATCGCCATCGTCAAACATGACCATGCAGCGTGTAAAAGGCGCATCGACGGCCACCTCAGCCCCGTCCATGAGCAGAGCGACAGAGGCTGCATTACGATTTTCGGTCTCAGCCGAAATCAGGATCGGCTGGGCAGCAGGATCAAGCCCTTCAGCCTCAAACTGACCGTGGGGCAGAAAGCTCTGATCATTATAGGTCCAGAGTGCTTCATCCAAAGCACCGCGCCGGGTTGCATCACTGCTAATCGCCAGCACACGCCAGTCGCGTTCTAGACACTTCTCCAAGAGCGGGCCAACCGCTCGTTCAAGCGTCGTCTTGGAGAGATGATAAAACCACCATTCAGGCGCAGATGCCGCGTCGCTCAAAGCCTATCCCTCATAGTTCTCCGCAATCCAACGATCCAATAAACGCGGGCCATAACCGCTTGCCCAGCTCGGATCGGTTGGGGCTTTTTCACCGTTCACCCAAGCCACACCCGCAATATCAAGATGCGCCCAAGTCTGCCCCTCACGGATGAAGCGCTGCAGGAATTGTGCGGCCGTGATTGAACCGGCTGCGCGGCCGCCAATATTGCGCATATCGGCAAATTTCGACTTCAGAAGGCCGTCATACTCAGGACCAAGCGGCAGACGCCAGACGCGTTCGCCCTCTACAAGACCAGCAGCGGTCATAGCAGTCGCAAGGCTATCGTCATTCGTGAACAAGCCTGCGTGATGATGACCAAGCCCAATAACGATGGCCCCTGTCAGCGTCGCTAGATCCACAATGGCTTTCGGCTTGTAGTGCTCTTGCGTGTACCAGAGCACATCACAGAGGACGAGGCGGCCCTCAGCATCGGTATTCTGAATTTCGATCGTTTGGCCGTCGGCTGCCTTGATGATGTCCCCAGGCCTGATCGCATTGCCATCCGGCATATTCTCAACAAGGCCAACAAGACCAACCACATTCGCTTTCGCTTTGCGCTTCGCCAACGCGACCATAGCACCGACGACGGCGGCAGAACCGCCCATATCGCCGCGCATGTCTTCCATGCCTGCGCCGGGCTTCAGTGAGATACCACCTGTGTCGAAGCAGACACCCTTACCCACAAGCGCAACAGGGGCTTCGCCGTCTTTACCACCCATCCAGCGCATGATGCCGAGTTTGGACTCTTTGACACTGCCCTGTCCGACACCCAGCATGGAGCGCATGCCGAGTGCTTCAAGTTCAGCTTCGCCGAGAATTTCAATCTCAAGGCCGATCTCGCTCAGCGTCTCAATCTTCGCAGCATACGTCTCAGGGTTGAGATCATTGGGCGGCATATTAACGAGATCGCGCGCCATGTAGGTTCCGTCGACCGCAGCGCTTAGCGGTCCGAACAGTTCAGCGGCCGTCTTATCACCTTTCAGAACCAGCGTGATTTCGCGAAGTTTCGGTTTGTCCTCATCCTTCAGCGTCGTACGATACTCGTCAAAGCGATAGGCCGCTAAACGAATACCGGTCGCAAGGCGGGCCGCATCTTCAGCCGTACCAACATGCAATGCCAGAGACTGGAACCCGCTGCCCGACTGCGCCTTATAGAGCTGAGCACCGAGTTTTTCGAGCGCCAGAGCATCGCGCTTGTCTGCTTTGCCGCCCCCTAAGAGTACAGCGCGGCGCGCTTCTGAAGATTTTGGCAGAACAATGAAAGCCTGCTGACCGGATTTTCCTGAAAAACTATCAGCATCGAGCGCTTCAGAAAGAAGACCACCGACCTCATCATCAAGCGCTTGGGCAGCGGTTGGCAAACCACCATCCTGATCGACTATGAAAGCATGAATATCGGCGCTGGCCGTTTCGGCGAATTGAATGTTCATGAATAAACTCCGTTTGAGGCTACAACTAGGCATCGACGCGGGCAGCGCAACTGGTTAGTCAACATTGAGATCAGAAATAGCAGGTCCATCACGATCATGAACAGCGTCCAGAAGTATCTCTTCTTCCGTGTCATGCGCGCTGTCCTGACCATTGTCGGGGGTCTCGTTCTTTTGGCGATCCTCGCCCAAGGCCTCTCTCAAACAGAACTCATTTTGGACAACCGTCAGAGTGCCCTGACATTTTTTAAAGTTGTTATTCTTGGCGCACCGCAAGTGATGGCGCTCTTGCTGCCAATGGCGATTTTCTTGTCGACGATCTGGTCACTTAATCGCCTGCAGCGCGATAGCGAGATCGCGGTTGCCGAAGCGGCCGGAATGACGCGGTGGCAGATCGCGTCTCCTGTTTTGCGGCTTGCACTTCTAGGGGCTGTTTTGCACCTCGCGGTTAATCTATTTGTTCAACCTGCTGCTCAGAGGGAGATGCGAGCCCAGGTTCAAGAAGCGCGCACCGAATTGGTCTCAACCCTGTTCCGGCCAGGGCAGTTTACATCGCCTGATGAAAATCTCACCGTCTTTGCGCGTGACCAAGTCGGCGTCGAACTGATCGGTGTCCAGATCGCTGAGCGGGCAGGCCAACCGGATGGCCGCGATTATCTGGCTGAACGCGGCCGTTTTATTGAAGTCGATGGTATTCCCAGTATCGTCATGTTTGAAGGGGAAATTCACCAACTCGACAATAATGGCGCGCTGAACGTTCTGAAGTTCGACCAATCCACCTTCGACCTCTCCCCATTTATGAGTGAGCGCGGCGCGGTGATCCTGAAAGCC
>JBCCDF010000102.1:0-9913 GCA_039030935.1 Pseudomonadota bacterium | reverse complement strand
TCTTCGACATTCCTAAGTGATAGCGGAAACCGGACATATATCATCACCGCAAGCTGGATGATCTCGGGCGATGTCTTGAAATAGCGAAATGGGCTCTTTTTCATAGAGCTAAGCTAGAGCACGGCAGTTAAGGCTCACTTTTCGCTGACAACTCCCTTTTTAGGCTTGGGCAGTTTTGCTATATCAATGTCAAGCAAGGCAAGTCGCTTGGCGATTCCTGGCCATTCCTCTTGGAGAAACTTCGTGCGCTCCATGTCGAGGAGTTTGTGGCGCGCGCCAGGATTAAGCTGAAATCCTATACCGCGTTTCTTTGATGTTAAGCCAAGGCTTTCTACCTCGCGTACCACCTTGGCTCCCGTCAAGGAGCTGACATCGAACTCGTCGGCAAGATGGCGACCCGACGGGAGGAGGTCGCCATCATTATAAGTTCCATTGAGAATACGGGCTATCACGATGTCAGTCATCTGCCTGTAAATCGGAGATTCCGCCTTCCATTCCATCAATATCTCCCACTTGAATTGTCCTCTTCCTTAAAGGCACCTTGACAACTTTGCAACACATCAATAACACAGGTGTAGTAGTGATGTTATACACCAATGGAGCAACATAGTGAAGCCGTTACCCAAACGATCAAAGATGACTGTCGAAAGTACCGCAGCTGACCGGTCTGTACGATCCCTTTTAAACACTAATGGTCATAGTATGGATAAGTCACTTCCTGCCGCGCGCCGTCGCCTAAGACAGTGGCGCAATGTTGCAGCCGCATCGGCCTTCGCGGTAGTCACGGCTGGTGTTGCTCTAGTATATACCGGCGTGCTGGTGCAGTCGCACAAGACGGTAGATACCGAGAGGTTGCGGCTAGGTACTGTTGATATCAAGCCATTTGCTGAAACCCTTCCGGTCAATGGGGTTCTTGTCCCGCGCAACACGGTTTTCGTGGATGCCGTCAAGGGCGGCAGCGTGGTTGAGATCCTAGTAGAGGACGGAGCCATCGTCTCCGCGGGCGAGGTTCTGGCGCGAATGACCAATACCGAACTCGAGCTACAAGTCATGGCGCACGAAGCTCAGTATGCCCAGCAGTTAAGCAATCTTGCCCGCGCGCAAATCGAATATGATCAGAGCCAGCTGCGGTATCGGCAGCAACTATCCGATGCTAAACTGGATATCGAGCTGACCCATTCGTCGCTGGAGCGACGCCTTCCCGTGGAGAAGACCGGGGTGCCTCAAGCAGAGATCGACCGTCTGACATCAGAACTCGCTCACAAGCGCCGAACCAATGACATGCTGCAGCAAGCTCGCGAGAGCGACCAGGCACATGCCGCTCAGAATCTAGCGCAGCTCCGGGCATCGCTATCCCGCATGAAGGACAGTTTGGAACTTATGCGCTCAACTCTAGACCGCCTGACGGTGGTCGCCCCCATGAACGGGCGTTTAGTAGGGTTCGAACTGCAGGTCGGCGAGCTCGTGGCACCAGGCACACGCATCGCCGAAATCCACGAAACGGACGCCTACAAGCTTACAGCCATGCTGGATGAATTCTATCTGGGCAGGGTGACGGTAGGACAAACGGCTGAGGCAAGGCTCGGCGATACATCCATCCGCCTGGTCGTGGACAAGGTCCACTCACGCGTCGAGAACCGTCGGTTTCGAATAGAGCTGTCTTTTCCAGACGGCACAGCAGGCACGTTGCGGACCGGGCAAACCGTGCGTTCAAAACTGATACTCACCGATGCATCCGATGCCGTCACGGTGCCGATCGGCGACTTTCTCGAACACACGGGCGGCAACAGTATCTTTGTGGTTGACGAAGGCACGGCGAAACTTCGTTACATCCGTCTAGGCCGTCGCAGCGCAGGGCATGTGGAAGTTCTGTCCGGTCTCTCGGACGGGGAGACAGTTATCGTAGGCGGATATGCCGGGCTGGACGGTTTGGACCGCGTCCGGGTGACTAATAGCGAACAAAACAGGGGTTAAGATCATGATCGAACTGAAAAACTTACAAAAATCCTACTTTACAGGGGATACGGAGACACAGGCGCTGAGAGATGTCAGCCTTTCCATCGCGCCCGGTGAATTCGTTGCTGTAATGGGGCCAAGCGGGTGCGGTAAATCCACACTGATGAATATACTCGGCATGATCGATACACCGTCCGAGGGTCGCTATGCCTTCAGCGGTACCGATATTGCAGGCTTTCGTGAACGGCAACTGGTAGAACTTCGAAAGAAAAACCTCGGCTATATCTTCCAAAGCTTCAACCTCATCGACGATTTGTCCGTCGAGGACAATATCGCCCTGCCGCTACGATACCTCGGGCTTGACAGAAACCAACAAAAGGTACGTATGCGCGAGGCATTGGAGCTTGTCGGATTAGAACATCGGGCTCGGCACAAGCCGTCGCAACTCTCCGGCGGCCAGCAGCAACGTGTCGCCGTTGCACGCGCTATCATCGTAGACCCGAAACTCATTCTCGCCGACGAGCCGACCGGGAACCTTGACAGTAAGAACGGCGATGAGGTGATGGAACTGCTTCATCTTCTCAACGAGCAAGGTTCAACCATACTTATGGTCACCCACTCCGAAGATAAAGCTCGCGAAGCCAAGCGGTTGGTCCGCATGTTAGATGGCCGCGTGCTGAGCGATCAATCACTTAGTGATCAACGCGATCGCAAGCCATTCGGCGGGGAGGTCTAACTCATGAAAGGTATTTACATTACAGATGTCATTCGGGCCTACAAAAGGGCTCCACTGACTTTTACCCTCAACTTAGCCGCACTGACCTTGGGTTTGCTTTGCTTTCTCGTAGCCTGGGGCATCGCAGCCTACTGGCAAGGCAGCGACAGCCATTTCGACAAGTCCGACCGTGTCGAGATCATTATGCAGGGCTTTGACTCGGAAGCGTTTACCTCGCCACTGGAGCCTTTAACGGCGGAAGTCGTCGCCAGACATCTTGACGCGTCGCGGGACGACATCGAAGCTGTGGCCCGGTTTTCCTCGACCTATGACGTCATCGTCCGCACGGGTAAGTCGAGAGCTAACCTACTGGGCGGTAGTGCTGATCCGGATCTGTTGCGCATATTCAACTTCGAATTTGTGGAAGGTGAAGCCAAGACCGCCCTGTTGCGCCCTGACGCCGTGATAGTGACGACCCAAGCCGCGCAAAAGCTCTTCGGAGATGCACGCGCCCTTGGACAGACCCTCAATATCGACGATGAGACACTGCGCATCGTGACGGGTGTCATCGCCCTTTCCGAAGAGGCGTCTCATTTCGGAAGCGGAGACGATGCCATTCAGGGATTCGACTTCATCACACCCTATACCACTCCGCCGGAGCAGGCAGACGATGTGTGGTATTCCGTGTCCGCTTTCACCTATGTGCTTTTGGCGGATGCCGCTGACAGATCTGCTTTTCGAGCGGGGCTCAGCCAAGACCTCGAAGCTCGCATACCGGAACAGCAGAAAGGGCTGGGCCTATATTTTGAGGCGATCTCGCTAGGAGGATTGACCTCCCACATGCTCGACCTCAGGCTTTTTCAGGGATCTGGACCGCTCTCCGTGGTCGGGTTTCTCTATCTGTTCGGTGCGGTAGTTTTGCTGATCTCTTGCCTGAACTACACCAACCTCTCCATTGCACAGGCGACGCGTCAGGCCCGCGAAATCGGAATGCGCAAGGTGCTGGGGGCCTCGGGGTGGGACATATTCATCCGTTGCGTTGCAGAGGCTATACTCATCGCAACGCTAGCGGCCCTGTCAGCATCGGCACTGCTGTGGATTTTCGCCCCCCCATTCGAAGGCCTGACAGGTATCGATCTTCGAGCCGGGCTTTTCGGCACTTCGAACCTTGTCTGGATAATGGTCCTGGTGGTTCCAGGGCTTGGTTTGACCGCCAGTCTCTATCCTGCCATTTTCATGCTCGGCGTCGCGCCCGCGCGCACTCTGCGTTCATCCACGGTAAAGGGCGGGTCGCCTCTGTTGCGAAACATCCTTGTGAGCTTGCAGTTCTTTGCAGCCAGTCTGATGCTTATCCTCCTACTGGTCATATCGGCCCAGAATCGTCACCTTTCAGACCTTGCTGGACCAGACGCCTTTGATACCGTCGTAATGCTGACGGATTCGGAGTCGAGATCCGTCGGGGCAGACAGGCTAAGGCCCCGACTTGAGGGGCGTCCTGGTATTGAGGCAGTGAGTGCGCTCGGCTCCGTGCCGTGGACGAACAGGGTCACCTTCTCTTCGTTCGAGGGGGGGGCTGGCGAGGCCAGCCGTAGGATGCTGCTGCGCAGCGGTGCGGGGTACGGGCTATGCGAAGTTTTCTCCTGTCGGGTAGTCGCAGGAAGCGACTTCGGTCTGGCCCGTCATGCCGCTGATAGCGACGTCAAACACGTCATCATCGATACGGACACAGTCCGGTCCATGGAATTTGGCACACCCGAGCAGGCAGCTGGCCAGAGCCTGTACAGTTCGCCGGGAGCGGATGGCGCGCAGACCGAGTACCAGATTGCAGGTGTCATCGAACCGCTGGTGCTGAACTTCGGCGCGACTTCCTTGCAACCTTTCGGACAGATTTACATTCTCGACCCTGATGAGGGCAGAGTCCCAGCCGTGCGTATTCGGCCAGGTGAGGCAGACCTTGCTTTGCGCTCCGTCGAGCAAGCTCTGGCAGAGGTCGCGCCTGACGCCGTGATGGAAGCGCGATTCGTGTCAGATAGTTTCGCAGACAGCTTTCGGATCTATAGCGGGATAGCGCGAGGCGTATCCGCCCTGTCGCTGGCCGCTTTCGCCATCGCGCTTCTGGGCCTGTTCGGCATGGCCAGCTTTCTCGCGGCGCGACGACGTCACGAAATTGGTGTGCGCAAGACGCTAGGCGCGCAGCCAGGGCAGATCGTCGGTCTGCTCCTTCGCGACTTTCTGAAACCCATATTACTAGCGAATATTCTGGCTGCGCCTGTCGCCTGGATTGCGGCGCGGGCCTATCTGTCAGGCTTTCAGGAAACGGTCCCGCTCACGCCGATGCCTTGGCTAATTGCTCTTGCGACCACCCTATTGCTGGGAAGTGTTGCTGTCGGAGGGCAAGCAGTCCGAGCAGCATCAGTCAGCCCGACACTGGTGCTGCGTCATGATTAGATTCGCGACAATGAAGAGCCTCGGAATCAGGATAACAAGAAGAGTCGTTCGGACGATCCTTCTGCTAGGCATCGCTCTTGGTCTTGGCGGTTGCGCCACGACCAGCACATCTTCGCCGAACATTTCGGATCATCTTGCGCTCCAGGACGCATGGAGCGCAACGGTTCAGTTCGAGGGCACGCCGTCAGATGCATGGGTTATAACCTATAATGACCCAGTTCTGTCGCAACTGGTTGCGGAAGCCTTTTCGAAAAACCCGTCTCTGGATGCGGCCCGTGCCCGCCTCAACCAATCGCGAGCTTCGACTCGAATCACCCGCGCCGCATTACAACCAAGTCTGAATTTTAGTTCAGATGTATCGAGCGGCGGCAGTGAGGGCGACACGTCAGGGTCCGTCTCCATCGGAGGCTCTGCCTCTTGGGAAGCGGATCTGTGGGGACGGTTGCGTGCTGCAGAGCGCGGGACGGCGCTTTCTGCCGACGCCGTCGCCGAAGACCTTCGCGGTATTCGTTTCGCTCTCGCGGCAAGTGTGGCTGAGGCCTACTTTCTCGCGATCGAAGCAGACCTTCAGTCCATGGAGGCCGCGCGGAACTTTGAGGCTTTAAGAGACAATCTGTCCTTCATCGAAGTTCAGTACGAGCGTGGCCTGCGGTCAAGTCAGGAGATTGCCCTGATCCGCGCCGATGTGGCAAGTGCCCGCGCCCGGACGACGGCAGCAGATAATGCACAGGTGCAGAGCCTTCGCACGCTGGAAGCTCTCGTTGGCCGTTACCCGTCCGCAGAACTGGAAGTCCCTGATACGCTTCCAGCGGTGCCGGCCAAACAATATGCAGGCACTCCCGCATCCATGCTTTTGCGACGCCCAGATTTACGTGCGGCCCGGTTTCGCATTGATGCCATTAGCGCGGATATTGACGAGGCCGTCGCGGCGCGTCTGCCCCGTCTTACGCTCAATGGATCGATGAGTGTCGGAGGAGACGGGCCGTCGGTTCTGTTCCGGCCAGAATCACTTATCTGGAATGCGGCAGGCTCGATCCTTGCTCCGTTACTTGATGGCGGTCTCCGCCGCGCTGAAGTGATGAGGCAGGAAGCCCGTCTTGAAGAAAGCCTCGCACTTTATCGGGATGCTGCGATAAAAGCATTTGGTAATGTGGAGACATTGCTTGACCGGCAATCCGCGTTGGACTCGCAGATTGACGACACGGCGTCCGCCCTGTCGGAAGCTCGCAATGCGCTGAATTTCACGCGATTTCGTTTCGAGAATGGAGACGGCAACTTGTTTGATGTGCTGTCCGTGCAGCAACGCGCCTCGTCATTGGAAAGGAGCCTTATCGGCCTGCAACGTGAGCGCCTCGTTCAACACGCTCAACTCGCCTTAGAATTAGGGGGCTCACCCTGAACGTAGCGCGCCTCACAGATCGCTACTTTACGAGCAAAAGGAGATATAACAAATTCGACCCTGGCAGTCCTATTGCAGCTTGCAGATAACAAGCGAGACTTGGCCCTGTTCAATTTAGCGATCGATAGCAAACTTCGCGGATGCGATTTGTTGCGGCTGCGGGTCTCGGATTTGCGCGTGGGCTGCGAGATCAGAAGTCGGGCCAAGATTATTCAACTAAAGACGGGCACCGCGGTTCAATTCGAAGTTACCAAGCAAACTCGCGATGCAATCGAGGTCTGGATTGATGTTAAAGGCCTCCGACCACATGACTGGCTGTTTCCAAGCAGAAAAGATCCGACCCATCACCTCTCAACCAGACAATACGCCCGGATCGTTGAGGGTTGGGTTCGCTCAATTGGCCTTCTGCGCTCATCATATGCTACGCACTCAATGCGACGAACAAAAGCAACGTTGATCTATCTTAAGACTGGCAACCTCAGAGCAGTTCAACTTCTGCTAGGTCATAGCAAAATTGATAGCACAGTCTTGTATCTCGGTGCCGAAGTAGAAGATGCTCTAAGTTTGGCGGAAAGCATCGAACTTTGATCCGCATTCAGCCGATCAGCTCTTCAATGGCTTCGATGACGTGGAGATTTTTCACTGGGTCCAGCGCATCACGATGCGGCTGCGCGAAGGATTTGCGATCATTGTCATAGTATCGGCCTGAGGCATTCGCGAACTCGTCACTGAGTGCCGCGCGGGTCAAAATGTCTGCGCCTATGCGCAGGTCGTGTCCGGCATGCCCATAGGCTTCCTTGACCATCTTGCTGCCAAGGAATGAAGCCGGATTGACGGCGACGATCATTGGCCCGTTGGTGCCAAGGTTTTGCGCCATGCCGATCGACCACATGGTGAGCGCAAGCTTGCTTTGAGCATAAGCCGCGCCATCGTCGAATGTCTGTTTGGCAAGGAAGCCTTTCAGATTCACTGGCGCTTGCGCGGCGGAAGACAGGTTCACCACGCGGCCTTCTGAACCCAGAAGTGGCAGAAGCGCTTTGGTAAGCACATATGGTGCCACCACATTCACGATGAAGCGCGCATCGAACCCGTCATGAGTCCGCGGATTGGACATTTTGAAGACTCCGGCATTGTTGATCAACGCGTCGATTGAGCTGAAGTCGCTCTTGAGCGCCTCAGCCATAGCGCTAACCTGATTGAGGTCTGTGAGGTCGGCTTGGTAGGTGCGGATCTCACCGGCACCTTCGATGGCGGCCACGGCGCTTTTCGCAGCTGCCAGTTTATCGGCGCTGCGCCCGTGCAAGACGAGCGTATGCCCGAGTGGCGCCATCATTTTAGCGGTCTCAAGGCCGATGCCGTCGGTCGCGCCGGTGATCAGAATAGTCTTGGTCATGTCATGTATCCTTATGGATGGAAGGTAGGCGTATCCGCTCTTTAAAAGGGCGCGATGCCATCGGATGGCGTTTCAGGGATGGTCCAGCGATCTTCTGGGCTGACGTTCATTACTGGCTACGAGGGCGCGGGATCTGTCCCCGCTCGCCATAGAGCCACAGGACGAAATTATGGCGTTCCCCTTCAAGGATCGGCTCAGATGCCTGTGGAATGCTGCCATGGTGGATCATCGCGGTGCCGGGCTCAAAGCTCAAGCTTTCGACTTTGCGCCCGACCGGATCCATGAAGCGAACTGCTGAGCCAGAGAAGGTCTCCCCTGGCAAGTTCAGGTTGATATTGAGGGTCACGGCCGAAGCATCCGTATGAGGACGCAAGGTCGTGTCTTTCCCGGCCTGCCATTGAATGGAAAAGCCGAAGGTTTGCGTGTCGTAACCCACAACGTCCGGGAATAGCAGCCGCGAAATCGGGCGCATATAGCGATCCATCAGGTCGCGATAGAAGGTCTGAAAGCCTGGCGCTGCGAGATAGCCTTCTGAGCGTGGGTCCAGCATGGCGCCGCCGCGATTGAGTACGATGCCGTAAGGCGGGCGAAGCGGGATACCTGCATTTGCGACGCGATTCATATAAGCTCTTAAGTCGCTCAAGCGATCCGGATCGAAGAACTGAGCCTTGTAGACCCCTGGAAACACTTCGGTCCAAAGGTCTTTAACGGCCATTTCTTCATTGGGGTTTGCCCAACTCCGCTCGATCGCTTCGCGCAGTTTTGGGGCATAGAGTGAGTGATCCAACACGATGCTATCATCGCCGCCGGTCGCTTCCCATTCTGTCCAGGCATCTTCAA
This sequence comes from Pseudomonadota bacterium, assembly GCA_039030935.1. Lineage (GTDB taxonomy): Bacteria > Pseudomonadota > Alphaproteobacteria > Caulobacterales > Hyphomonadaceae > Henriciella. The sequence continues at coordinate 1,162 of JBCCDF010000102.1, read as the reverse complement.
ATACGGTTTCGTTAGCGTTCCAAAAGGCGTGAACGGAAGGATGCCGCTCCAGCATCGCTTCGCGTGTCGGGCGCGCCACTGTGCGTGCCTGTTCAAGTGAGGGCGTAGACATGGCTTTATCTGCTTTCTTGGTCGATCGAGCGGATCTCAAATTGGGATTGCGAGCCTCCTTAAGGACTCACGCGTAACGGACGAGCGTCCGGCTTTCGATGCTTTTGCGCGGGACAGTCACGTCAATGTCGCCAGGCATATCAAGAGCGCTATGCGCTAGGTGTGGCCGTCCGGTACTGTCGTAGATATTGAAGATAATTGCTTCTTCTGGCGTCATTTCTGACTTGAAGAACCACTCATGTGCGGGATTAGCGGCGACGCCGAGAATCTGGCCGAACCTGTCTGGGTAAATCAGGCCAATATCCATCCAGTCACCTGGAGTCATCGAACCGGGTCGGATAAAGCCAAGTGGAGACGATTTGATTGTGTGCTCGACGGGACGCCAGACATTTACGAAACCATATCCGGCATCGTGGAACTTCTCCGCGCGGACCTCACCGACAATATCGATGAGGCGCTGCTCCGCACCGGCTTGGTTGTAATCATTGTGAACATTGCGCGCCGGGCGCCGTGCGGCTTTAGGGTCGTCAATCCGTACCGTATGGTCGAAGACAATAACGTCCTTGGCGCCTATGTTCGACTTCAAAAGCTGCTGGATTTCCGCGTCATACGTGGCTTGCCATTCTTGGCTATGCTCGAAGTGCTCGACCGCACTCGCCTGATCCACGAAGACGATTCCATTTGCGTCAAAACTAGTGGTGTGGGTCTGGTCTCTCAGGTCCCGCACGTCAATCGGCGTGGTCACCAGTTCCGGCGAAATCAGGTTCCCGATGATGCCATCGACATCAAACTCGAAGGCCTGAGGCTCATTCTTATGGACGTGGTAATTCACGCTGGCTGAGACATGCATATCGCTTCTCCAAGGTTTGGGGTCGATGGTCCGTCCCCGGTCACCCTAGAGATTTAGATTCTTGCAGAAGCGATATAAATGGGCATATATATGAAACAGAATATAGGAAATAGATATAATCAAGCATGGATACCGATGCGCTTCGCCTGTTCGTCATGGCGGCTGATCTCTTGAACATCAGCGCTGCCGGACGCCAGCTCG
>JBCCDF010000101.1:0-9941 GCA_039030935.1 Pseudomonadota bacterium | reverse complement strand
GTCGATGACTGGACCGAAATTGCCGCACAGATGGCTTCCGCATGTTCGACTTTGCCTGAGCTAAAAACCGCCATTGAAGCCTTTGAAGGATGTGACCTTAAAAAGCTCAGCAATAAAACTGTAGTCTATGATGGGACTTTGGATGCCCCGGTTATGGTTCTGGGCGAAGGGCCTGGGGGCAATGAGGATCGCATTGGGCTTCCTTTTGTTGGTAAAGCCGGCCAACTGCTCGACAAAATGCTGATTGCGATTGGCCTCGACCGTAAGGTCAACACTTTCATTTCCAATGTGAATTACTGGCGCCCGCCGGGCAACAGAAACCCGGATAAGGATGAACTCGCCGTTTGCCGCCCTTTTGTAGATCGCATGGTCGACCTCGCTCAACCAAAAGTCATCATCGCCGCGGGCGGTGTCGCGGCCAAATCACTGCTTGATACAAAGACAGGGATTATGCGCCTGCGCGGCTCAGAACGACTGTTTACAACGCCTGCAGGCACTGAAATTCCCCTATTTCCAATGTTTCATCCTGCTTACCTCCTTCGCCGACCTCAAGACAAAAGCCGCGCTTGGCGAGACTTGCTATTGGTTCAGTCGAGGCTGAAAGAAATGGATGTTCAGGTTTGAGAGTTATTGGACTATGCATCACGGCGCTTTTAGGATTTTTATTCACCAGCCTTCCGATCTATTTTGTCTGCTGGAGCATTCTCTCGCTGAGCGATATCCATGCGATACCAATCGCTGTATTGGGTGGTATCGTAGCGACATTTTGGCTGCTTAGATTGGATAGAGTATCGTCATTTTTCGATTTTTTCTATTCCTTTTGATAAAGAATGCCAGCGCCACTTTCGATCATTATCCCGGCCTTTAACTCGGCTGGAGACATTCAGCTCTGCCTCGCCAGCCTAATGCCCGGCCTTGAAGCCGGCCTGATCCGCGAAGTCCTAGTTGTCGACGGCAGCAGTAGAGATGACACCTCACGCATCGCTGAGAGCACTGGCGCGACGGTCGTAACAAGCCCCCTTCAAGGCCGTGCTGCACAGCTTCGCCATGGGGCCAACCAAGCTCGAGGCGACTGGTTGCTCTTCCTTCATGCCGACACTGTTCTGAGCCGTGATTGGGCAGAACGCACACGGGACCATATCGAAGCTTTTCCAGATAAAGCCGCGACCTTCACGCTCGCCTATCGCAGCGATAAGCGAATCGCCAAGACCGTTGCCGCTCGCGCCAACTGGCGTACTCGGACACTGGGACTGCCCTATGGCGATCAAGGTCTTCTAATTTCAAAGCGACTCTACGCTGAGGTTGGTGGCTATCCAGATACACCCTTCATGGAAGACGTGCAGATCGTTCGCGCCATTGGCAAGTCGCGCCTGCGTTACCTGTCCGCAGAAGCCAGGACGAGCCCAGCAAAATATGAGCGCGATGGCTGGCGCAAGCGAAGCTGGCATAACACATGGCTGATCACGCGCTATTTATTAGGCGCAAGCCCCGAAAAACTGGCAAAGCGCTATTCATGAAACGCGCTCACATCCTAATTTATGCCAAGCTACCCCGTATGGGTCTCGCCAAGACCCGCTTAGCCCGCAGCCTCGGCTCTCCAGCCCAGGCCCAACGGATCGCCCGCATGAGCCTCGCTCGAACCATGCGTGCAGTGTCGCGGGGTCCATGGACCCCCATTCTATACACCGCCCCGGATTCAGCGCTGAATGAAACGCTTGGGGGTCTTTGGTCGCCGACCTTGGAGCGCCGCTCTCAGGGTAAAGGCGACCTAACAGCTCGTCTGGAAAAGGGCCTAACCGAAACCCCGCCCGGTCCGGTCCTATTCATTGGAGCTGATGCCCCGGACCTCTCCGCCAGTCTGATAAGCCGTGCGATTAAGTCGCTCAGATCTCGTAACGCCGTCTTCGGCCCAGCAAGCGACGGCGGTTTCTGGCTGTTTGGGATCAACAAAACCGCCCACACCAGCAGTCCATTTCATAATGTGCGTTGGTCAACTGAGCACGCACTGGCCGATGTCCGCGCGAACCTGCCCACGGATAGCCGGATCGCTTATCTCCCGACGCTCATCGATATTGATGACGCTCAAGACTGGCACGCTTGGCGAACATCGCGCCGGTCTGTGGATAAGCGCCAAAGCCTGTAAGGGTTACGGTGATCAGCCACTCCCCCGGTCACAGCAATCGTGATTAATGGAGCAATGACTGACATCGCCGCCATATCACCCATTGAGCCATCAGACCGCACAGAACCGCCGCACAACCTCTCAGCTGAGGCAGCGGTAATTGGCTCAATCCTCTACGACAATAATGCCTTTCAGCGCATCGCTGATATCCTGCGCCCGACAGACTTTTACGCGCCTGCGCATGAAGAGATCTACGAGGCGTGCCAACGGCTCATCCAAAATGGTCGCGTTGCTGACGGGGTGACACTGCGCGAACAGTTCGAGAAAGACGAACGCCTCACCGAAATTGGTGGGGCTCAATACCTCGCCGAGCTCCTCGATAGTGCAGCCTTTGGCCCAGAAGTTCAGGATTACGCTCGGATCATCCGTGATCTCGCGATCCGGCGTGAGCTGATGCACATCGGAGCTGGGGTTCAGACGCGAGCCAGCAAACCCGACCGCGACTCCGATGGCACGCATCAGATCGAAGTTGCGGAACGCGAACTCTTTGCTCTCGCGGAGCGTGGCTCAACTGGGCGTGGTTTCACGAGTTTTGGTGAGGCGCTGACAGAGTCGCTCCAAATGGCGGAAGCGGCATTCAAGCGAGACGGCAAGATCGCGGGCATTCCCACGCGCCTCGACGACCTCGATCATAAACTTGGTGGCTTACACAAATCTGACCTTGTGATTTTGGCGGGCCGCCCATCCATGGGTAAGACGTCTCTCGTCACCAATATCGCCTACAATGTTGCCGCAGATTATCGCGGCGAGAAACAAGAAGACGGCTCCACCAAAACAATAGCAGGTGGCAAAGTCGCTTTCTTCTCACTGGAGATGAGCTCGGAACAGCTCGCGACACGTATCTTGGCCGAACGAACAGGCATAAACGCCCACAAGATCCGCCAAGGTGATCTGGACAAGTATGACTTTGAGAAGCTTCAGGACGCGACTGAGGAGCTCCAAAACCTGCCGCTCTATATCGATGACCAAGGCGGCATATCCATCAGCCAACTCGCCGCGAGAGCGCGCCGACTGCACCGCTCGGTTGGTCTTGATCTGGTCATCATCGACTATATTCAGCTCCTATCCGGCACATCTGGCAAGGCTGACGTTAATCGCGTCCAAGAAGTCACTCAAATCACGACCACGCTGAAAGCGCTCGCCAAGGAACTTCAGGTTCCCGTTATTGGCCTGTCGCAGCTGTCGCGTGCCGTTGAACAGCGGGATGATAAGCGCCCGCAACTCTCTGACCTTCGCGAGTCCGGGTCCATCGAGCAGGACGCTGATGTCGTCATGTTCGTATATCGAAAAGCTTATTATCTCGAGCGCACCGAGCCACAATCAGATAGTAATGACCCAGCGGCCAGCGAGAAGTGGGTGAAGTGGCGTCAAGAGATGGATGAAGTCTATGGCACTGCTGAAGTCATCCTCGGCAAGCAACGCCACGGCCCCATCGGCAAAGTGGTCCTCGCCTTCGACGCGAACATCACGCGCTTCGGCAACCTTGAGCGACAACCTTCAAACAGCGATTTTGGCGACTAAAGCGGCCAAAACAGGTGTCCGGACAGGATTTCTCTAGCGTCTGAACACGCTTTGGGTTTTCATAGAGACCTAAATCGGGGTCCTTTGGGGCATCCGATACGAGGACGCGATGAGCAAAATCCGCAAAGAGAAAAAGTCCGAAATGATCGAAGTGCGCATCCCGCACTCGAAAAAGCAGGCTTTCATGAAAGCCTGCGAAGAGGAAGGCATTACCGCCAGCCATGCGATCCGGACCTTTATTGACGCCTACCTCAAACGCTCCCGCCGGATGAAAGTGAAACAGGTTGCACAGGAGCTCTCCATGACCCTCATCCGAAATCCAATTAAAACCACAAGCACATTTGGCACGGCTGTCGTTGCGACACTGGCTATCTCAATGTTCACCGCCGCGCCCAGTGCGGCAGATCGTGACACTCAGCCAATAGCACCGCCTCAAATAGAGTGGCCCAAAGACGTCCAGATCACTCAAGAGATGATGAATGGTGGCTTTAAAGAAACTTGTGACGCGACCTTCAATGTCAGCGCCGAAGGATTTGTTGAAAGCCCTTTTGAAGTGTTGTGTTCCTATCCTGCTTTTGAACAGTCAGTCCGGGCCGCAACGATGACCCTAAGGTTCGAGCCTAAGATAGTTGACGGAAAACCTGCAAGACGAACGGGCGTCGTTTATCCCTACATTTTCACGTTGGAAGCGCCGGCGGACGCTGTCCTATACGATACTCAGAAAGCAACTGAACCTGACTAAACCAGTCAGAAGTTCTGTGTGCTAGCCCGCTATTTCGTGAATAGCGCTTTGTCTTGACACTTTTTCATTAGCGTCTTGGCAAGTTTCCGATTTATTTTGTTCGCGTGTTGTGGCGGCTGGTGTCAGTTGCCCGGTTCCAAAGAGGTCCGCATGACAGATCGGAAAAAGAAAAGTGAGACACTGGATATTCGTCTCCCTCATGAGCAAAAGCAGGCTTTCATGTCCGCTGTGAGTTCAAACGAGGAGACGGCATCCGAAGCCATACGTCGCTTCATTGAAGACTATCTTTCACAGGCTGAGGCAACTGAACATCCTAACCCTGTTCAGGAGCTTACCATGACACTTAACCGACATCGCTTTAAAACCCTCGGCACGGCCGCAGCCGCCGCCTGTGGCATTTCTATGATGGCAATGATGCCAACCGCAGCAGCATCCCCCTTTGAAAAGCTTGATAAGAACAAGGATGGCGTCCTGACCGAGGGCGAGATCATCGAAGGTCACGACGCTGACATCATCGCAAAACTCGACACAGATGGCTCAGGCGGGGTCAGCCCTGAGGAGCTCGAAGCAGCGGGCAACAAGATCGTCATTCGCTCGTCCGATGAAAGCATCGGCGAAAATGGCGAAAAGGCAAAGAAGAAAACGCTTAAAGTCCTGACCTTCAGTGACTCAACCGTTGAAATCGAAGACAGCATCAAAAGTAGCGTGGTGATAAAACGCTCAAGCGACTCTGAACTCACTGAAGAAGAGCTAAACGCGCTTATCGATGATGCGATGACGATTATCGACACCGGAGAAGGCGGCCGTCTCCGTGTGATCATCAATGGTGATGAGATTGATATTGACGAGGTCGAAGACACTGAAGACTAAAAGCCTATCGGCTCGCTGATTTGGCTAGGATTTCGGTTTAAAACGCGACAAGTAATTCGGGACAATAGTTTCGATACTTGTCGGAGCATCAATCCCCAAATCGGCGAGCGTCAATGCGCCCTCGCTAACGACGTTATCCGTCTTCAACATCTCAACTTGATCACCGGTAATCGGTGGCGGACCAAACAGCTTCCACATCGGCAGAAAGGGGGCTTTCCAGACCGTGTTCATGACCGCGCCCATCGGCTTCGCGACGAAAAATGGAAGCGTTAGCGGATAGCGCTTTCGCTCGATCTGCTCGCTGATGAAGCGATACAAGGCCTTGAATGAGTACTGCTGCGGCCCACCAAGTTCATAGGTCTGTCCGCGCGCATCATCGCGTGTCAGAGCCACCACAATCGCATCGGCGACATCACCGACATAGACCGGTTGTAGAAGCGTATTGCCACCTCCTATAGCCGGCAAGAAAGGGGCTATCGTACTGACAGGGCTGCTCGCCAATTCGGCAAATCGATTAAAGAAATCATCTTCGGGCCCAAAGACGATAGAGGGTCTCAAAATCACGGCACTTGGAATTGTTTCTCTAACCAAGCGGTCCGCCTTGCCCTTCGTATGCGCATAGGCCGCCTTGCCGCCCTCATGTGCGCCAATGGCGGACATTTGTACAAAGCGATTGATCTCTTTCTTCGCCGCCGTTTTGGCCACATTCACAGAGCCATCAAGTTGCGCCGCAGAGAATGTCTGGCCTGCTTCCTCATACAAAATTCCAACGAGATTTATGACGGCGGCAGAGCCCTGAATGGCGGCATCGACTGAGGCGGCATCGCGAATATCGGCCTCAACAATTTGAATCGAGCCCGGCTCGTAGGTTTCAATCATATCTTGTGCATTTTTTGGCGTCCGCACAGCGATCCGTACCGAAAAATCAGCATCGATGAGCGCTTTTGTAGCGTAACGGCCAATAAAGCCTGAGCCACCAAAAATAGTGACCAAACCGTGTGTCATATGTCGCTCCATCTAGACCGTAAACAGCCCATAAAGTGGCTCTGTTTTCTACGCCGTGACGTAGACTTTGCGAGCGATCCTTCAATGAAACTAGCTGGAGAATTCCAGTCCCTCAAACGCCCCGGAACTTCGCCATGCCCGAATGTGTGCGAAAAACGCTTTGGCCCCAGCAGGATGGCCAAGGCCGTGCCTATTGCGATCCGTTATGCCGGCACCCTCATTATTATAGTATCCGGGGGTGCATTCGGTGCTCCCGATGAGCATCCCTTCCCCTGATAAGATCATATCCACCCAAGCATTCTGAGCCGCTAAATCAGGTTCTACGGTTTGAGCACCAACCTCTTCTGCATGTTTAATAATCGTAGAGATCGTCTCAGCATGGTCGACGATATTATGCGGCACATTGGAAATAAGGTTCGCGGCTTGCGAGGGTTGCACCATAAACATGTTTGGGAACCCATGAACATGAACGCCCTGAAAGGTTCGCATCCCGTCTTCCCATAGCTCAGAGAGCTTTTGCTCGCCGCGTCCAACCGGATCAAAACCGGTCAGTTCATGATATTCAGAACCGACTTCAAAGCCAGAGGCATAAATGATGCAATCAACCTCATAGTGCTCACCGTTTGCAATAAGTCCCGTCTCGGTGATCCGCTCCACGCCTTTACCGTCCGTATGAACCAGCGACGTTCCCGGCTCATTATAGGCTTGTAAATAGGCATCATGAAAACAAGGCCGCTTGCAGAGTTGACGATACCACGCCTTCAGATTCGCGGCTGTCTCTTTATCCTCAACAACGTCGTCACAGCGCGCGCGAATTTCGCTCATTTTTTCGAAATCAGCATCCTCAAAGGCCTGCATAACCGTTTCAGGCGTCCACTGCGTCGGAGGCAGCGATAGAACTTTTTCACGAATGCGACGTGACAATTCCGTCCAGCCGTCCATCACATAGTCTTCAGCCGGCATACTTTGCGATTGATTGTCGACGAAATTGTCGAACCAGCGCTGCTGCCAGCCTGGCGTCGCGATCTCTTTGAACCAGTCTGGATCAATCGGCCCATTGCCGCGTTCATCGATTGAAGACGGTGTCCGCTGAAACACGAACAGATTCTTCGCTGCCTTTGCGAGATGAGGAACACATTGGACCGCAGTTGCCCCTGTTCCGATGATTGCAACTCGCTTGTCGGAAAGGTTCGCCATCGGTGCGCCATCGGCATCGCCTCCGGTATAGTCATAGTTCCAACGACTGGTATGAAATGCTTCGCCTTTGAAGTCTTCAATCCCGGGGATGCCCGGTAGTTTCGCGACGTGGAGAGGTCCCGTACCCAGACCCAGATATTTTGCAGTAAATTCGTCGCCTCGATTGGTTCGGATCAACCAGCAAGACCGATCGTCTTGCCACTCAAGATCGGTCACTTCTGTGTGGAAAAGCGCATTGTCGTATAGTCCATACTGATCCGCAATCCGCTTGCAATGTTGTCGAATTTCTGGGCCGTGAACATATTTCTCACTCGGCATATGCCCCGTCTCTTCGAGCAGCGGAAGGTAGATCATAGCCGCCGTATCGCACTGCGCGCCCGGATATCGATTCCAATACCATGTCCCGCCAAAATCGCCGCCTTTTTCAATAATACGGACGTCCTTAATCCCGGCTTCTGTCACTCTTGCGCCGGTTACCAGCCCGGCAAAGCCCCCTCCGATAAAAGCAAAAGTCACATGATCAGTCAGCGGCTGTCTAGGCGTGACGGGCGTATGAGGGTCGGTCGCATAATCTGAAAATTGCCCTTCCATGCGCTGGTACTGCGCATTCCCATCATCGCGCAATCGCTTTGCACGCTCCTCCGCATATTTTGCTCGTAGAGCGTCTTTATTGATCGTGGGTGCATCCATGACTTTCTCCATTCGAGACTAGAAAACCAAAGGTCACCAAGCGGAAGCCAAGAATCAACTCAGAAAGAAATAGCGCTAAATCTCGCCGAGCAGACCGCGCACATGATCTTCTAGTCCATGCTCGCGCAAGCGCTTGGTGCGCTCGACCAGAAGAATGCGCCGTAACTTCTCATAAGCGATCTCAAGGTCGTCATTGACGATGCAGTAATCGTAGCGCCGCCAGTGTAAAATCTCCGCTTTCGCGTCACGCATCCTGCGCGCCACCATCTCGTCATCTGATCCAGGACGGGCGCTTAAACGTGCCTCAAGTGCCTCTATGCTTGGTGGCAACACAAAAACGGAAACACAGTCATTTGGCATCTGATCGTGCAAAGCATCCGCACCCTGCCAATCGACATCAAATAAAACATCGTGTCCAGCCTCGAGTTGGGCGACCGTATCGGCGCGCGGCGTGCCATAGTATCGATCAAAAACCTTGGCCCATTCAAGAAACTCGCGGTTCGCAATCATGTTCCGAAAATGCGCTTCGCTTTTAAAATGATAATCGATGCCGTCGACTTCATTTGGACGCGCTTTGCGCGTGGTCGCACTTACAGATAAAACAACGTCGTCAAACTCGGCCATGAGCTTGCGAGCCAGCGTCGTTTTCCCAGCCCCGGATGGGCTTGAGATGACCAGCATTAAACCACGGCGGCCTTCGTGTTCAGCGCTACTCGACATTCGCACTTTGCTCCTTGAGCTGATCAATCAAGCTTTTGAGCGCGAGTCCCGCATTCGTCAAACCAAGGCTCGCAGATTTCGAACAGAGCGTATTCGCCTCGCGATGGAACTCTTGAGCCAGAAAGCCGAGATTTCGGCCTATAGGCTCATCCTTTTCCAGCAAGGCGCGCGCCGACAGGACATGAGCCTCAAGGCGGTCGAGTTCTTCGGTGACATCAGCTTTTGCCACCAAGACAGCAACCTCAGCTGCCAACCGCTCCGGGTCGACACGGTCCTCGACATCAATTTCCTGAAGACGAGTTTCAAAACGGGTTCGAATTTGGCCTAGCTGATCATCAGCAAACTCATGAGCCTCCACAGTCAGAGACGAGATCTCATCAATTTGGCGCTTAAGAATGTCCGCTAACTGAGCCCCTTCTTCAGAACGCGCCGCAGCTAAACGCGATAAAGCAGTGTCTACAACGTCCAGAATGACCGACTCATCTGTCTTCGTGACGACGATCTCCCCAGATGTCTCTTCTAATACACCTCGCGCGGTCATCAGCGTCGCTAAAACTTGACCCGTCGCCAATTGCCCGTCAGCCTTTTCATAGGCCTCGATTAGAGCCCTAAGAGCAGCTTCGTTGACTTTAACCGGCGCATCACCCTCATTTACGCTGTATTTCAGACTCAACTGGAAGCTGCCTCTCGAAAACCGGCCTTTCAGTTGGTTTTTGATGGCGTTTTCGAGAGTTACAAAATCGCGTGGGAGATTTAAACGCGCGTCAAACCCTTTTCCGTTGACGCTCTTCACCTCAACGAAAAAGGTTCCAAAAGAGGCCTGACCATCCCCGCGTGCGAAACCTGTCATGCTTGAGAGTGCCATCTTCAGTTTGCCCGTTCTCTTGCAATTTCAGCACGTTCATACGCCCGATACTGAGCCACGTTTCGCAGATGCTCATCATAGGTTTCAGCAAACAGATGCCCGCCCTGCCCATCAGCGACAAAGAAAAGATACTCCGTCTCAGGTGGATT
>JBCCDF010000100.1:0-10038 GCA_039030935.1 Pseudomonadota bacterium | reverse complement strand
TCGATATGGCGGGCCCGGTCTTCTTCTTGCGCTTACGTGAGCAGACAGAAGCAGATCCCGCCGCTTTGGTTAAAGCGTTTGAGGCCGCTTCGGACCTCATTGGTGCTCGCGACATGCAAGAACAAATCGATGACCTTGATAATCAGGTCCCGGCAGAGCGCCAAACAGCCTTGCAGGATAAACTTGCTACCTCTGTTGGAGATTTGACGCGATCAATCATCCAAACTGAGGAGCTTTCAAGTGTATCTGATGTCGTTTCCTCACTGTCACCCATGGCAAAGGCAATCACAGATCGTTTGCCGGAGTGTCTGCAGAACTTCAAACGTAGTCGCTTTGATCAGATTACGGGCCATCTCTTTAAGGGTGGTGTGCATGAAGACTTGGCAACGCGGCTGACAAAAGCAGGGCTTTTAACTCAAACCCCTCGCTTGGCAGCGCTTGCAAAGGAGACCGCTCAAAATGGAGGTGATATTTTTGCCTCATTCCAAGACATTGGCGATGTGCTGTCCATGGATAAATTACGTGCTAAAGCGGGGGATCAAATTGCGAAAATGCCGTACTGGGACCGTCTGGCTACCCGTCGCCTAATCAATGATATGGAAGTTCAGCAGGTGACCGCGACCAGATTGGCGCTCGCTTCGGGCAGCGTGAGTGATTGGAAAGACGCAAACAGCGACGCGACCAAAGCCCTTCGAGCGCAGATTAAAATATATATCTCAGGCAAGCCGGGTTTTGCCCAATTCGCACTTGCGGGTGATGCCGTTCGCAGCTTTATGGCAGAGCTGTCTAAGGGATAAATTACGCGCATGCCTGGACCACTGGACTTCAACGCGATTGAAATCGCAAGGGCTATGGCAGATGCAGCACGTGCTGAAACGCTGCGTCACTTTCGTGCTCTAAGCGCCGTTGAGAACAAACAATCCGCTACAGATTATGACCCGGTGACAGAAGGTGACAGAGCGGCTGAACGAGCGATGCGCTCTGTGCTAGAGGACTTGCGCCCTAACGATGGTATTCATGGCGAAGAATATGGCCTCAAAGCCGGAACATCCGGCTGGACGTGGGTGCTGGACCCCATCGATGGCACGCGCTCTTTTGTGGCCGGCTTGACAACTTGGACAACGCTAATCGGTCTCGTTGATGGAGCAGGCGATGCAATCGTTGGCATAATCGATCAGCCTTTTCTTGATGAGCGGTATATTGGTTCCCCCGATGGGGCATGGCTGGAGACGTCTTGCGAGCGTAAGTCCATCCGCGTTTCTGATACGAGCGATCTGCGCCATTCTACCATTGCGACGACAGATCCGTTTATTATGACCCTGCCAGAGCAGGGGGCATGGACCCATTTGCGATCCACAGCGCGCATTGTCCGCTATGGTCTGGATGCCTACGCCTATGCCCGTTTGGCGGCGGGAAGTATTGATCTTGTCGCCGAAAGCGAGCTCGCTCCTTACGACGCTGCCGCTTTAATCCCTGTTGTACGCGGTGCAGGGGGGCTTGCATTTGATTGGCGAGGCAATCCTGCAAAACCGGGTGGCCAATTGGTTTGTGCTGCCCATAAGGACATTATGGATCAGGCCTTGATTTCCTTGCGTCGTTCAGCGGATTGACGCTCTTGTCGCAGTCTGACTTGGCGCATCTTTCGCGCCGCCTAAGTCGAGCTGTATGACAACAGCGCTTTTGATTTTCCCGAACCAGCTCTTTACAGAACATCCCGCCCTTGCAGATCAACCGGACCGCGTCGTCCTGATCGAAGACCCGCTCTTTTTCGGCGATCCGCAGTATCCGATGACGTTCCACAAGCAGAAGCTATGGCTGCATCGCGCCAGCATGAGGCGATATGCCAAGCATCTAGAGGATGAAGGTGAGACGGTAGAGACAATCACTTACGCGGCCAATACAGCGGTGCTCCAGCAGACTTTGAAGCGGCTCGCAGATGATGGCGTCACCACTCTATTTGTCTGTGATCCCGTCGATTTTACTCTGGAGAAACGTCTTAAGGCACGAGCAGACAAATTCGATCTGGACTTAAAAATCTACACGACGCCGATGTTCCTCAACACACCGGGGCAGAATCGTGAGTGGCGTGAAGGTCAAAAGCGCTGGTTCATGGCGGAATTCTATAAGTTTCAACGTCGCCGTCTTGATATCTTGATGGATGGTGATGAGCCTGTTGGCGGCAAATGGAGCTATGATGAGGATAATCGGAAGAAAGTCCCAAAAAAGCTTCAAGGCGAAGTTCCGCAACTTCAACCAATCAATGCCGACAAGATTGACCAAGACTCTAGAGACAGCATTCTTGAGCAGTTTCCTGACAATTATGGCAGCTTAGAGAGTCTATATTGGCCCACCAGCCACGACCGTGCTGCGGAATGGTTGGAGACTTTTCTAAAACAGCGGTTCGACCTGTTTGGGCCGTATGAGGATGCCATTCTTGAAGGCGAGAGTCTGCTATGGCATTCGGCGATCACGCCCATGCTGAATATAGGCCTCCTGACACCTCAGCAGGTGCTTGACGCCATAATCGCCCATATCCGCGATCATGATGTGCCCTTGAATTCCTCTGAAGGATTTCTTCGTCAAATCATCGGCTGGCGCGAATTTATGCGTGCCACCTATGAAGACCTCGGTGTCACGATGAGGACGACCAATCACTGGAGGCACACACGTAAAATTCCAGAAATATTCTGGACGGGTGAAACAGGGATCGCGCCGATTGATGACACCATTAAGCGTGTCCTTGAGACAGGATACTGCCATCACATTGAGCGCCTCATGGTGATGGGTGGGTTTATGTTCCTGTGTGAGTTTGATCCTGACGAGATCTATCGCTGGTTCATGGAAATGTTTGTTGATGCTTATGACTGGGTGATGGTCACAAATGCCTATGCGATGAGCCAGAACGCTGACGGCGGTTTGATCACCACAAAACCTTATTTCTCAGGGTCTTCTTATATTAAAAAGATGGGAAATCATCCCAAGGGCGACTGGTGCGAAATCTGGGATGGGCTTTATTGGCGGTGGATCTGGCAGCATGCAGATGCGCTAGAGAAAAATCCTCGCTGGGCCATGATGGTGTCTATGGTTCGTAAAATGGATCAGGAGAAACGCGACGGGCATTTACAAACGGCCGCGACATACCTAGGGGCTCTCACTCGCGCAGCAAGCGATTGAGTAAAGCTCAGCGATATTTAATGCAGGCAAAACCTCGACGACATCGCTTGATTGGGCTTCTAAGATGAAGCCGTTTCGCCGAGGGAGTGTTGCGTAATGAAATATCGGATATTGGCTGCTGGACTTGCGCTTATTTTGACTGGCTGCAGCGGCGGCGGTGGCCTCGATAATGACGATACAACACCTCTACCGACAATCGATGCGGGTCCTGATCAAACTGTCGAAGAGGGCGATCTCGTCATCCTCTCTGGGGCGCTGAGCAGCACTGCGGGCAGTATCGATTTTGCCTGGGCTCAAATTTCAGGTCCTAACGTATCTCTTGTTGGAACAACGACTTTGACTCCAGAATTCCGCGCAATAAACGTAAACGATAGCGCGGATGTCGTCTTAAGATTTACTGTTACGAATGGCGTCGCAGCCGCCATTGATGAGGTGACCATTACGATTACAGATGTTGCGCGTGTGAATGGTCCATCGGCGCGCGGAATAGATCCTGACATCGAAGCCCGTCGCGTTGCTGCGATTAGTGCGAGGCCGAGTGCAGGCCCAATCGTCGAAAACCGGGAGGTTCGTACGTTTGATGGCACAAATAATAACATTGCAAATCCACTTTGGGGCGCCAGTTTCGCACAATTTCAGCGTCTGGTGCCTTCTGAGTATGTTGATGGCATATCCCTACAGGTCGATGGGCTGAGTCGAGCGAGCGCGAGATTCATATCGAATACAGTTATGGCGCAGGATGAGGGTGTAAGCATTCCAACGCCGTCAGGAACCAGTGATTATCTCTGGGCTTGGGCGCAGTTTATCGGCAACGATATCGAGCTGGCTGATGGTGCGGCTGAAGCTTCGGATTTGAACGTGCCGCTTGGCGATCCGGTATTTGACCCCGAAGAAACGGGCGTTGCGACTCTTCTTTACAATCGGAGCTTCTTCGATCCCGATACGAGCATAGACGCCTCTGATGATGATAATGTCGACACAGATATTCCACGCGAACAGCTCAATGAAGCGACGGGATGGCTTGATGGCTCTGTTGTCTACGGCAATAGCGCAACTCGGGCTGAAGCTTTACGCGACAGCTCAAACCGCGCTTTGCTCGCCACAAGTGGGACAGATCTTCTGCCCATCAACACAGCTGGTCTGACAAATGCTATTGGCTATGAGGCGAGCGGCAGTGGTTTGTTTGTTGCGGGTGATTACCGCGCCAATGAGCATCCCGTGCTGACAGCATTGCACACGCTATTCCTGAGAGAGCACAATCGCCTGGCCGCGCAGATCAGCGCAAGCAACCCAAGTTTGAGCGCAGATGAAGTCTATGAGCGCGCACGCCGTCTAAACGTCGCGAAAATGCAGATTATCACGTATGAAGAATTTCTACCTGCATTGCTCGGTCCATCAGCTATTCCTGCATGGACAGCCTATGATGATACGATCAATCCCTCAGCGTATAACACCTTTTCTACTGTCGCTTTGCGGGTGTCTTATTCGATGCAAAGTGAAATCATACAGCGCCTTGATGAGACAGGTGCGGTTGTCGCTGCGGGCAATCTTGATCTGAAGGATACGTTCTACAAGGCACCTGATTTCATTACAGACGATGCATCTCTTGAAGCCATTCTTCGGGGGCTTGCATCGCAACCTCACCAGGCTGTCGATGTAAGCATTGTCGATGATCTTCGAAATGCATTTCTGGCCCCTCCAGAAGATCGTGGTCTTGATGCGGCGTCCCTGATTATTCAACGCGGTCGTGATCATGGGCTTCCGAGCTTTAATAATATGCGTGAGGATCTCGAATTGGATCGTTATTCTGTCATATCCGAAATCACAGATGACACAGCTGTCGTGGCAGATCTCGGGTCCGCCTATGCCAATGCCAACGTCATTGACCCCTTCGTTGGGGGTCTCGCCGAACCAGCAGTAACTGACTCCCAACTGGGTGAACTCTTTCAGACGATATTTGTCAGACAGTTCACAGAATTGCGTGATGGTGACCGTTTTTGGTGGCAGAATGAGCTCACTGCGGCTGAACAGGCAGAAGTCGCCGGAACGACCTTAGCAGATATTATTCGCGCCAATACGTCGATCGATACAGAGATACAGGACACAGTGTTCATTGCATCGGGATCAACGACACCCTGATTGGCGGGATGGCTATCGCTCATCCTCTTCATCGTCTGCATCACGCAGAATGAACTGCCGAGGATTAATCCGTTGATTGGTTTCAACATCGATTAAGCTGACCCGCGTAACGCTTCGCTCCGCATCAACAGTGCGCCAGCCGATCAGCTCGTTCGTAGTTTTGCTGAAAACCATCGTTAATGTGCCCAGCATTTCGCCTGTCGCATCTTCGACGATGATTTCAAATGTGATGTCGCGCTCAATGATACCGTTTATGATGATGTCGTCCGTCACAACCAGCTCATCATCCAGAATAAGGCCAAGTGGAGTGGTTCCAAGCGGGACGCGATCGATCGTTTCGAGGTCTCGGTCCTCCATCGCAACTGTCGTTCCGTCCGACACGATCAAGACAGGGACCGGATCATCATAATCAAATCTTAGCTTGCCGGGACGCGATAGAGCAAAAGCCCCACTATAGATCGATCCATCAGAATTCGCCTGTAGAAAGCGCCCACTAGCCGTTTTCGCACCGCTCAGTGAGGCCTGAGCGCGCTTGAGAAGGGCGTCGTAATTTGCCGTGCCGACGGTGTGGCGCAGCGTTGTATCTAGGCGCGCATCAAAGCTATCTTCTATACTCTCTTCAGATTGCTCCAGCTCAGTCGGTACCGGAGACGCTTCAATAGTCTGAGAGATCACCTCAGTCTCTTGATTGGTTGGCGATGGTTCAACAATGATAGGCGCTTCAATCAGATCGATAGGACCATTTACAGCCTCGATAATCGTTTCTTCGACCTGTTCTGACGTGATAATGTCGGACCGCTGCACTGGCGGCTCTGTCACAGTCTCATCTGGCGAAACGGCCTGAAAGGTTGATTGCACAATCGGCGTCGCATGCTGGCCGACCGTCCAAATCAAGGCCAGTGCTGTTAAAGCAGGTGTAACCATCAGAACCTCCTAATTCACGCCTTCAGATAATCATGGCCTAGTTGTTAGAACAGGGCAAAATCATGACATTTTCGCCCGGATTCGTTGCCTTTTATTCAGATACGAAAAAAGCCGGAGCGATCAAATTCCGGCTTTCTTAGATGATCAGTGATTGAGCGCCTACGCAGCGACCTTTGCTTTCACCCCCCCTGGCGGGAAGCGTGAGTAGAAGGTTTCGCCATTGGCGGCCATATCCCGCAGAAGCTGCGGCACTGCAAAGCGCTCACCATACTTCTCTGCGAGATGGTCAGCCTCTGCAACAAATTCAGGGATACCCCAGATCAGGTCCATATAAGATGCGCACCCGCCCGTATAAGGCGCAAAGCCCCAAGCGAGGATTGAGCCGATGTCAGCGTCGCGAGCGTCCGTAATTACGCCCTCTTCAAAGCATCTTGCAACTTCCACAGCTTGGCGAACGAGGAAGCGATTGGTGAGGTGCTTCTTCATCTCCGGTGAGCACTCATCGACTGTGACATCGATCTGCGTATTGAGGTCAGGCCAGAGCCGCTCCGGCTTGCCCTTCTCATTGTAGTCGTAGAAGCCTTTTCCAGCTTTACGACCAACCCGGCCATTGTCTTCAACCAACCAGGCTAAGAACTGCGTGCGGTCGTCGGACTGAATATCCAGACCCATCGCTTCGGCTGTCGCACGAGTCACTTTCAGAGCGGTGTCGAGGCCCACGGAATCGGACACTTCAAGCGCGCCCATCGGCATACCAGACTGACGACCGACATTTTCAATGATGGCGGGTTTGATGCCTTCAGCGAGCATTTCCATACCCTCACGCGTGTAGGTGCCGAAGCAGCGTGAGGTATAAAAGCCGCGGCTATCATTAACCACGATCGGTGTTTTACGGATCGCAAGGACATAATCGACGGACTTGGCGAGTGCTTCCTCGCTTGTCTCCTCACCCATAATGATCTCAACCAGACCCATCCGCTCAACAGGGGAGAAGAAGTGGATGCCGATAAAGTTTGCAGGCCGTTCAGAGGCTTTTGCAAGACCCGTAATCGGAAGTGTTGAGGTGTTGGAGCCGAACACGGCGTCAGCGCTGAGGACAGCCTCTGCGTCTTTTGTGATCTTCGCTTTTAGTTCTTCATTTTCAAAGACTGCTTCAATGACCAAGTCAGCGCCACGAAAATCCTCATAAGAGTCCGTGGTCGTGATCAGATCGAGCAGGGCATTGCCTTTCTCTTCCGTGGTCTTACCGCGCTTCAAGTCTTTCTCGACGAGGCGTCGTGAATAGTCTTTGCCCTTCTCTGCATTCTCTTTCGAGACATCGACAAGAACCGTTGGGATACCGGCCTTGGCCTGCACATAGGCAATGCCCGCTCCCATCAGACCAGCACCAATCACGGCGACTTTCTTGAACTCGGTTTTGCCGTATCCCGCAGGGCGGTTTCCGCCTTTCGATAGCTCTTGCATTGAGAGGAAGAGCGAACGGATCATCGCTTTGGCTTCTGGGCGCTGTTGGGTGTTGATGAAATAACGGGTCTCAATCCGTAGTCCGGCATCAATCGGAACCTGCATTCCTTCATAGACGCAGGAGAGAATATTCTTCTGTGCCGGATAGTTCCCATTCGTCTTCGCGGCGAGCATCGCATTGGCCATGGTTGCCACCTGACCCGCACCGGGGCTGCGGTGAACAACGCCACCTGGGACTTTGAAGCCTTTCTCATCCCAGGGCGCTTTGGCTTCAGGATTGGCTTTTACCCAGGCTTTTGCCTTGTCGACGGTCTCTGAAGAGGGCGCCAATTCATTGACCACACCCATGCCATGCGCTTTTTCAGCGTTGAAGGATTTACCCTCGAGGATCAGGGGTAGGGCCGCCTGCACGCCGATCAGACGCGGCAGACGTTGCGTACCGCCTGCACCGGGAAGCAGACCGATTTTGGCTTCTGGTAACCCAAACTGAATTTTTGGATTGTCATTGGCGGCCACGCGGTAGTGGCATGCAAGTGCGACTTCAAGGCCACCACCAAGGGCTAGACCGTTCAGCGCGCAGGCAACAGGCTTCCCGCAGGTTTCAAGTTCGCGCAGATACTTGTTCAAGCCAAAGCCGCGCTCGAACTGCTTCGCCTTCAACTCGGCTTCAGACATTTCCGACTCGGGTTTGCCGCCGCCCGCGCTTTCGTTCATTTCGCCAAGATCGGCGCCAGCGCAAAAGCCGCTCGGCTTTCCAGACGAGATGACGAGGCCTTTAATCGCATCGTTCTCACTCACTTCTTTGGTGATCGCGATAATGTCAGCGATCGCTTTTCCCGTCAGCGTATTCATGCTGCGGCCCGGCACGTCAAAGACTGCGTGCGCGATGCCATCAGCATCGATGTCGAATTTAAATGTTTCGAGGTTCATAACTGTCTCTATCTTTGAAGTCTTAAACGCGTTCGATGATTGTCGCTGTGCCCATGCCGGCACCAACACACAGTGTGACCAGAGCGGTCTCTTTGTCTGAGCGCTCAAGCTCATCTACCATTGTGCCAAGAAGCATAGCGCCTGTCGCACCCAGCGGATGACCCATCGCAATGGCCCCGCCGTTGACGTTCATTTTGTCATGCGGAATGTCCAGCAAGTGCATCATCAGCATCGGAACGGACGCAAAGGCTTCATTCAGCTCGTAAATGTCGATGTCGCTGACATCCATGCCGGCTTTTTTCAGTGCTTTAAGCGAGACCGCTGTCGGTCCCGTCAGCATGATTGCTGGCTCTGAGCCGATAGACGCCATAGACTTGATACGTGCGCGTGGCTTCAGGCCAAGCTTTTCGCCCATTTCCTTGCTGCCGAACAGAACGGCCGCTGAACCATCGACAATTCCGGACGAGTTTCCCGCATGGTGGACATGGTCGATCTTTTCCAATTCCGGATAACGCTGCTTGATGACGTCATCAAAGCCCATTGAGCCCATTCCCGCAAAAGAAGGATTAAGCGCGGCAAGGCTCTGCATATCTGCTTCCGGACGCATATGCTCGTCATGATCGAGTTGCGTGCCACCCATCTGGTCTTTCACAGGAATGATGGACTTTGAGAAACGCCCTTCTTTCCAGGCGGTCGCTGCGCGCTGTTGGCTTGCAATGGCATAGGCATCGACATCATCGCGAGAGAAGCCCCATTTCGTCGCGATTGTATCTGCGCCAACACCTTGTGGTGCGAAATAGGTTTTCATCGCAATGGTTGGGTCAGAAGACCATGCGCCACCGGAAGCGCCCATCGGGACACGGCTCATGCTTTCGACGCCGCCGCCAATCGCCATGTCGGCCTCACCGCTCATCACTTTGGCCGCTGCCATATTGCAGGCCTCAAGACCTGATGCACAGAAACGGTCAATCTGAACGCCCGCAGTGGTTTCAGCATAGTCAGCATTCAAAACCGCGATGCGTGCAATGTCGGCGCCTTGCTCACCGACAGGGGAGACACACCCGAGGACAACGTCATCGACATGGCTGGTGTCCAGATCATTGCGATCACGAACAGCTTCAAGGGCTTGGGTTGCGAGGCTGAGCGCTGTAATTTCGTGCAGGCTTCCGGATTTTTTACCCTTACCGCGCGGGGTCCGCACAGCGTCATAGATATAGGCTTCGGTCATGGGAGGGGTCTCCTGTTTCTAACTGGTCTGGTCTTTAATCATTTTGCGGGCGCTTTCATAGGATTGATCGCCAGCGATGCTGTGGCTCGTGCGGCCTCTTTGCCTCGACTGTCATATAGGTCAGCTTCAGCAAAGATCACTTGGCGTCCAATGTTCCGTAACCGCGCGACGACTTCGAT
>JBCCDF010000099.1:0-10108 GCA_039030935.1 Pseudomonadota bacterium | reverse complement strand
GCCAAATACGAGCGCGACCAAGACAAACAGGATGATCAGCCATTTGCGCATTTCTCTGACCTTTTCATTTGCTTCCTCATGGTGATTGCCCGAACCGGCTTGTTTGTATAGGATTCGATTACAAGATAGACACAACAATGCCTGACGACCCATCAAGTATAAGTAATTCTGACCACACTAAGGCACACTGGCAGACGCGAACCATCGCGCTGGTGGGTCTTATGGGTGCTGGAAAGTCAACTGTGGGTCGGCGTCTCGCGGATGTTTTGGGCCGTCCTTTCTTCGATAGTGATGATGAAATCGAGAAAGCCGCAGGTCTCTCTGTCGCCGATATCTTCGCGCTGCATGGTGAGAGTGAGTTTCGCCGCGGCGAGCAGCGTGTATTGGAGCGACTCTTGAACGGCCCGCCCCATATCCTCGCAACGGGCGGCGGCGCTTATCTGAACGCTGAAACCCGAAAGCTGATGCGCGACAAAGCCATTACCATCTGGCTCAATGCTGATCTCGAGACACTTTGGAAGCGTGTTTCAAGGCGAAACCACCGCCCTCTTTTACAGAGACCGGATGCGAAAGGCGTTTTGACAGATCTGCTTGAAAAACGCAGCCCAATTTACAGCGAAGCCGATTTAGTCGTGCGCAGTGTCGACGGCCCCCACAGCCAGACCGTCAAAACGATTACTGAGGCGCTGAAGTCGTGGAAACCCATACAATGACGCTGCTCCAAACCGTAACCGTTGATCTCGGCGCGCGATCATACCCGATAGAGGTCGGACATGGCCTTTTGGAGGGGCTTGGCCAGCGCTTGATGGGCTTGATCAAACAGCAACGATGCTTCGTGGTGACAGACGAGATTGTTGGTGACTTTCATCTCTCTGCCCTCGAAGCGAGCATTCGTGCGGCGAATATCACGCCGCATGTGATGCGCGTGCCCAATGGGGAAGCCACAAAGAATTGGGAACAGCTCGGCGCTATTCTGGACTGGCTTCTTGCTGCCGGTGCTGGGCGCGATGATGTTCTGATTGCTTTTGGAGGCGGCGTGATTGGCGACCTTACAGGACTCGCAGCGGCGCTTATGAAGCGCGGCATGCAACTCGTACAGGTTCCAACAACCTTATTGGCGCAAGTCGATAGCTCTGTCGGTGGCAAAACAGCGGTGAATGCCTCCCAAGGTAAAAATCTGATCGGGGCTTTCTATCAGCCAAAGCTCGTTCTGGCCGATACCGCCCTCTTGGAAACGCTGCCTGAGCGCGAGCGCCTCGCGGGCTATGCCGAAATCGCGAAGTATGGCCTGATTAACGACGCTGATTTCTTTGCATGGCTGGAGAGCAATGGCTCAAAAGTCATTGATCTTGATCCCGAAGCCATCGCTCATGCCGTTGCCACGTCGTGCCGCGCCAAGGCGAATATCGTGGCGCAAGATGAGCGCGAAGGTGGGGTCCGTGCCTTGCTGAATCTTGGTCACACTTTTGGTCATGCGGTTGAAGCGGTCAACCAATACCGGCCGAGCGTGTTGCACGGCGAAGCGGTCAGTGTCGGCATGGTCTTGGCTCTAAAATACTCCGTTCGCCAAGGCCTCATGCATGGTCAGGATGCGGGGCGTGCAGAAGCCCATCTCGCCGGCATCGGGATGCAAACCGCACTTCCGAAAATGCCCGGTGGCCCTTATGATGCCGCCGCCCTCGCGGATGCCATGAAACAGGACAAAAAAGTCCGCGCAGGCCGCGTACCGCTGATCCTTGCACGCGGCATCGGCAAATCCTTTATACACCCCAATGCGGACTTAAACGATGTCCGTGATTTCCTTGCAGAGGAGCTTTCGTAAAGCTGATGATTATCGGCACGGCTGTCGCCATTCTATTTCTGATCATGATGTCGGGGTTCTTCTCCGGCTCCGAGACCGCTTTGACGGCTGCCAGTCGCTCGCGCATGCACCAGCTCGAGAAAGACGGTGACGCCCGCGCCAGCGTCGTCACCAAGCTGATTGCAGACCGGGAACGCCTGATTGGCGCAATCCTGCTCGGCAACAATCTCGTTAATATTCTGGCGACCGCACTGGCATCTGCCATGTTCATCAATCTGTTTGGCGAAGCCGGGGTCGCTATGGCCACAGCGATGATGACTGTGCTTGTCCTTGTTTTCGCGGAAGTTCTGCCGAAGACGTATGCGATCACACGCCCTGACGATATGGCCCGCTCAGTCTCGAGACCGATCAGCTGGTTGGTCGCTGGCGTCAGCTGGATCGTTGGCTTTATCCAGATCATTGTGAACGCCACACTGCGTCTTGCCGGGGTTAAGCCGCCGGAAGACCTTGTGACGGCTGAAGAGGATATTCGCGGCACAATCGATCTGCACCATTCCGAAGAAGGTCTCGACGCCAAGAATCGTCATCGCTTGGTCGGCGCGCTCGATCTGAAAGACATGACGGTCGAAGAAGTGATGATCCACCGCAAGAACATCTTCATGATCAATGCAGACCAACCTGCAGAGATCATTATCCGGCAGGCGCTTTCAACACCGCATACCCGCCTCCCCCTCTATAAAGGCGACCAGGAAGAGATTGTCGGTGTCCTTCACGTGAAAGACGTCCTGCGTGCGGTGATTTCCGAAGGAGGACGCTCAGATAAGATCGACATTCTGAATGTCTGTCGTGACCCGTGGTTCATTCCCGAAACCACCCGTGCAGAAGACCAGCTCGACCTGTTTCTAAAACAACGCAGCCACTTCGCGCTTGTCGTTGACGAGTATGGCGCCCTGCAAGGCCTGGTGACGCTTGAGGATATCCTCGAAGAAATCGTCGGCGATATCCGCGATGAGCACGATGTTGTCGTACAGGGTGTCAAAACCCTTGAAGATGGGTCCGTCGAGACGGATGGTTGGGTCACAATCCGCGACCTTAATCGCGCGACCGGTTGGGACCTGCCTGATGATGAGGCCGTAACGATTGCAGGACTGGTTATCCATGAAGCGCAAACAATCCCGGAACCCGGACAGCGCTTTGCCTTTCACGCTCACAGCTTTGATGTGATCCGTAAAAACCGAAACCAGATCACGCGCCTGAAAATCACACCGATTGTCGATGAACCGGCGACCTAACTCGATCGTCACGAGACTAGACGGAACAGACTGTGTGCTCGAGAAAGCCAAACCGGCGGCAAACTTCTAATAAGCGGCTCTGATCAAGAGCGTCGCTTGTTAGAAACACCTGACCACTCTGCGTGGGCCTGCCAGTAGACGTCTCAGGCAAGACGCGCAAAGTCTGACGCGCGATGGCTTCACCACTATCTATATAGCTGACGGCCTGTGGCACAGTCGCGGCAAGCTCGCCCCGAATAAGTGGAAAATGCGTGCACGCCAGAACAATGGTATCGATCACATCTCCGCCGTCTGACTCAAAGAGCGGTCGTTGCGCGTTGCGGAAAGCGTCCAAAGACACTGCTCCCCCGCTTGCGTGCTCTTCTGCTAGTTTCACAAGCTCGACTGAGCCGTGCATGATCACGCGAACGTCCTTGGCAAACTCATCAATCAAGCGCGCTGTATAGGGTCGCCGCACTGTGCCCGGCGTCGCCAACAGTCCAATCGTCTTTGTCTGGCTTATTGCTGCAGCGGGTTTGATCGCGGGCACAGTGCCAACAACCGGAATATCCAGCGCCTCACGAACACTCTCCAGTGCAAGCGTGCTGGCAGTATTGCAGGCGATGACAAAGACGTCTGGCTTCGCGGCATCGACAAGAACCTTTGCAACACATGGGAGACGCGCCCGCAAGGCTGCATCGGATTTATCACCATAGGGAAAGAAGCCGCTATCGGCGGCGTAATTGACAGCCAAATCAGGCGCTAGCGCCAGAATTTCACGGGCAATCGTTAGGCCACCCATGCCACTGTCAAAGACCAAGACTGACTTTTTCGACTCACTCATTGCAGTGTCCTCTAAAGTGGCCGGGCAGGTCTGAAAAGTCAGTGCGCTTGCCTAAGGGTAAGTTTGGAGCTATGTTGCAGTGCACAAATTCGTCGGAGACCCGTGATGCCCGAATACGACCTACCGAAAGACCAGACACCAATTTCTCCTCTGGAATATTGGATGGAAAGCATGTCGGTATGGCAGGATTTTGGCCGTGAAGCCTCAAAGCTATGGGTTGAACGGATGAGCGCAACTCCGGCGGCCATAAGCCAAGAGACTGCTCCAGCCGAAGACACCATGGCCACAAATCTCATGCGCATGATGGCGGACTTCAACCTGCGCCACTGGGAGAACACAGCCCGATTGCTCTCAGGCCTGCCCGCTTGGATGCGTGTTCCCAACATGACCGCCGGATCAGCGATGGTTGATTGGTTTGATAAAGTTCAGCGCGCGAACACCGATGTCTATGGAAGTTTGGGCAATTTTATCCCCAGTATTGATCCTGACCAACTGCAAGAGCTTGTCCGCAGGCCGCTCGGCCTGATGACCCCAGAAGGCACACCAGACGATCTAACCCGAATCAAAGGGATTGGCCCTAAGCTCTCAGCGAAGCTGAATGAGCTTGGCATCTACCATTTCCGTCAAATCGCGAAGTGGGGACAAGAAGAAGCTGCTTGGATCGATGATTATCTGTCCTTCAAAGGCCGCGTTGGCCGGGAAAAGTGGATCCCGCAAGCCAAAGGCTTTTCAGCCAATGGTTCAGGAAGTTTGCACTAAGTCGAATTGTGTAAATTAGGCGACGTCTTCGGGCCTATTTCCCATCACCGAGCAGCCATTTGTAAGCGATAATCTCAACACTCTCGAACAATCCGGCTTTCGCATATGGATCGTTAGACGCCCAGTTCTGCGCCTCTTCGAGCGAGCTGAACTCCATAATCAGGGTTGAGCCAGCCATATCACCCGCCTCATTGAGCACTGGGCCAGCGACTTTAATTTGATCCATATGGTCCTTGGCATAAGCTAAATGCGCCTCTCGATTGGCCATGCGAACATCCAGACTTCCGGCCTTATCGCGCGCATTGATCAGAAACAGTCCCATCTCATTCTCCCTTATAAGGCCGTGACATCAGCGCTGCCATGGCTTGCTCCACGCTGACGCGCTCGGCCAATATGTCATCTACAGCCGCGCAAATCGGCATCTCCACACCAGCGCGCCGCGCAAGCTGTACCATGGCAGGTGCTGTCGCCACGCCTTCTGTCACCGCACGACGCTCGGCGAGGATGTCCGCGGCACTGCGCCCTTCCCCGAGCGCTTTGCCAAAGCTCATATTGCGCGATTGCGTGGAGGAGCAGGTTAACACCAGATCCCCTAAACCACAGAGCCCGGCCAGCGTTTCAGCCCGGCCACCAAGCGCGACACCAAGCCTTGTCATCTCGGCAAAGCCCCGCGCGATAAGTGCCGCATGAGCTGACTTTCCGAGCGCAAGACCTTCTACGATACCACATGCGATGGCCAAAACATTCTTCACGGCCCCGCCGACCTCTGCGCCGATCAAATCACTCGACCAATATGGACGAAAACTCGGCTGGCCGATCATGTCCATGAGGTGACGGCCAAGATCCTCACTTTCACAAGCGAGCGTTACGGCCGTGGGTAACTGACGCGCGACATCTGCTGCGAAACTTGGCCCTGAGAGTACCGCGGGCACAGCCTGCGGGATCGCATCTCGCAAGACATCTGTCTGTAAGGAGAGCGTTTCGCGCTCAATTCCCTTGGCACACAATAGAATTGGCGTTCCAGCATCAATATAAGGTTTCAAATCGTCAAAGACTGTGCGCGCAAATTGGGCTGGTACGACTGCGAGAATAGCATCGCAGCCGCTCAACTCCTCCAGATCGGTCGAGGCGTTCAACTGAGGTAATTTAAGTCCTGGTAGATATAACGGATTGCCATCACCGCCTGACAAAGCCTGTGCGACCTCATCTTCAAGGGCCCAGACATGCACATCTGCGCCTTTCGATGCAGAGGAGACAGCGAGCGCAGTTCCCCACGCGCCTCCCCCTAAAACACCGATCTTGTAGGGCTCTTGATTTGCCCGCATCCGTGTCGTCTCAGTCACGCTCGCTGCTTCCTCACACGCTTGTCATTGAACAATCCGTTGATTATTCACGGTCATACTGTATGTTATGGTCTATGAACGATAAAACAGACACTCGCCAGCAAATTCTTGACGCCGCCATGGACCGCATCCTCCATTACGGGTACGCTAAGACGACAATGTCCGAGATCGCCGGGGATTGCGGCATGTCAGCCGGTAACATCTACCGATTCTTCGCATCAAAGCTCGACATTGCCGAAGCTATGGCGCGCAAATACAATGTGGAGATTAACTCCGCCAATGCCGCGCTGGTTCGCAGCGCCAGCAACGCGCCTGAAAAGATGCGGCTATTTCACCATATTGCCCTACACGAGACCTTCGCGAAATTAGATAAAGACGCGAAAATTCTAGAAGTCGCCGAAATTTTGGCGCGTGAACGCCCAACCTTTGCGAATGAAGAACTTGCTCAGGAACGTGTCTATCTCGTCCAAATATTGAAGCAGGGCATCAAAGAGGGCGCTTTTGCGCCTGTCGAAAACGCCAACTACACGGCTGAAATGATGCAAGCGGCCACGATGAAATTTCGTTATCCGCAACTCTGGTCAAGGCTCACCTTACCGGAACTTGAGCGCGAGCTTGAAGGAGTTCTCGACATCACACTTGCCGGGTTAACAGTTCCTCTAAAACACCTCGAAAAATTGAACGCTGAATAATTTTAAAATTATTCATTGATTTTTCGATAGACCTACCCTACATGTTGTTCATGGACGGAGAACACTCCGCCATAACCGCAAATAGAAGGATAAATCCCATGCGCGTCTCCTCCCCAACAGAAACCCGTCAAGGCATTTTGGCGATTGCTCTCGCAATCCCAACGGCTCTGGCCATCGCTGCAACAACAGTTCTAGCGGCTGCAGCTGTCGTCTAAAGACGGTTTCCTCCCAAGTAAAAAAGCCCGCATCTGATAAAGATGCGGGCTTTTTCTATCTTATTTTCAATGACTTATTCGACCGTAACTGACTTCGCCAGATTTCGAGGTTGATCAACGTCGGTCCCTTTTTCGACCGCAACATGATAGGCGAGCATCTGCACAGGTAAGCTATACAAGATAGGTGCGAGGAACGGATCGCAGTCCGGCATTGCAATAGAATGCGCCGGGGTATCCCCCGCCGCTCTCAAGCCCGCAGCGTCAGAAATCAGCAGGACTTCACCGCGCCGCGCCGCAACTTCCTGCAAATTCGACAGCGATTTATCAAATAACCCGTCAAAGGGTGCGACAAAAACAACCGGGGTTTCCTCGTCAATCAGGGCGATCGGGCCGTGCTTCAACTCGCCAGACGCATACCCTTCAGCATGAATATAACTGATTTCCTTCAGTTTCAGCGCGCCCTCTAGAGCAATCGGGTAATGAACGCCGCGTCCAAGATAGATGACATCGCGGGCCTTCGCCATATTGCGGGCAAGGCCTGCAATCGTCTCATCCAGCACAAATGTCTCCGAAATTTTACGCGGTAGCTCTATAAGGGCGCGGGTCAGGCGTATCTCAGCATCGCGCGAGAGGGTCCCTCTTGAGCGCCCCGCCGCGATGACAACGGCAGCGAGCGCGCACAGTTGAGCGGTAAAGGCTTTGGTTGAGGCCACACCGATTTCAGGACCCGCAAGTGTCGGTAAGACCAGATCGACTTCGCGGGCAATTGTAGACGTCGGGACATTGACAATCGCTGCGGTTCTCAGACCGGCGTCCTTACAATATCGAAGCGCGGCCAAAGTGTCCGCCGTCTCACCAGATTGGCTAACAAACAGCGCCAATCCGCCCGATTTTGGCAAAGCCGGCTGACGATAACGGAACTCTGAGGCGATATCAGTTTTGACGGGCAGTCCGGCGAGTTGCTCAAACCAGTACTCAGCGACGCAAGTGGCATAATAGGCCGTTCCGCAAGCAACCATGTGGAGATGGGTAATCGTGCTCCAATCGATCACATCCCCCTGATCGGACGGGAGCGTGATCGCCTGATCAAGCGCATCAACATAGGCATTGATGGTTCGTGCGGTGCTTTCGGGTTGTTCGAAGATTTCCTTCTGCATGAAGTGGCGATACTTGCCCTTCTCTGCAACAGCGCCGGAGCCCTGAACGATGGAGACCGGACGCTCGACGGCCGTCCCTGCCTGATCGTAAATCTTATACGTCTCGCGGGTCAGAACGCACCAATCGCCTTCTTCGAGATAAATGACGCGATGGGTAAATGGCTCAACGGCTAAAGCGTCAGAGCCAAGAAACATTTCACCATCGCCGACCCCAATAACGAGGGGTGATCCACGGCGTGCGCCAATCATGAGATCGGTTTCACCCTCAAAGATAATCCCTAGTGCAAAGGCACCTTCAAGCCGCTTCAGTGTCGCCTGAACGGCCTGCTTAGGATCATGTCCCTTCGCCAAAAAGGCCGAGACCAGATGAGCCACAGTCTCTGTGTCGGTCTCTGTATTAAACCTATGACCTTCAGCTTCCAGCGTCTCACGCAAGCTCCGAAAGTTCTCAATGATCCCATTGTGGACGAGGGCGACAGGGTCTGAGAAATGAGGATGAGCGTTCATAACGGTCGGCGCACCGTGCGTCGCCCATCGGGTATGGCCTATTCCTATTGAACCATTTAGAGGATCAGAGCTAAGGACGTCTTCAAGATTTTTGAGTTTTCCCGCTGCACGCCGCCTGTTCAGCGTCCCACCATCGAGCGTCGCAAGTCCGGCACTATCATAGCCACGATATTCCAGTCGGCGTAGAGCATCCATCAAACGGGGAGCCGCTGCTTCATCCTGTCCGAGAATTCCGATAATACCGCACATGGTGGCTCACCCTCTAATCTACTCAAATCTCATGCTCGCGACCTACTCGACCAGCGACAGGTTCGTCACTGCAAAGACTATTTCGGAATGTGTCGGCGATGAGGGTCCAACACGACGACAGCGCGATGATTCTGTGGTCGCGCTGCCTTGAGTGTTAATCGCGGCCTAGCCTGCCGGATAGCTGATCCGCTTTTGTACCGGCGCAGTCATGCAGCAGCGCACCTGCATCTCCAAAACCTGGCTGTTGAACCTGCATTGCTCATTGTTGACCTCACGCAGGAATGACAAGCCACCCGCACGATGGGTATAACGCGTCTGCGTACATCCCATCACGGTATAGCCCGCTTCACACGTGCCGATTGAGGACTGCTGGACGACACGTGTCTTACAAATCAGGTCTTCCTCTTTCAGCATCGCGGTTTGACCGAGTGACAAGGCACGATTAGCTGTATCTTGCGCACGATCAGCAGAGGATTGAGCGCTTTCAGCCGCACTCATAGCGCTCGCCGCAAAAGTGCGCGCTTCGTTCAAGCTTATATTGGTATCGGCAATCGCAGTGGCATTGCCATCAATTTCAACTTTCAGGCGACAGACACTCTCATTCGCCTTAGCCGGATTGGCACAATAGTCAGAGACGCTCATATCCGTTGGGATAGTCATGCATCCGCCAAGTGTTAAAGCGAGCACGCCGCCGATCATCAGACTGTTCAAACGCATCTCGCGTCTCCTTCAAATTTCCCCAGTAAGGCGAATTAAAGCAAGCGACGTGCCACTATCATTGTTTTGTTCGATCTCTGAGAAGACGCATCGCAAACACAAAACAGTCTTGGAAAAGCCATCGAAACTATGGCATTGCCCCTGCATACAATCACAGACCCACTTCGGAGCGCCCCGAATGACGCGTAAATATTTTGGCACTGATGGAATTCGTGGCACAGCGAACACGACGCCAATGACACCTGAAATTGCGATGCGTCTGGGCATGGCCGCCGGAAAATACTTTCGGACAACCAGCCCACGCCGACATACGGTCGTTATTGGGAAAGACACTCGTCTGTCTGGCTATATGATTGAGCCCGCACTGGTTGCCGGATTCACGTCTGTTGGAATGGATGTCACTCTATTCGGTCCCCTACCGACCCCCGGCGTTGCGATGATGACACGAAGCCTACGTGCCGACCTCGGTGTCATGATTTCGGCCAGCCATAACAGTTATAAAGACAATGGGATCAAGCTGTTCGGCCCGGACGGCTACAAACTGTCAGACGAG
>JBCCDF010000098.1:0-10161 GCA_039030935.1 Pseudomonadota bacterium | reverse complement strand
TATGCAAAGGACTTTTTGTTCAAGCCGGAACAGCTTCGCCAACCTGTCGCCGCCCTTTCTGGGGGGGAGCGAAATCGGCTGACGCTGGCAATTGCGCTGGCCCAGTCCACAGATGTGTTGGTGCTGGACGAGCCGACCAATGACCTCGATATGCAGACGCTTGATCTGCTTGAGGACATGCTGCTGAATTTTGAAGGCACCCTCATTCTGGTCAGCCATGACCGAGCCTTTCTTGATGCAACCGTGACCTCATGCCTTGTCCCCATTGGCGATGGCGAGTGGATTGAAACCGCAGGTGGATGGAGCGACGCACAGCGCCAAATCAAAGGGGCGCGCAAAACGGCGAAGCAGGCTGATGCCCGCAAACCTAAAGCGACGTCCGCGAGACAGGATCAGCCTAAGAAGCAGACGAAACTCTCCTTCAAAGACCAGCACCGCCTGACAGAAGTTGAGGCTCTCATGCCGCGCCTGAATGATGAGATCGAAGCTCTAGAAAAAACACTTTCGGACCCGGACTTGTTTACCCGCGATCCTGATGAGTTCGCGAGAGTGAATTCAGCCTTGGAACAGGCGCGCGCAGATCTCGAACGAGCTGAACTCGACTGGATGACAATCGAAGAAAAAAAAGAGGCGTTGGCTTAGGCTAGCTCTGCCCGACTTCCTGCAATGCGCGTTCAAAAGCGGGGTCTCTGCCGGCGAGGAAGTCGGCGGCTGTAATATCGACTTCGATGTCTGGTTTCATGCCATAACCATGCTCGAAGCTGTCGACATTGATGAATTGTTGAAACAAGGGAATACGCATCTTGATGCCGCTTTCAGGCAAGGTGAGTGTGAACAGAATGCCCGCCGTTGCGCCTTGCGCGCTCCCACCTGTTTCTTCTCCGATCAGGATTGCGTCTGGGTTCTGGCCCTTCAAGAAAGACATCAAATGGGTTGAGGCAGATGAATTGGCCGAACTGGTCAGGATAATCAGCTTACCATCAAATGCTGTCTTATCCGGCTTCAGGGATTTCAGATTATCATTCGCCAGCTTGCGCATGCTATAGGTTCCATCATCATTTCGCGTGAAGCCAAGCGGATTTGGATTGAGCGCGCGGGAGTCCCATGTCCAAAGATAGTCCCTCAGACCATCAATATTCAGTGTTTTCACGCGAACATCTGACATGAGCGGGGCTTTCTGACCGATGAGATGCGCAATCAGGCGGTTACTGGCGTCATCTGAGCCCCCGCCATTCTTACGTAGGTCCAAGATCAGCGTATCGCGCCCCTCAGATTTAATCGCCTTAAAGATCGGATCGTAGAGGGTGTCCGGTTTGACGGGCTGGCGATAATTCACAAACGTATCAACGCGCAGATAGGCGGCCGCGTCGCCAATGCGTTCAAAGGTGACCGCATCCTTGAAGTTCCGCGCGGTCGCTGCTTCAGACCCCAAAGCCCTCCATTCAGGATGGGTAATTCGGGTCACCGTCATGATCTCAGGCTCGGCGCTGCCGCGCTTTATGGTGAGGTCTACCGTTGGATTTGCAGGCCACAGGAACTCACCGAAATGGTCAACGCCACCGCCTCTGAACTCAAAAGACTGCGCGGCTTGATGAGTGCGAACGAAATCCGTTTTCCCGTCATAAGGAATAAGCGGAAGAACAGCGTCGACCCGCTCTGAAATGGGCTGGCCATCAATCGCGAGGATTTCATCGCCAAATTGCAAGCCGCTGGCATCATCTGCGAATTCTACAAAAGCCCGGCCTTCAACGAGCGTCCATTTTGCGGGCAGGTAGACGGGGACGGACTTACGGCGCTCGGCCATATCTTCTGAAAGCTCAGCTTTCGTATGATCACAGCGAATAAGGGCCAGTGCGCGATTGGAGGCGATATAAAAGTCGCCTTTGCTCATGCCATTATTGGTGGAGGCTTCAGTGATGATGGATTGCCATTGCGCGTCGAGCGCATCCTGACTGGTATAGCGTGTATAGCCCGGATGGATGCGCTCATAAGCTTCCATCGCTATGGACACGTCTCGCTCAATCTGTTCGGGCGTGAGTTGAATATCTTTAGGGGCTTTGTCAGCGGAGGCAGACCCGAAGAGCGTCGTGCAAGCGACGGCAAACATTGAAGACAGAATGATCCGCATAAACACCTCCAGAAATAGATGTGTTTAATACGTGCGATGCAGGCGCTTGGATGATTCTGCAATCGCAATGCGGGTTCTTCGTATTCTGATCCTGCCGTAGGTGGAGCGAGGGAAAGGCATATAATCATACTCTAAATTTATTGTAATTCATAAAAAATTTATTGAATTACAATAAATTTAATTGGCTTCAGTGTTCCCCTAGGTTAAGCAATTCTCGCGATCAGGGATCAATCATAACGATAACAGGAGCCCCACATGACCTACTCTAAGATTCTTGCCGCCATGACCGCGGTATCATTGATTGCCGCCCCAGCCGCTTTTGCTGGATCAGCTGATGTTACGACAAAACCTGTCTCTGTCGCAGGGCTTGACCTTAACTCACCAGCCGGCGCCGAAATTGCTTTGGATCGTATCGAAGCGGCGGCTGAAAGCGTTTGTGATTATGATAATCGTCATTGGAAAATGGTCCGTCGGGCAGAAACCCAAGCCTGCACGCAAGCCGCGATCAAACAAGCTGTGAAGACAATTGGCAATGAGATGCTGATAGACGTGTACAAAGTGCGTCTGCAGACTGGATAGACAGTGACGAACCTATTTGGGGCGCCAGAGTAATCTGGCGCTCCTTATCGTATATGTTCTGACCTTTTCTGGTCTGCGCATACCAATCCATACTAGCCATTAACACCAAGCCGCCATAACAGAGCGGTGGTTTTGTCTAGTCTGTGAGTTTAAACGCGATGCGTCTGTCGAAGTACTTTATTCCTGTCTCAAGGGACGTCCCTGCAGATGCTGTTGTGGTCAGCCATCAATGGATGCTGCGCGCTGGCATGATCCGCCAGAATGCGGCCGGGATCTATTCCTGGTTGCCACTTGGCTTTCGAGTGCTGAAAAAGATCGAGCAGATCGTGCGAGAGGAAATGGATCGCGCGGGCGCGATTGAGATGCTGATGCCGACGCTGCAATCGGCTGAGCTTTGGCAGGAAAGCGGGCGCTATGACGCTTATGGGCCCGAAATGCTGCGGATCACGGATCGTCATGAACGCGGACTGCTCTACGGGCCAACCAATGAAGAGA
Organism: Pseudomonadota bacterium; assembly: GCA_039030935.1. GTDB lineage: Bacteria > Pseudomonadota > Alphaproteobacteria > Caulobacterales > Hyphomonadaceae > Henriciella. Next base: position 6,959 of record JBCCDF010000098.1, on the reverse strand, counting down.
TGATTACAGACATCTTCCGCTCATACGTGAAAAGCTATAAGGCGCTGCCGCTCAATCTCTATCATCAGCAGTGGAAGTTTCGCGATGAGATCCGACCCCGATTTGGGGTCATGCGTGGGCGTGAGTTCTATATGAAAGACGCCTACAGCTTCGATCTGGATGAAGCTGGCGCCCGGGTCGCCTATCAGAAGATGTTTGCGGCCTATCTGAATACGTTTGCGAGGATGGGGATTACAGCCATTCCGATGCAGGCAGACCCTGGCCCAATTGGCGGTGATTTGAGCCATGAGTTTCTGATCCTGGCTGATAGTGGTGAGAGTGCGGTCTTCTGTGATAAGGCTGTGCTGGATGTCCCTGCCCCGGGTGCTGATTTTGACTTTGGCGATGGCGCGGCTTTGGCGGATGAAATGGACAAGCGAACGCGCTATTATGCGGCCACAGATGAAAAGCATGATGAAGCAGCGTGGGCTGAGGTGCCCGAGGATCGCCGCGTCGAAGCGCGCGGGATCGAGGTCGGCCACATCTTCTATTTTGGCACGAAATATTCAGACCCTATGGGCGCTGAGGTGCAGACGCGAGACGGCGAATTGGCGACCATTCATGGCGGTTCATATGGGATTGGAGTTTCACGCTGTGTTGCCGCGATCATCGAGGCGAGCCATGATGAGAACGGCATTGTCTGGCCAGATGAAGTGGCGCCGTTTGGAGTTGGGATTGTCAATATGAAGCCTGATGCGGAGGATGTCTCTGCCGTGGCGAATGAGGCTTATCAAAAGCTCGTCACCGCCGGCAAAGACCCACTGCTGGATGATACAGCGGAACGCGCCGGACCGAAATTTGCGCGCATGGAAGTGATCGGTCTGCCTTGGCAGATCACAGTTGGTCCGCGCGGGGTGAAGTCTGGCTCGGTTGAGCTAAAACGACGCTCCACGGGTGAAAAACAAGACCTCTCAGTGGAGAGTGCCATCAACACGATTATGGGCGGATAGATGTCACGCGCGGCTCCTTTCGGAACCTTTGAGCGCACGCTCGGATGGCGATACTTGCGGGCGAAGCGCTCTCAAGGCGGGGTGAGCCTAATTTCGATTATTTCATTTGTCGGGATTATGCTGGCTGTCACGGCTCTGATTGTCATTATGTCCGTGATGAGCGGGTTTCGCTCGACCCTCTTGAATGCGCTTTTGGGTGGGCAGGGGCACGTCTTTGTCTCCGTCTCCAGTCTCGATGAAGATAGCGCGGATGAATTGGCCATCCGGTTAAGTGAACTGGAAGGCGTCAATACGGTCTCGCCGCTAATTGAAGAACAGGTGCTTGCGAGCAGTGAGTACGCCAAAACGGGCGCTGTCGTGCGCGGTGTTCGCGTGAATGATCTCGACACGCTGCCCTTCCTGGAGGGAGGCGCAGAAACAGCGCGGGCTGCAGGCTTTGGTGAGGGGCGCAATGGCGGGGATACGATTCTGATGGGGCGATTTCTGGCGGCCGATCTGGGGTTACGAGCAGGCGATCGTGTAACACTTATCGCACCAGAAGGAACCAAAGGGCCTTTTGGTGTGAACCCGCGATCCAAGAGTTATCGCATTGGCCTTTTATTTCAGACCGGAAGTGTTGAACTTGATAAACTCTACATCCTGATGCCGATGGACCAGGCGCAGCTCTTTTTCAGCAAGCGCGGACAATATGAATTGCTTGATATGCGCATAGAGGACCCGATGAAGTCTGAGGATACCGTGGCACGGGTCAACGAGGCAATCGGCTTTCAATTCTACGTTGAGGACTGGAAGCGCCAGCGCGCAGCCTATTTCAATGCCTTAAATGTTGAGCGGGGCATGATGCGGGTCATCATGTTGATCCTGATCACGATTACAGCGCTGAATATCATTACCGGTGTTGTGATGCTGGTGAAGAATAAATCGCGTGACATTGCGATCCTGCGAACCATTGGGGCCTCGCGCGGATCAGTGATGCGGGTCTTTGTCATGGTCGGCGCGGTATTAGGCCTGACCGGTGCGCTGATCGGCTTACTCTTGGGCGTCACGATCGTGCTCAACATCAACAATATTGAGAATGCGCTGTTCGCCTGGTTTGGTATTCAACTGTTCCCACCAAGCGTGTATGGGCTTGAGGGTTTACCAGCAGAGCTAAACTGGGGAGAAGCGATTTTCACCACGCTCTGGGCGATGAGTATGTCGGTTCTCGTGACGCTCTGGCCGGCCTGGTCAGCTGCCAAGATGGACCCCGTCGAAGCGTTGAGGTTCGAATAATGAGTGCAGTTCTGGAGCTACGCGCGATTGTGCGAGAATATGCCTCTGCCGCAGGCGCGTTGCGCGTTCTGGATGGTGCCGATTTGATCTTGAACCGCGGTGAACTGGTCGGTCTGGTTGGGCCCTCAGGGTCTGGAAAGTCGACGCTCCTACATACTGCGGGCTTGCTAGAAAAAGCCGAGGGCGGACAGGTCATTCTGGAAGGCGAAGACTGTATGGCTCTGAATGAGGCCGGTCGCACACGGCTCCGGCGTCAGAAGCTCGGCTTCGTCTATCAGTTTCACCATTTGCTGCCTGAGTTTAATGCCCGCGATAATATCGCCATGCCGCTTATGGTCGGCGGTGTCGCACGACGTGTGGCGCGTGAGAAAGCAGAAACGCTGCTCGAAGAAATGGGGCTATCAGAGCGTGCGGGTCATCAACCCGGACAGATGTCTGGCGGCGAGCAGCAGCGCGTCGCGATTGCGCGGGCTCTGGCGAATGATCCCCGTCTTGTGATCGCGGATGAGCCAACCGGCAATCTCGATCCGGCCACAACAGAACGCGTCTTTGCGAGCCTGATCCGAATGGCGCGAAGCGAAGGGGCCGCCGTACTGGTCGCCACGCATAATATGACCCTGACCCGGCATATGGACCGCGTCTTGACGCTTGAAGACGGAAAGCTCATCAGTTTTTCGCAAGAAAACTAAAAGTTCTACTTTTGTTCTTTTTAGAGATGTGATACGTCACAGTTAATCAGGACTGGCAAGTGAAGTGGAATCGACCCGTGATGTCAGGCTTGAAGTGATGGAGTGATAGGCATGGCAGAGATCCCTTTCATCCACCTCGCGGTGCGCACAAGCTTTTCTCTTTTGCAAAGCATGATCGGGACTAAGGATTTAACCGGCTGGTGTATTGAGCATAAAATGCCCGCCATCGCCGTCACTGATCATAATAATATGTTTGGGGCGCTTGAGCTCTCAGAAGCACTGGCGGGGGCCGGCGTACAGCCCATCATGGGGGTCTGTTTTGATGTCACGGATGGGGCCCATGATGAGACGATCACAAGGCTCTCGCTCTATGCCCAGAATGACGTCGGTTATCAGCGGCTCATGGCGCTCGCCTCCCATGCGTACCTGGATGCGGAAGACGGCGTGCCGCGCATTCACAAGCGCTATCTGGAAGAGAAGACAGACGGTCTGATTGTCTTAACAGGTGGGGCAGAGGGTGAGGTGGCGCGCCATATCCTGCGCGGTAAGACAGGCGCAGCACGAGAAGTTCTTAGAACGCTTTCAGAGACTTTCCCCGGGCGCTGCTATGTCGAGATTACGCGCCACGGGACGAGTGATGAAGCCGTCTGTGAGGCGACACTCTTAGAGCTCGCTTATGAGCTGGAACTGCCCATCGTGGCGACCCATGATGCGCGCTTTATGAAGCCAGATGATCGCGACGCGCATGACGCCATGATGTGTATCGCGAATGGCGCTTATCTCGGCCAGGATGACCGTCCACAAGTCGCAGCGGGCCAATATTTGAAGACGCAAGACGAAATGCGCGCGCTATTTTCAGATTTGCCTGAAGCGATTGAGCGTACGGCGGAGATTGCTCGTCGATGTGGTGTGCGCGCGCAGAAGCATGACCCGATCCTGCCGAGTTTTGGGGATGAATCGCGCTCGGAGCTTGAAGAGTTGGAGGCTCAAGCGAGAGAGGGCCTTGAAGCGCGTTTGGCGACAGCGCCGAAACTCTATGCCGAGCGCGAAGTCTATTTCGAGCGACTTGATTATGAACTTGGTATTATCGGGAAAATGGGATTTCCCGGCTATTTTCTCATCGTTGCAGACTTCATCAAATGGGCCAAAGAGCAGCAGATCCCGGTTGGACCGGGACGGGGCTCCGGCGCTGGTTCGCTGGTGGCGTGGGTCCTCACCATCACAGATCTCGACCCTCTGCGCTTTGATCTTCTGTTCGAGCGATTTCTTAATCCGGCGCGGATCTCAATGCCGGACTTTGACATCGATTTTTGTCAGGAGCGGCGCGGGGAAGTGATCCGCTATGTGCGCGACAAGTACGGCGCGGATTCGGTGGCGATGATCATCACCTTCGGAACCTTGCAGGCCAAAGCGGTTGTGCGCGATGTCGGGCGCGTCATGCAAATGCCTTATGGTCAGGTTGACCGCCTTGCGAAATTTATCCCGTTCAATCCCGCCAAGCCACCAAAACTCTCCGACGCAATTCTGGACGAACCCAAATTCGATGAGGAGAAAGAAAAGGATCCGCGTGTCGGAGATTTGCTCGACAAAGCGCTGTCACTGGAGGGGATGTATCGCAATGCCGGGACGCATGCGGCGGGCGTCGTCATTGCGGACCGACCTCTGACAGAATTGGTTCCGCTATATAATGATCCTCGTGCCGATCTGCCGGCAACGCAGTATAATATGAAATGGGCGGAAGCCGCTGGCCTGGTGAAGTTTGATTTTCTGGGCTTGAAGACGCTCACCGTGATTGATCGCGCGCTCAAATTCATTCGCCGCGACGGTGATGATGTCGGCCCGGACTGGGACAGTCTTGATGACCCAGCGACCTATGAGTTGATGGCGTCCGGTGAGACGCTCGGCATCTTCCAGCTTGAGGGACAGGGCATGCGCGATACGCTGCGTAAGGTGCGTCCGAGCAGCCTTGAAGATGTTATCGCGATTATCTCGCTCTACCGCCCCGGCCCGATGGACAATATTCCGGTCTACGCAGCCGGAAAGGATGACCCGACCACGATCCGCTATCAGCACCCTGATCTCGAGCCGATCCTAGAGGCCACTTATGGTGTTCCGGTCTATCAGGAGCAGGTCATGCGGATGGCCCAGGAAATCGCGGGATATTCTCTTGGTGAAGCCGATCTCCTACGCAGGGCAATGGGTAAGAAAAAACTCGAAGAAATGGTTGCCCAGAGGGAGCGGTTCTTAAAAGGCGCGAAGGACCAAAAAGGCATTGATCCGCCGCTCGCCAACGAGATTTTCGATACGATGGAGAAGTTTGCGGGCTATGGCTTTAACAAGTCGCACGCAGCCGCCTACGCGCTGATCGGCTATCAGACCGCCTATTTAAAGCGTCACTTCCCCGTAGCGTTCATGGCGGCTTCAATGGGCCTTGACCTGCATAATACCGATAAATTGGCCGCGTTTTTCCAGGAAACCAAGCGACTGAAAATTCCAGTGCTGGCCCCCGATGTGAATGCGTCGACGGCCGACTTCGATGTTCGCGGCGATGCAGTTGTCTATGCGCTGGGTGCGCTGAAAGGCGTGGGCCAGGATGCGATGGCTCGTGTTGTTGCAGAACGCGAGCGCGGCGGTCCCTACAAAGACCTGCATGACTTCGCTGAACGCATTGATCCAAAAGACATCAGCAAGAAATGTATGGAACAGCTCGCCAAAGCTGGAGCATTTGATGGTCTAGAGCCGAATAGAGCGCGCGTCCTTGCGGCTGCACCAACACTCTCTGCAGCGTGTGCAGCAGCAGCGGAAGACCGCGCCGGAGGTCAAGGCGGCCTGTTTGGCGACGCTGAACCCGCCATGCGAGCCACGCTTCCAAATGCGCGGCCTTGGGCCATGCAGGACAAGTTGGATGCAGAGTTCGCGGCGATTGGCTTCTACTTCTCCGGCCACCCTCTGGACGATATTTTGGAAACCCTTGAGCCGGGGCGTGTGACACTGGCCATGGATGTTGCAGAAGAAGCGCCGAGACGCACCAATCTGGAACTGATCGGTGTGGTGCGCGCAAAGGTCGAAAAACCAGCGCGAAATGGCGGCAAGTTCGCGTTCTTGACCCTGTCTGACCCGACAGGCGAGGTTGAAATGATGGTGACGCCAGAGATGTTGAGTGAGGTGCGCGATCAAATCGCTGTTGGCGAAGCGGTCTGCATCACTGCTGAAGTGCGGTTCAGAGATGATGATTTGCGCCTCAGCCTCAACCGCGTACAGCCGATAGAGAAAGCCCGCATCGCAAAGAAGGCTGCGGGGCTTCATGTGCATCTTGAACGCGGCGCAGATTTGGATGGACTCGCGGGCGTCGCTGCCCGCCTAAAAGCCGCACCGGGGCCGGAGCGCGGCCATATTCTGGTGCAAATGCCAATCGAGCCGCAAGGATCGGTCACATTACGCCTGCCCGAGACCTATGCGACAGGCTTAGAGGCGCTTCGGGCGCTGAAATCCGCACCCGGTGTTGCGCGGGTTGATCAGGAAGCGGCGTGAGTAAAATCACGCTGAAAGCCAATGCTTGCGGGGCGAGGCAAAAGCTGTATAAGCGCGGCTTCAACCCCCGATGCGCGGACGATCCGGTGTCGAAACTTCGCCCTTGAAGTGACGATTGAGGTCCGTGCCGGTTAACCGGATGAAGGACAATTGATATGGCATTGCCAGAATTCACCATGCGTGAACTGCTCGAAGCGGGCGTACATTTCGGACACCAGACCCATCGCTGGAACCCGAAAATGAAGCAATATATTTACGGTGCGCGCTCCGGCATTCACATTCTCGATCTCTCCAAGAGTGTTCCCCTGCTCCATCAAGCGCTGGTACAAGTTCGCGATACAGTCGCGAAAGGCGGACGTATTCTTTTTGTCGGCACAAAACGTCAGGCTTCTGAACCGATCGCAGAAGCCGCGCAACGCTCCGCACAGTATTACATGAACCACCGTTGGCTCGGCGGGACACTGACCAACTGGTCGAC
>JBCCDF010000097.1:0-10211 GCA_039030935.1 Pseudomonadota bacterium | reverse complement strand
CGGGCCTGCAACAGAGCACCAAGCGCCGCAGAAGCAATGCCTTTACCGAGAGAGGACACCACGCCGCCAGTGATGAAAATATAGCGAGTCATGGGAGTGTTGTGTTGTCCGATTCGCTTGGTGGCAGTAGCGCCATGTGTGGTTTTTTATTGTTGGGGCGTCTCGTCAGGACCTTCCGGCGCTGGATCATCGGCGAGAGGATCAGTGGGCAAGGGATCACTTGATAGTGGGTCACTGGCGAGAGGATCCGCTGTGACGGGATCTGTTGAGAGCGGGTCGCTCGTTAACGGGTCTGTCGGTGCCGGGTCTTGGATTGCAGGGCCGCTTGGCTCAAGCAGGTCACCCATTGTGGTTGGGTCAATTCCGGTGGCAGATTCCGATGTCGCGGAGCCCTCGCCCGATGTGACTGTTTGCTGGTCCGGGCTGTTGCGGGTCGCCATGGTGGTGAGTGTCAGGCTGGTGATGAAGAAGATCGCGCCGAAGACCACTGTTGTGCGGATCAGCGCGCCTTTAACGCCCTGCCCGCTCATCAGGCCGCCGCCACCACCACCGCCGCCACCGCCACCGATGCCGAGCGCGCCGCCTTCTGAACGCTGCATCAGGACAACGGTTGTGAGGATAACAGCCGCTAAAATGTGCACGACGAGAATCACATTGGTCATGTGGATGGATCCCTGAAATTCAATCTTTGCGGATTAGGCCGTCTCACCGTGTCCGCCAACCCCTTCGGGTCAGTGTTTATGCTATTGCAGCCTTGTAAATGGACATGAAGTCAGCCGCCTTCAAGCTTGCCCCGCCGATCAGGCCTCCATCGACGTTCTGGACGGCTAAAATGTCTGCGGCGTTGCCCGGCTTCATGGAGCCGCCATAGAGGATTGGTGTGTTGGTGCCGGTGTCTGCAAACCGTTCGACGAGTATGTTGCGAATATGGGCATGGACATCTGCGATCTGATCTGGTGTCGCGACCTCACCTGTGCCGATGGCCCAGATGGGTTCATAGGCCACGACGAAGGTCTGAGCGCTGAGGCTGTCGGGGAGAGACCCTGCGAGCTGTGCGCTAATGAAGTCGAGGGTCGCGTCGGCCTTGCGTGTCTCAAGGCTTTCGCCGCAGCAGATGATGGGGATGAGGTTGGCGCGCAAGGCGGCCTCGGCTTGTGAAGCTATATCGGCATCGGTCTCGCCGTGATCTTGGCGGCGCTCTGAATGGCCAACAATGACGTATGAGGCGCCTGCGTCCGCGAGCATTTCTGCCGCGATATCGCCTGTATGAGCGCCGTTCTCAGAAGCATGACAGGACTGGCCACCGACTTTTAAGCGGGGATGCGCGCGGGCTTTCATAGAGGCGATCAGAGTTGCTGGCGGGCAGAGCAAGCAATCGGCTTTATCTTCGAGCTGAGGCAGAATGTCGTTGATGGCATCGACTTCTGCCAAAGCTGCGCTCAGCCCGTTCATTTTCCAATTTCCAGCAATCAGTGGTCGCGCCATGTGAAGCCCCGTCTTGAACAAGTGTGCGCGCTCGCCTAGCAAGCCTTTAGACAAGAAACAACTCACCTGCGGGAGCCGGAACCGGAAATGCTGACCCTTTTGCGTAATATGCTTCGCTCGAAACTGGGCATGTTGGTCTTTGTTGTGATTATTATCGCCATGGCTGGATGGGGCATGACCGATGTCTTTGGCGGCAATCTCGGCAGCAATCTCGCTAAGGCTGGCAATCGGACGCTCTCTGATGCGCAGTTTGATGCCACGGTTGAGCGTGAGTTACGCAATTTGCAGGATGATAATGGGCGCTCTTTGACCAAAGAGCAGGCGCTCGATCAGGGCTTTGTGGATCAGATTTACAATCGAGAACGCTTCCAGATTGCGTTGCGGGCCTATGCCGATACGCTAGGCATTACAGCGACACCGTCGATCGTTCAGGAGACAATCAATGAGAACCCCGTCTTCTCAGACACGACGGGGCTGTTTGACCCGCTGATGTATTCATCTCTGTTGCGCGACAATGGTTACACAGAGCGTAGTTTTGAAGACATTGTTGAGCGTGACCTGACCATAGACCGACTCCGCGGTATGCCCGCCGCTGGCCTTAAAGTGCCGAATGCACTGGCGAGAATTGAAGCCTCATACACCGGTGAACTGCGCACAGCGAGCTGGTTTACGATCCGCGAGGACATGCTGCCCGATATTGGTGAGCCAACCGAGGAAGAGCTGCAGGCGCTGTATGAAGAGCGCAGAGAAAGCCTTCGCGAACCGCAACGACGCCAGCTGACCCTTCTTCGCATGTCAGTCGACGATTTTACTGGTGCCTCTGCAGCATCGTTTTCGGAAGACGATTTGATTGGTTTCTATGACGCCTACCGGGCTGAGCGCTATACCGGACCAGACACGCGTGTGATTTCGGAGTTTTTATTCGCAACTGAAGACGAAGCCCGCGCAGCGCTTGGACAAATTGTTGCGGGTGCTGGTGTCGATGATATCGCGGGGACGCTCTCCTCAACTATTCGCGCAACGCAAAGAGACGGCATTGCTGACCCTGCCTTTGCAGATCGCATTTTCAGTCGCGCGGCAGGCTTGCAATCGCTGCACGGACCGGTCCTCGTCAATGGCGCGTGGACGGTTGTGCAAATTCAGGAAATCATTGAAGGCGACGCCATTCCTTATGAAGATGTTCGCGAGAGCATTATTGATGAGCTTTCACGCGATGAGGGCCTCAACGCCTTTTATCAAGCGCTTCCGCGCTTTGATGATTTAACAGGTGCAGGGTCAACGCTTGAAGAAATCGGGCTCGATCTCGGTCTCCCCGTTTTGACATTTGCGCCGGTCGATCAGCGCGGTGTCTCATCAAGCGGCGCTTTCTTTAGCCCACTAACCGAAAACCCAGAATTGCTAAGACAGGCGTTCCAGAGACCTGAAGGCCGAACAACGGAGCGGTTTGGCGATCAGGAAGTGACATGGATGGCGCGTGTCGACCGCATCATCCCGGAGCGCATGCCAGAGTTTGAAGAGGTGCGCGACCGTCTCAGTGTTGCGTGGCGTGTTCAGCAACAAAGTCAGCAAATGCAATCGTTTGCGAGCGACATCAAAGGTCGAATTGAGAGTGGCGAGAGCAGTCTCGCAGTCGAAGCCGCGGCTCTTGGAACGGTTCTGGACAGTACGACCCGCCCGCTGTCACGCTCCAATCCACAAGCCAATCTTCCCCCACAGCTGATTACAGGTCTTTTTGATGCGCAGGAAGAAGGCGCTGTTCTCACAGCAGCAGGCCTTGCCGGACAGATGATTGTCTTGCAGGTGACAACGATTGACCGTCCCGCCAGCGATACACTGGATACGCTTGCGAACGCGACATCGATTGGATTGGTCGAGCCGCTGGCAAATGATTTGTTCGAAGCGTTTTTCCTTGAGATTGAATCCGATACCAATCTGGAAACAAACGCTGCAGCCCTTGCCGCCTATAAGCGTAACATCCGACCTGTCGAATAGGCCTTTATGATGAGCGATGAAAGACCTCGTGATCGCCTCATCATAAGGCGTCGGCCGGGCGACCTTGAAACACCGGTCAGCGCGATGATGAAGCTTGGGTCCGACACACCCGGCACATTTCTATTTGAATCGATCCACGGTGGGGAACGGCTGGGTCGTTATTCTTTCATAGGTCTTGCCCCAAGACGCTGGATGCGCGTGTTGGATGGGGTTGGGCAAGTCAGCGAGAATATCGCTTTCGTTGAAGCGACCACGCTGGAAGAGACACCGCGAGAGGCTTTGCGGACATTTGCGGAGGCCGCATGCGCTGACGTGCCTGACGATGAAACCGGATTACCGCCAATGGCGAGCGGGGCCTTCGGCTATATCGGATACGATTTCATACAGCACATCGAACCTGTTGAGATCACAAAGCCGGACGCTTTGGACGTGCCTGAAGCGCTTCTCGTTATTCCCGGTGTGGTGCTGATTTTCGATCATCTCTATCAGGAATTGCTGCTGATTGGACGCTACAGCGACGGTGAAGAGACTTATGTGAACCAGCTGCTCGACAATGTCGAAAACGCGCTGGAAGCCCCCTTGCCTCTTAGCCCGCGTGACGGCGAGACAGAGAATCTCGACTTCACATCGAACACCTCAAAAGATCAGTATTTCGACATGGTCGATCGCGCCCGTACCTATATCAAAGCGGGTGATATCTTTCAGGTTGTGCCGAGCCAGCGCTTCTCCGCGCCTTACACGCGCAAATCCATCAGCTTTTATCGCGCGCTGCGTCGTCTGAACCCATCAGCCTTCATGTTCCATATGAACCTCGGCGATGTCCGGCTGATCGGATCAAGCCCGGAAATTCTGGTGCGGGTGCGCGAAGGCCGCGTCGCGATCCGCCCGATTGCCGGGACAAGGCCCCGCTCTGGCGATTCGACCATTGATGCCGAGCGCAAAGCCGATCTCTTAGCCGACCAGAAAGAGATGGCTGAACACCTCATGCTGCTTGATCTTGGACGCAATGATGTTGGGCGTGTTGCCGGTTATGGCAGTGTCGAAGTCACAGAGCGCTTCATTGTCGAGCGCTACTCTCATGTGATGCACATTGTCAGCCATGTCGAAGGCGATTTGCGTGAAGGGCTTGATGCCGTCGATGCGCTGCTCGCCGGACTACCTGCAGGAACCGTTTCAGGCGCGCCGAAGATCAGAGCGATGCAGATCATTGATGAATTGGAACAGCAAGCGCGCGGCATCTATGGGGGGGCCATCGGATACTTCGGCTGGAATGGTGATATGGACACGTGTATCGCGCTTCGCACGGCTGTGCTGAAGGATGGTGAACTGCACATTCAGGCCGGAGGGGGCGTCGTTCTCGACTCAAACGCGCAGTATGAGTTTGACGAAACCGTGCATAAGGCAAATGCTTTAAAGAAAGCAGCGGCCCTCGCCGCAGCGTATGAGTTTGATCAATGAGCAAGTCTATTCTCGTCATCGACAATTATGACAGCTTCACCTGGAACCTTGTACACTACCTCGAAGAAATCGGAGCGACCACAGAGGTCGTGCGTAATGATGAGGTCAGCGTCAGCGAGGCTTTGAGTCGAGCTGGAGACGGGATCGTTTTGTCGCCGGGACCATGCACACCAAACGAAGCCGGGATTTGCGTTGACGTTGTGCGCCAAGCACCTGCCGATTTGCCAATCCTGGGAGTTTGTCTCGGCCATCAGAGTATTGGAGCCGCAGAAGGCGGTACGGTCATCACCTCAAAAGAGATCCGTCACGGCAAGATCAATACCGTAACCCATAAGGGCGGGCCTTTGTTTGAGGGCTTGCCTGAGACATTTGATGTTGTGCGCTATCATTCTTTGTCTCTGCGGTCAGAGGATTTACCGGAGACTTTGGTGGCCGACGCGTTTACCGATGATGAGGAGATCATGGCGGTACGTCATATCTCGCGCCCCGTGTTTGGCGTTCAGTTTCACCCAGAGAGCATTCTGACAGAGCATGGGCACGATCTGTTGCGCAACTGGTTGAGCATTGCGCCATGACCTCCCTCTCCCCGACCCTTAAAGCCCTTGCCTCTGGCGCAGCGCTGTCTCAAACCGAGCTTGAGGACGCGTTTGCTGCACTCTTGTCTGGGGAGGTGCCACCTGAGCAGATCGGCGCGTTTCTGATGGGTTTGGCTGTGCGCGGTGAGACCGGGGCGGAGTTGTTGGCCGGGGCAAAAACACTGCGGGCGAATGCGCGCACGATCTCGCTTGAAGGGCCAACACTGGACACATGCGGGACAGGTGGACTGGGCTGGACCAGCCTGAACACGTCGACCGCCAGCGCGATTGTGATTGCGGCTTGCGGTGGGACGGTGGCAAAGCATGGCAATCGATCTGTGCCGCCGAAGACCGGCAGTGCTGATGTTCTTGAGGCGCTTGGCGTTGAGCTGGACCTTGATGAGACGCGCTTCCGGGCCTGTCTTGAGCAAGCCGGGGTCGGTTTTCTGTTTGCGCGCAGCCATCACAGCGCGATGCGCCATGTTGCGCCTGTGCGCGCAAGCCTGGGCATTCGCACGATCTTCAATCTGCTTGGCCCGTTGTCGAATCCGGCGAGCGCGACCCATCAGGTTTTGGGGGTGAATGAAGCCCGCTGGCTGCGCCCCATGGCAGAAGCGCTGAAGGATCTTGGTGTGAGCCGCGCTTGGGTCGTGCATGGGACATCGGACGTCGAAGATGAAGTGATTGATGAGCTGTCGATTGCAGGGCCGACGCAAGTGATTGAGGTCCAGGATGGAACTCTCAACGAGCTTACGATTATGCCGGAGAAGGCCGGGATTGATCGGGCGAATCTATCGGCCCTTGCCGGCGGCGCGCCGGAGGACAATGCGCTCGCCATCCGCGAATTGTTTGAAGGACGTGAAGGCCCGTTCCGTGAGGCTGTTGTGCTGAATGCTGCGGCGGGCCTGCATGTTCTCGGGCTGGTGAGTGATTTGAACGACGGTGCCGCGGCGGCGCGCGAGGTATTAGACTCAGGTGCGGCGCTCGCGACATTGTCGAAGCTTGCAGACGCGTCTAAAGGCGCGGGATGACCACAGCGCTCGACAAAATTGTAGCCTATAAGAAGAACGAGGTTGCTGCTTTGCGCCATGCGCGGATGGTGACCGATATGATGAGCGAGGTGAGCCGTCAGGCGCCGCCGCGTGGGTTTGTGAACGCGCTGAGCGAGCTCGCTGAAACGGGTGAGAACGCGCTAATCTGTGAAATGAAGCGCAAAAGCCCGAGTGCGGGGGAGATTCTGCCCGGAGCCAATCCGATGGCGATTGCACGCGAGTATGAGGCGGGCGGAGCAGCGTGTTTATCTGTGCTAACTGACTGGCCGAGTTTCGGCGGCAGCGCGGCTGATTTTGCCGCCATCCGCGAAGTGGTCAGCATTCCGATGCTGCGCAAAGACTTTATGATAGACACATTGCAAGTGTTAGAAGCGCGCGCGATGGGGGCCGATGCGATACTGGTCATCCTGTCTTGCACTGATGATGCTCTGGCGTCTGACCTGATCCAAGCCGCAAGTGATCTCGGCATGGATAGCGTGATCGAGACCCATGATGAGGCGGAAATTGAGCGTGCCTTGGCGCTGCCAAAACCGGAAAAAGGCGCCAGCCTGATCGGCATCAACAATCGTGACCTCAAGATCATGAAGACGGATTTGGGCACAAGCGAGCGGCTGGCACCGATGGTCCCTGATAGCGAAGCATTCGTTTCTGAAAGCGGGATCAGCGAGGTCGACGACATTGTTCGTCTGCGCGCCTGTGGGGCGAAACGGTTCCTGATCGGCGAGAGCCTGATGAAACGCGACGACAGACGCGAACATGTCGCGCGGCTACGGGCGGCTATTTAACAAGAGCGGCCGTATTCCAGCATCACACTTGGCAATAGCGCGAAAACGGGCAAGCTTGACTTTGTTCGATGAGAGGGAGCGCAATGGAAACCGGGACCACAGAGACCGCTAAGGGAATTAAAACGCCGGACACGCTGTTGATCATGTTTGTGATCGGGGTCGCCGCCTGGCTCGCAACAGCTTTGGTTCCGGCAGGGCGATTTCTGGACGTTGAGAACGGGATCAGCGTTGACAAGTTCGAGACGGTTGGTCGCCAACCCATGCCGATCTTTGCCAGCGGGGGCGAGCCCGGCTTTCTGAACCTGTTTTTCGATGGCTTGGTTTCAGGGGGACCCTATTCCGCCGCCGTCGGACTGGTTGCTTTCTTGCTCATCATTGGCGGCGTGTTTGGCATGATCATGCGCACAGGCACGATGGAGGCTGGATTATCAGCACTTATCGAGGATCGTGACGGGGCCGCGGACTGGCTACCGCCTTTCTTATTCGTCCTATTCGCGCTTGGTGGGGCGACGTTTGGCATGAGCGAGGAGTCGATTGTCTTCACCATCATGCTGCTGCCGGCATTTTTGCGCCTCGGCTATGACAGTTTGACCGTGATCGCTGTGTGCTTTGTGGGCACACAAGTCGGCTTTGGGACCTCATGGATGAACCCGTTTTCCGTGGTTGTCGCGCAAAGCATTGCGGAAGTGCCGACGCTTTCTGGTCTGCAGTTTCGGTTGATTATGTGGACCTCGTTCACAGCGATTGGGGCTTTTTGGGTCTATCGCTATGCGCGTGGCGTCCGATTAGGCAAGACAGTTTCGCGGGCTGCGGCGAGCGATGCAGCTTTGAAAGATAGTTTGCCAACAAGCGAGACGAGCGAGGCGTTTGGGATCGGCCACATCCTGATCCTTTTGACGTTTGTTTTGGGTATTGTCTGGGTGGTCTGGGGGGTCTCTCAAAAGGGCTACTACTTCCCTGAATTGGGGGCACAATTCCTCACCATGGGACTTATTTCGGCGGTGATTGCGCGCGTCTTCAAGCTCGGCGATATGGACTTTAACGACGCCGCAGAAGCGTTCCAGCAAGGCGCGATGCAGCTTGTTCCGGCGGTTCTGATCATCGGCGTTGCGAAGGGGATTGTCATCCTGCTCGGCGGGGATGATCCAGCCACAGCGAGTGTGCTGAACACTATTCTCGTCAGTATCGCCTCGTTCACGGCGCAGGTGCCGGAGCAGCTGGTGGGCGTGGCGATGTTTGGCGCGCAATCCGTGATCAATCTGGCCGTTGCGAGCGGGTCCAGCCAAGCGGCGCTGACAATGCCGATCATGGCGCCGCTGGCGGACCTTTCAGGACTGAGCCGGCAAAGCGCGGTTCTCGCATTTCAGCTCGGTGATGGGTTTACCAATGTGATTACGCCTGCTTCGCCCGTTCTGATTGGCTGCTTGGCAGCCGCCAAGCTGTCTTGGGCAACATGGGTCGCTTTCATCTGGCGGTTTCTAGCCGCGATGCTTGGCCTAAGCGTTGTCGTTATGATTATCGCTGTCGCGATTGGGTTTAGCTAAGCGGTTTTTTTATTATCAGGATGCACCCACTCCCCCTCTCAACCACCCCGGCCTCTGGGAACCATTGGGGTAGTTGGGAGGGGGAGTGGGCGGATCTAGAATTATGACGCGCGGAAATTCGCCGGGCGTTTCTCCAAGAATGCCATAACACCTTCTTTGAAGTCAGGCTGGCGACCTGCGGTGCGCTGGGCGAAGCGTTCGGCTTGAAGCTGTTCGTCGAACGTATTGTCCTCTGAAGACCAGACGAGATCGCGAATCATGGACAGCGCCTGTGTCGGGCCGTCCGCAAGTTTCTGTGCGTAAGCGTGAGCCTCAGGGATGAGGGCGTCATCGCTGACCACGCGATTGACCAGACCCCATTCCAGCGCCTGGCTAGCGTGAATTTTCTCCCCGAAGAGCGCCATCTCCATGGCGCGGGCGCGCCCCGCCATGCGCGGCAGCAGAAAGGTCGACCCGCCGTCGGGGACGAGGCCGATCCGGCGGAAGGCCTGCAGGAAGTAAGCGCCTTCACTTGCAATGATGAAGTCGCCCATCAAGGCGATGGAGCAGCCAACCCCTGCTGCTGCGCCATTCACCGCTGTGATGATTGGATGGGGGTGTGTGCGCATCGCTTTGACGAGCGGGTTGTAGTGCGTGTCGAGGGCTTTGCCGGCGTCCGGCTTCCCCTGATTGCCGCCACTTTCGGTCATCTTCGGATTGAGATTGGCGCCTGAGCAGAAGCCACGGCCTGTACCCGTCACAATGGTACAGCGCGCCTGATCGCCTGCGAGTTCAAAGGCCAGAAGCATTTCCTCAGCCGTATCGATGCCGGCGGCGTTGAGCGTCTTGGGGTCATTGAACGTGATCGTGGCGATATCATCGGTCACGCTGTAAGTAATTTTGGTGAAGTCCATCGGGCTGCCTCCAGTCATTTCTTTTTATAGACTACCGCGATGCGCGGCGTTGAAAACCGTGACGCAGGGACAGGATAGGCATGGTCATTTTTGAGGATCGATGCCATATGAGGCTCAAATTAAAGGCCTAAGAGATGATTGAAGCTGAACTGATGATGCCCATGCGGACGGGCGAAATTCGTATCCACGATGCGGAAGGCTTCGAAGGGATGCGCAAAGCCGGGGCGCTTGTCGCGCAATGTCTTGATGTGATTGCTGAACATGTCCAGCCCGGTGTGACGACGGCCAGGCTTGATGATTTGATCAGGGCGTTCATCTATGACAACGGCGCACAGTCAGCGACGATCGGCTATCGTGGATATGAGTATGCGTCCTGTATTTCGCTCAACCATGTCATCTGCCACGGCATGCCGAGCGACCGTCAGCT
>JBCCDF010000096.1:0-10371 GCA_039030935.1 Pseudomonadota bacterium | reverse complement strand
TGCAGTCGGGTTAGCGTTGATCGTGAAACGCCCCGTCATTCCCAGATGCATGATGAGGGCTTCGCCCGTGTCGAGTTCGGTGACGAGGAATTTCGCGTATCGTCCCATACGTGTAACGCGAGCGCCCTCAATACGCGCCTTAAAGCGCTCTGGAAATGGGAATCGCAAGTCCGCGCGGTTGATAGCCAAGCGCTCAATAACGCGGCCTTCCATTGCCGGGGATAGGCCGCGTCGCACGGTTTCAACTTCGGGAAGTTCAGGCATCTTATGTCTTAGCAATTATATGTGTCGGCAAAACAATTGTCTTTCAGGTTCCATTATGAGCTTTATCGAACTCTAGTTGCGCAGCCTCGACCGTTTTCCAATAGCTTTCTGCCCATGCTTTAAGGGCTTTCACATGTGGCACAATCGTTTCGCCGAGCACGGTCAGCTTATACTCGACCCTTAGAGGACGCTCATCATAAAGTGTTCGAGATACTAAGCCGTCACGTTCGAGATTGCGGGCTGTCTGTGTGAGCATTTTTTTGGATATCCCCTCCAACCGTCGATGTAGTTCACCGAATCTGTAGGGCCCGTCTGCAAGGGCTACCAGCATTAGCGTTGCCCACTTATCGCCAAGCCGTGCCATCAGAGGGCGCGATGGGCAGATTGCAACAAAGGCATCCGGATCGGACAAGATGTGGTTACTCTAAGGTACCTAATTGACGGCGGTAACCTACTCTCGCATCTGCTTGCCTTGTTTGCAAATCGGAGCAGTTATGATGAAAGTTGGAATTCTCGGCGCCGGGTCAGTTGGCCGCGCTTTAGCCGGCCTTATAAAAGCTGCAGGTCACGCACCGCTGATTTCGGAAAGGAAGCCGTCGGTCGATACGGTCAGCTTTGAAGAGGCAGCTACAGTTGGTGAAATCGTCATTATAGCTGTGCCTTATACAGCGACCAAAGTCCTGCTGCCCCAACTCGCTTGCGCTCTTGAAGGCAAGACGGTTGTCGATGCGACCAATCCTTTGAACGATGATTGGTCACCCAAGATTCTTGGTGCTGAAACGTCTGCCGCTGAAGAAATCGCCAGGCTCTTGCCCGGGGCACACATTGTCAAAGCGTTCAACACTGTTTTTGCTGACATTATGAAACCCGGAAGATTAACGCGTCTGGGTGCTCCGGTGACAGGCTTTATCGCTGGGGATGAAGCTCGTGCGCGTCGGCAGGTAATTGATCTTGCCAAAGATATGGGTCTGGCCCCTATCGAAACCGGACCGCTTGCAACAGCGCGGTATTTGGAAGCGATGGCGCATTTGAATATCGCTATCGCCGTCGGCCAGTCTGGCGGCACAGATGCAGCGTTCCTTTATCATCAAGCTACAGGATAGAGAATATCCATGACCACACGACGCATTGAGTTTGATGTCTCGGGTGACGGTGTTGTGGGAGATTTGTATCTGCCTGAGGGACTTGGACCGTATCTAGCTGTGATCGTGGGTGGTCCAATGACCAGCGTTAAAGAGCAAGTCACGGGTGTTTATGCTAAAGCACTGTCCCAGCGGGGGATTGCTGCCCTATGCCTCGATCACCGCCACTATGGTGAAAGTGAAGGCGAACCGCGCCAATATGAATATTATCCGCATAAGATCGAAGACCTGAAAGCTGGGCTCACTGCGCTTGCCGAAGAGCCCGATATCGATGCCCGACGGATCGGCGTAGCGGGGATCTGCTTAGGCGCTGGGTATGCGGTTTGGGCCTCAATTGATAATCCGCTGGTTAGGTCGATTGGGGCAGTTGTTGGCTATTATCGTGATGTTCCGGCTATAAAAGCAAACGACGCCGCAGGCTTTCAGGAGAAAGTTGATCAGGGGCGTGCGGCCCGCGAACTTTTTGAACAGACTGGTGAGGTGCCGACTGTTCCGGCTGCTGCGTTGGAAGGGGATGCTGCCATGACGCTGCAATCGACTTACGACTATTATGCGACACCTCGAGCAGGTGTCCCGAATTATACCAACGCTTTCGCCGTGATGTCGCGAGAGTATTTCCTACAGTTTGATGTTCAGTCAGCGGCACCTAAGGTTCATGTGCCTGTGGTCATGGTCCATAGCGAGAATGCACTTTCGCCGAATTGGGCAAAATCCTTCTATGATAATTTGCCTGGGCCGAAAGATCTTCACTGGATAGATGGCCCTAACCAAACGGCGTTTTATGACGCGCCGGACCTCGTGAGTGAGGCGGCTGACCTACTCGCAGCGCACTTTCATAGAACACTGAAACTGAGGGTTCAGTCTGCTTCTATCGTTTTGAAATGATCTTGGGTTACGCTCAATTTCCGCGTGCCAATCCATACTTATCCAAACGCCAGCGAAGCGTTTCGATGCGATCTTGCCCGAAGAAGGGTTCACCGCGCACGACCATGGTTGGAACGCCCCAGTGTCCAGCTTTTTCCAGGCCTTCATGATTGCGCTCAATCTCTTCTAGATGATCGCCGTCCGCGATGGCGAGGTCCATGTTGGCAAGATCAAGTCCGGCCGCTGTAGCGGATTTGGCAAGATGATCGCCCTGGTCCCAGTTTTCTGTGCCGCCATATACGAGGTGAGAGACTTCCTTCGCGAAATCGAGGCCTTTGCCGCGTCTTTGGGCTTCGACGCCCAGCTTTGCGAGGCGATAGATCAGAGGTTGGTCCTTCGCGATTTCCATTGTTTGATAGTTCTGCGTGACAGGGTCAGGCCTGGGCGGGAAGTGCATCGGCATACCGAGGAATTCAGCGCGGCGGATCGAGTCCATCACGATGTATATTGCCGGTTTCCGGTTGGAGGCGTCGAAGAGCGCTTCCGCTGCCCTGATCGCAATCGGGAAGACCACTCTTAAGTTGATCTCGACATCATAGTCTTTCGCGAGTTTTTGCAGGTCCGGCGTTGAGAGATAGGAATAGGGGCTTCGAAAAGACCAATATACATCAATCGGTTCCATGGGGTCTTCCTCCAAAAATCGTTACGCCGAGCCTTTATGCTTAGAATTACCTCAAACCGTCACCACAACTTTCCCCATCGCTTTGCGGTCCACGAGGTACTGGATCGCGTCGCCACCTTGCTCGAGCGGGAAGGTTTTGGAGACGTGCGGGTCGATCTTGCCCTCGGCGACCATGGCAAACATCTCCATTAAATTCTGCTGATTGGCTTTCGGATCGCGGGCGACAGCGGCACCCCAGAAGACGCCGCGAATATCGCAGGATTTTAAGAGGGTCAGGTTGAGCGGGATCGCCGGAATACCTGCCGGGAAACCAATGACGAGGTAGCGACCTTCCCAATTCATGGCGCGCACGGAAGGTTCGGCATAATCGCCGCCAACCGCGTCATAGATAATGTCGACACCACCGCCGCTAATCTCTTTAATCTGATTGGAGAGTGCTTTCTGCTGGCCGCGATCAAGCGCGCCCTTCTCGTAAACAAACCCCGAGTCCGCGCCTTTGGAGAGACAGAAATCAAGTTTCTCCTGACTTGAGACCGCAGCGATAACTTCAAGACCCATCGCTTTGCCAAGTTCCACAGCAGCGATCCCCACACCGCCGGCTGCGCCAAGCACAAGGAGCTTCTCGCCCGGCTTCGGATCAGCACGATCTTTCAGGGCGTAGTAGGACGTGCCGTAAGTCATCACGAACGCGGCCGCTTTATCGAATGCGATTGTGTCTGGGATCGGGATACAGCGACCTGCATCAAGGACCAGTTCCTCTCTCATACCACCCCAGCCACAGGATCCAATGACGCGCTGACCAACTGCGAGATTGGTAACGCCTTTGCCGACAGATTTCACAACGCCAGAGACTTCACCGCCAGGGCTGAACGGACGCTCTGGTTTGAACTGGTACATATCGCGGATGATCAGCGTATCCGGAAAGTTCACGCCAATCGCTTTAACATCAATCACGACTTCGCCCTTACCCGCTTCAGCGGCAGGAATATCCTCCAAAGTCAGCGTTTCTGGGCCTCCGACGGTCTTTGAGAGCAGAGCTTTCATGGCGTTTCCTTTCCGGTGTGTTCTGTTTGGCTTTGTTGACGCCGCATTGCTAGCCGTGGCAACCGCGCCTGTGAAGATGTTACGCTGCGGAGCATGAGAGGCATGGGCCCGACTATATTTCTAATCGTAGGGCTAAGCGTAAGCGCATTTATCTGGCTGCTGACTTTTCAGATGCGTGGCATGTGCGTGAAGGCGCTTTCCATCGCAGCAGAAGATAAATTTCGAGATATGAACGCGGCAGAGATTCGGCTTGCGAGTCAGGCATCGGCTATTGAGAGAGCCCTGGAAGGCGATATCGGCAAAGTGCAGAGCTGGTTGAAGGAGACTTATCCGCAAGCGGTTAGGCATTTAAGACTAGCTTTAAAACTGCGCTTTCTCGGGCCATTCCTGATTTTGCTGACCGTGTTGATCTGGCGCTTCGTTCTAGGGGGCGGACAATGAAGGGCTATTTCGCGATTGGGGCAGAGGGCATTTCCAAGCCGATGAATCTTGGCGCGCTTATGAGAACTGCGAATGCGTTCGGAGCAAGTTTTGTCTTCTCGGTGAAAGCTGAGGACCGCACCAAGATCGCTTACAAGTCCGATACGTCGCGGACATTTAAGACTGTGCCCTATTATCAATGGGAGTCGATTGATGAGATTATCCTACCGCGCGAATGCCAGATGGTGGGTGTGGAATTAACAGATGAGGCGGTTGATCTACCGGAGTTCAAGCATCCGCGGATGGCGGCTTATGTCTTAGGGCCAGAGCGCGGAAATTTGTCAGAGGCGATGCAGACGCGCTGCGATCATATTATCAAAATTCCGACCAAATTTTGCATCAATGTGAGCCTCGCAGGCGCGCTCGTCATGTATGACCGTGTGCGCAGCATGGGTGGCTGGCGGGATAGACCCGTTATGCCAGGTGGGCCTAAGGCTTAACCCGCGTAAAGTGAACGAGCTGGCTCAAAAGCCATTAAGAAGAATGTGGCTGTGATTACGCCGAGCGCAATGACGGTGAGGGTGCGGGAGAAAACGTGCGTGGTGTTCATCTATCTTGCTTTCAATCTGGCCGTTTCGGCTTCTCTTTATCTGATGAGGCCTATTTAGAGGCCATCATTCGATAGGAACACTGTTGAGATTGAATATGGGCTATGCGTGTTTTGAATATGAAGTTTCTTGGGCAGGCTAAGAAATAAACCCTGCGTCTTTCGCTTTCGGGCGATAGCTCCGCGAGACAGGCACCTCAATACCGGATGGCAAAACCAGAAAGCTGCGGCCACTATCCTTTCGCTCATCGGTAATGCCATTCTTCGCGATCCACCATGAACGATGTACGCGCAGGCCATCCGCACCGCTAAGTTCGCGCTCAGCATCAGCCAGACGCATCAGGATAAGTTCTTCCCCCATGCTGGTATGCACGCGTAGGTAATGATCCTCCGACGAAATCGCGTGCAGCGTTGCTGTGCGATACTTAATCGGAAGACGGGCCATGAAGGTTTCTGTTGGGTTCGACCCAGCATGACGAGCGTCTTCTTTAGCGCCAAACGCTTTGTCGACTGTAAACGTGACCAGCGTAATCGCAATCGAGATGACGAGCACGAGACCATAGACTGAAAGCCAATAGCGCGTGGGCAAGCCATCATTGAAAATGAACTCTATTCCAATGATGAAGATAGAAACCCCTAGCGCGGAAGAGATCGAGCCGACGATCAGAACGCCCCAGTCGGGACCCGGTTTGAGAATTTTCTGATAGACCCAGATACCGAGTAACGCTGACAGCCCACCGATGAGGATCATCATTGTCCAGTAAAGCCATGCGAGCGGGTAGGTGAGGCTGCCCGTTGCATCGTAAGGATTGATAAAGGCCAGAAAGGCACCAATCGCCGCAAAGACCAGCAAATCACGGCCTCTGTCCTTGATGTCGATCACGTCTCGCAAGCTGCAAAACCCCTTCCATTCGCGTTTCGTGAATAACAATGACCGCATTTCGCGAAGGTTTCCAGCCTGTTCATGAAGAAGCGGATGAAACCACGAAACGGATCTGTCATCTCTTGTCTCACAGCAGGCCGACGCCTCTGACCAGACACCAAACGGAGATTGACCATGACAAAGATTAAAACACTCAGCGCCGCTCTGATAGCTGCCGCTCTCATCGCCCCAGTGACCAGCGCAGGCACGCTGACCGTAACCTTGGAAGACATCAAGAAAACCAAAGGAACAGTCCAACTCGGCGTCTTTGATGAGACCGGCTACGAAACAGGGGAAGCTATAAACGGCGCGAACGTCACAATCGACGAAACCACTGAAACCGTCATGATCGAAGGTCTGGCCCCTGGATTTTACGGCATCAAAATGTTCCATGATGTGAACGACGATGGCGAGATGAACACCAATCCGTTTGGCATGCCGACTGAACCCTATGCGTTCTCGAACAATGCCAAAGGCCGCTTCGGACCAGCCTCTTGGAACAAGGCGAAATTTGAAGTGACCGCCGACGGCGCGGTCCAGACCATCAGCATCAACTGATGTCCTCCCGGCGCCCCTGCAGTCTCTCAACAGAAAAGACGCAGGGGCCAAACTTCTCTCACTCTGATTTTTAGGAATTGAAGCCATGTCCTTGTCCCTGTCCCGCCGCCACTTTTTATCTGCCGGAGCTGCCAGCACTGCGATTGTTGGATTGGGACTGACCGCCGGATCAGCTTCTGCATCGAGCGGAATGCCGGACTGGCACATTGGCTATCAGACAGCACCCGCTGAAGGGTTTGGACCCAAAGATCTTCGCCTCGTTTACGGCAAAGCTCCGCAGGGCCTTTCCGGATCACTCTATCGAAACGGGCCAGCGCAGTTTCTCTATGGCAAAGATGACTATGCGAGCCACTGGTTTGACGGCGACGGCATGGTGCAGCGTGTTGCAATAGGCGAGGGCCGCGCGGTCCATAGCGGTCAGTTCGTTAAAACGCACAAACGCGAATTCGAACAAGCGCATTCCATGTTTGCTGCGCCCGGCTTTGGCACGCACGGTCATCCCGATTTTCCGATTACAAGCCCGGATGATGTGAACGCTGCGAACACGTCTGTCTTGATTGTCAATGGGGAGTTACTCGCGCTGTGGGAAGCCGGATCGGCAATCTCTATGGATCCGGAAACACTCGCCACAAATGGACCGAAAGTCTGGCGTGATGATCTTTCTGGAATGCCCTTTCTGGCTCACCCAAAAGTTGAGCCAGACGGCACAGTCTGGAACCTCGCCATCGCAGGACGCCGGATCGGTGTCTATCGCATCGGCGTAGATGGACAGCTGAACAATTTTAACCTGCTCGACATTGGCAAAGCCGCTTATATTCATGACTGGGCGATGACAGATCGACATCTGATCATCATGGTGCAGCCTTGGATCAATGAAGCGCTGCGCCCCCCTGTCGTGGAAGGCTTTGAATGGCGGCCTGAAGAGGGCTTTCAATTCCTGATCGTTGATAAGAATGACTTTTCCAAGCGCCGCTGGGCGCAGGGGGCCGCTCGGGCTTTCTATCACACAGGCGCGGCTTGGGAGGATACCGACGGACGCATCCATATTGACGCTGCCCTCTACAAAGAACCCGTGCTCGGTGCAGATGGCGGCGCCGCGCAAATCAGAGGTGAATGGAGCGGCCGCGATGGAACTTTTGAAAGTAACCTGACAGAGATCATCATTCCACGCTCAGGGGACGCTTACTACAATGAAACAGGCCTTGACGGTGATTTTCCGCAAGTCGATCCCCGTCGCCACGGTCTTGCTCGTGAGCTAACGGCGCTGGTAACAGGGGCATCGCCTAGCCATCCCGGTGCGAGCGCACTTTCAGTTCATAACTGGAAGACCGGAAACACAGATACGTTTGATTTCGGTGGATCGCGTATGGTTGAGGAATTCCTGTTCGTGCCAAAAGCGGGACGCAGCGACGAGCGTGATAGCTGGCTGATTGGACCGGTCATCAATCTAAAGACGAAAACGACGGATATCTGCGTCTTCGATGTGGATAATGTCAGCGACGGACCAATCTGCATTTGGCGCGCGGATTATGCTTGGCCACTCGGCTTCCACGGAACATGGGCTTAAGCGATGACGGACACAGCCGAACAGACACCGCTTGAGACCCGTACGCTTCGCGCTCGTCTATCCAAGGTTCCGGGATGGATTTGGACCATCGGGATTGCGGCGTCGATTTATGCCGTGATCTACAAAATCATTCTAAGCAGTAACTCAGGTGTCAGTCCGCAATTTCGACTGAGTGCTGAACCACTCATCAATACGGGCCCCATCGTTCAAATTCACGTCGCGGGCGCGATGTCGGCGCTACTGATTGGGACTGTTCTGATGATCGGGCCGAAGGGACGCAACTACCATAAAGTGCTTGGATGGAAGTGGGTGGTCGCTATGGCGGTCACCGCCATCTCATCCTTTTTCATCACGGGCTTGATGGGCAAATGGTACAGTCCAATCCATGCTCTTTCGGCGTGGACCGTCCTAGCACTTCCATTTGCAATCGCGGCTGCGCGACGCCGTAAAATACAGGAACATCGCAAAACGATGACGGGCATGTTCTTCGGCGGGATCATCATTGCTGGCCTGTTTAGTTTTCTTCCGGGCCGAATTATGTGGAAAATGCTGTTCGCGATATAAGGCTGACAAAGAAAAATCACTTGTTTTTCGAAAAGTTCAGGCGCAAAGGCGATTGAGGCAGATGGGCGTCATGCTCACATGCCTGTCTTGGCTTTGGGATCGCGAGATGAAAGACCTCCGAAACGTTTTCGCCCTAGTGGCAGCCGTCACAATCCTGCAGCTTGCGGGCGGCATTCTTGGGGTTGTTACACCGCTCGGGCTTGATGCGTTTGGAGCTGGGACAGCAACGGTTGGCGTGATTGCCGCTTTACATTCGATCGGCTTCATGGTGGGCGCTTGGTACTCGACCGACTTGATCCGCACCTTCGGAAATATTCGCGTCCATGCAGCGGGTGGCTCGATCATGACGATCAGCTTCCTTTTGATGTTCATGGAACAAGGCATTCTCGTTTGGGCTCTTATCCGGATCGTACAGGGCGTTGCGATCGCACTCATGTCATCAAGCGTTGAGGCTTGGCTCGGCTCAGCAATGCCCCCTGACAAACGCGGCTCGATCACAGGCTTTTATCATTTGATGGCGAAAATCAGCCTGATCCTCGGTCCGTTTATTATCGCCGGAATGGCCGTGACTTCGCCACAACCCTATATTTGGGGCGCTCTGATATTCGCTGTGGCGTTACTACCAATCACGCTCACACGTAGAGACCAACCTGCCCCACCGGATCGAGAACCCCTTTCAATCATAGCTCTGTATCGACTGGCACCTTCGGGCGTTTTTGCTTGCTTCATGGCCGGGGTCATGACGACCGGCACACTAGCGCTGTTGCCTGTCTATGCGGTGAATGAACTTGAAGGCCTTGCTGCAACGCCAACTGCTATAGGGGCCATTGCCGCAGGGGCGGCTTGGATTGGTGGACTGATCAGTCAGTGGCCCGCAGGCAAACTGTCAGACCGATTTGATCGACGCCTTTTGATCGCGCTGATGTGTCTGGTCTCAGGAATTTCAGCTATGATGATTGGTTTAGGTGGTTTCCTTCCCAATGTCCTTTTGCTTGTTCTGATTGGAATTTGGGGGGCTGGGGCACTCTCCTTCTATGGCATCGCTGTGGCGCATATTCTGGACTGGGCCCCGTCAGGTCAGGTCGCCCAAGTTATGTCGGGCATTTTATTCTTGTGGGCATTCGGGTCCGTGTTGGGACCTGTCATCTCGGGACTTTCCATGCAGACACCGTTCGGTCCGAGCGGATTGTTCGTTGCAGCCAGCTTGCTCGCCCTGATTTTAACCTTGGCAATCCTCATCAGACGTACTGTGAGAGCACAGCCCCCTGAAGCGGTTCAAGAGCCTTGGAACCCAACAACACCATTGCTTGCTGCACAGGGCGAAATTGACCCGCGCGCAGACTAATGACTCCTACCACTTTCGTGCGGTTGTCACGCCAAGCGCGAGTGCTATAAGCGGCGCGGTTGTGCGGGTGCAATATAGCCTCCGCTCCATGCTGATAGAGGCTGATTTCCTATGAACATACACGAATACCAAGCCAAAGCTGTCTTGAAGTCTTTTGGCGCTCCCGTCGCGAATGGCGCACCTGTTCTCTCCGCTGACGAGATTGAAGACGCCGTAAACGCTCTGCCCGGTCCGCTTTGGGTCGTAAAAAGCCAAATTCACGCGGGCGGTCGCGGCAAAGGGAAATTCGTTGAATCTGAAGCGGGCGAAAAAGGCGGTGTTCGCCTCGGCTTTTCTAAGGAAGAAGCTATTGCCCACGCCAAACAAATGTTCGGCAATCATCTTGTCACCGC
>JBCCDF010000095.1:0-10411 GCA_039030935.1 Pseudomonadota bacterium | reverse complement strand
CTGATCTTGGCGGGTTCTTCACAGATGCTCTTGAGGCCCCGAAGGTGCTTCTCCTGACCGGGCGCGGGAGTGGCCGAAGCGGTGTCTCTGATAATGATGCTGGTGAAGTCTGGCATTATCTTGATCAGATGCTGCACATCCCGGTGACCATGATGGACATTACCGATGTTCGCGCGAGCCACGTCGCCGAGCATACTCACGTGATTGCCGTCGGTGGCTCTTATAGCGCTTTGTCTGATGACTTTGTCGGATCCTTGAAATCATGGATCCGCGGAGGTGGCGTCTTCATCGGCACGCAGCAAGGCGCCGAATGGGCTGTTCGAAAAGGCCTCGTCAATGTCGAGATGATCGGCGTTGAGCGCGAAGGCGATGATGAGAAAGGCAAAGCGTCCAAAGACGAAGAAGAAGGCCCACCAGAGCCGGTCGCTTACGAAGACAAGCAAGACTATGATCGCGAGGAGCGGATCAGCGGTGCCATCTTTGCTGGCGTGATCGACCCCACTCACCCATTGGGCTTCGGGTATGAAGGGTCTGAAATCTTCATCCATAAAGAAGGCGAGAAAGGCTTTGAGCCGGGCGACAATCCGTTTGGCCTGGTTGTGCGCTACACTGAAGACCCGCTCGCGTCTGGCTATGCATCAGACGCAAATTTAGAGCGTCTTTCAGGCAAAGGCATGCTCGCAGCTGAACGTGTCGGAGGTGGTTCAGTCATCTTGTTCGCCGACAATCCGAACTTCCGGTCTTATTGGCTCGGGACAAAGCGCTTGTTCTCGAACAGCCTATTTTTCGGAACGAGCTTTTCAAGTCCCGCGCCCAGACCATCTTCCGACTAAGCGACATCGAAAATTATAAGGAGCCGCCATGCTGCGCCGCGCTGCCATAGCTCTCACGAGCCTTGTTTTCTCATATGCACTGGCACCAGTTCTCGCCGAGCCCGTGGAGTATTTTCAGGTTGAGGGCGTCACCTATGATCAAAGTGTTTCAGCCTTCGAAGATCGCATCGGATATGAGATCGGTGAACGCCCCGTACGCTTTGGTGATATGATCTCATACTTGCGAGAGATCGCCGATGGATCCGATCGGATTAGCGTTGAGACCATTGGCTATTCTCATGAGCGCCGTCCAATTCTGAGCTTTATTGTCACCAGCCCAGAGAACCACTCAAACCTTGAAGCAATCCGCCAGACGCATTTGGATCGCCTCGAAGGGCGTGCTGCTTTAGATGCGGCACCGATGGTGTTGTGGATCAATTTCGGTGTTCATGGCGCTGAGACGTCATCGATGGATGCTGCGATCCCATTGCTGTACCACTTCTCTGCGGCGCGCGGTCCTGAGGTTGAGGCGCAGCTCGACAATGCAGTGATGATTTTTACCGTTGTCTTCAACCCAGATGGGCATGCACGGCGGATCGATCATACTGAGACATTCTGGTCTTATGCTGAGAACACAGACCTTAACGATGCTGCCCACAATATGTGGATTGAGGCCCGCACGAACCATTATTGGTTTGATCTCAATCGACAGTGGCTGCTCCTGACACAACCGGAAAGCCAAGCCTGGATCAAGCATTGGCACAAATGGAAGCCAATGGTCTCGGCCGACTATCATGAAATGGGTTCGTCCAGTCCTTACTACTTCCATCCCGGCGAAGAATTGCGCCGAAACCCCTTAATCCCCGAACGCGCCCGTGAGCTAACTCAGGGCATCGGCAAACGACACGCGGCTTTTCTCGATAGCGAAGCTCGCCTGTATTGGACTGAGCAGAGCTTTGACAATTTTTATATCGGCAAAGGCTCAACGTATCCGCAGATCAATGGATCGCTCGGCATTCTGTTTGAAGCGGGTGCCGCACGGGGTGGTGCGGTACAAACAGAGCGTGGCCTTGTTGAAACGGCCGACAATGTGCGCACTCAATTCCGAACATCGCTCACGACCATTCAAGGCTCCCTCGACCTGCGCGATGAGATTACCACCTATCAACGCGACTTCTTCCTCGAAAATGCGCGTCAGGCTGAACGACGCGGCCAAAATGGCTGGGTCTTTACGGCCGAAGGCGACCCTGAGCGCGCGGCGCGGTTTGTCCGTCTGTTGAATATGCATGACATCGAGGTCCGCCGCCTTGCCCAAAATGTCACGATTGAAGGGCAAACATATCGGTCTGATGCCAGCTATTTCGTACCGATCGCGCAAACCAATAATCGGATGATCCGGGGTATCTTTGAGCGCTTCACCGAGTTTGAGGAAAACGTGTTTTATGATGTCTCTGGCTGGACATTGCCGCTCGCCTATGACCTCGAATATGCGGCTGTCTCAAGAGGGGTTTCACGCTCAGCTCTGAACGGAGAAGCCGCTATTGGAGATTTCCAATCGGCGCCAGTCCCGGATCGTGCACCTTATGGCTATGTCTTCGACTGGACGCACACTTATGCGCCGCGTGCCCTCAACAGGGTTCTGTCAGCGGACCTAATGGCACGCGCTGGAATAGAGGAGAGCTCCGTCCTGACAACACGCGGAACGGTCGATCTTGGTCGTGGCGCGATCTTTGTCCCTCTGGCCCGTCAAGAGGCATCGCGCGAAGAGATCTATGAGATTATGCGCATCATCGCCGAGGAGGACGGTGTCCCGGTCCATGCGGCCACGTCAGGCCTCACGCCTGTCACCGGGCGCGATCTAGGGGCCAACCGTGTCTTCCGATCACTGCAGGAGCCACGCATCGTTCTGGCGTATGATGGGGGGCTTTCGCGCTATGATGTCGGCGAGGTTTGGTGGACGCTGGACTACCGTCAGCGGATGCCCGTGACATTGGTTCACAAGGATGATCTTGGGTCTCTGGACTGGCCTGACTATACCCATCTTATCCTTGTCGGTGGCAATGCCGCGCTCGATGATGATTTGACTGAAGCGGTCGAGGATTGGGTCAGGGATGGCGGTGTTTTGGTTGCAACCCGCGATGCCGCATCTTGGGCGCAAGGCGCCTTCTATGACAAGGAAGACGACGACAAAGAGACAGAATCAAAGTCTGAATCTGACGCTGAGGAGGGCGATGAAGCGCCGGAGCGAATCGACTTTTCTGAGATGAGCCTCCGGAATGCCGTTGACGTCATTGGCGGCGCGATCTTTGCCGCCGATCTTGATACCAGTCATCCGCTCGGTTTCGGCTTTGCAAATCGTTTTCTCCCAGTTCACCGCAATGAAAGCTTCACGCTTAATCGCCCGGGTGACAATCCCTATGCCGTCCCAGTCCAATATGCTGATGAGCCATTGCTGACGGGCTATGCCTCTCAGCGCCGGTTGGAAGAGCTTGCTGGTACGCCCTCTATTGTGGCTCAGCGTATGGGGCGCGGCGCGATCATTCTGATGGCCGACAATCCGGTTTTCCGGGGCACGTATCCGGGAACGGAGAAATTGCTCATGAATGCGATCTTTTTCTCTCGTCTCATCGACCGGCCACGGCGTGATAGAGAGGCTGAATAAGCAGCCTTCCTGCACTGCTCATAATGCTATGGTTAGTTGTGAAACATCGGCTTTAACCGGGAATTAAACAAAGTTCAGGATTCTTTGCTGAAAAGGCGGAGAATCTAAAATGATCAAATACTCTTTGTTAACGCTAGGGGTTGCAGTGGCTTTGTCCGCGCCCGCGTTTGCATCAACGTTCCAAGCAACCCAAACAGTTGAAGTCGCAAAAGTCTCAATTGATGAGACCGGTGAAGAAATCAAAACATTCATCGAAGCGGTTGAAATCTCACCAGGCGATGAAGTTCGGTATCGTCTCACATATGACAACCAAACGGCTAATGAAATCGTTGATGTAAACTTGGTCATGCCAGTGCCGGTCGAGATTACTTTCATCGAAGGCTCCGCGATGACAGATGGCATCAGCGTTTTGTACTCAGCTGATGAAGGCGAGTCTTTCTCAAGACGGAGTGATGTGAGTGTCCTCGCAGGTGATGCTGAGCGGATCGCAACCTCTGATGAGATCACGCACATCAAATGGACGTTCACAGAAGCGATTGCGACGGGCGAAACCGGCGAAATCAGCTTTCGCGGCATCTTGCAGTAAGCGCAGCAGAAGAGAGTACGAACAATGAAGAAGTTTATGAAATCTCCAATGCTACGTGTTGCAGCACTTGCGACCGTTGGCTTTGCCTTTGCGGGTTTGGCGCAAGCGGACAATTCTCTAACCCCGGCGGGTCAGGAAGTCTCCAACACGTTTGTCTTGAACTATAATGTTGGGACAACAGCTCAAGCCCCTATTACAAACGACAATACATCAAGTGCGCCTGCTGGCTCTGTTCTGCAAGGCACCCCAACAGAGTTTACAGTTGACCGTAAAGTTGACCACTCGCTGACCCAAACGAACTCACCTTTAGGGAACATTGCGCCTTCTTCGACGGCGACTTTGACCTTTGATCTGTTCAATGAGGGCAACGACACACAGGCGTATAGCTTCGAGCTGCGGGATCTGGACAATGGTGCTGGGTCGTTTGATGCGTCCAACTATGAGATCCGTGTGACACTGGACCCAAACAACACTGATGGCTTGCAAGGGCCACCGACAGTTTTGACATCAACGCCCGTCGGCACAGCGGCTGGGTCAGCGTCGATTTCCGTCGACATCCCTAAGGGCGTACAATTATTGGTCGAGGTCGTTGCAACGATTCCGGGTGGCGTCACAGATGGTCAAAGCGATCAGGTCACCGTTATTGCTGAAGCCCGCAACCCAACATCGTGGCTCAATGATGCCACGACAGCAGCTGGGGCTGTGACGCAAAATTCAAGCGGATTAAACGTCATCGTCGGCGTCGCTCAAAACGTACTCGCGGATGATGTCGGTGTCGCCGCGGTCGAAGCAACAGTTTCCGACGGCTTACATGCCGCGCAGGGTCTGATCGAAATTGCCAGTCCTGATCTGCTCGCCGCAAAGACTGTTTCTGTGATTTCAGAACTGATTGACAATGTCGGTGCGGCACCGTCGAACCCGGCTTCCGCATGCAGCACAGCAACAGTCGTCGCGGAGTCGAAGTCCATTCCAGGGGCATGCATCGAATATGTGATCGAGGTCACCAATGGTGGATCTACCAGCGCTTCGAACTTGAACATTGCTGATATCCTGTCTGATGATGTGACGTTTGTTGCTGCCAGTGCGACAGGGGATTTCGCTGATGATCCCGGCGTGACCGGATCAGGTCCGTCTATTGCTCAGCCTGCGTCTGACACAGATTGTGACGGGACCTCGGGAACCTGTGAGATTGTCCTTTCAGATACGCTCCTCGCGGCAGGAGACACCGGGCAGCTTCGTATCCGCGCGCTCGTCAAATAGAGTAAGAGCCTGCAATAAAGTGTTTAGCCCCGGCCTCAAAAGCCGGGGCTTTTCATATCGGACGCGTTTTAGACATCCTGAAGATATTTCTTCGAGCCGCCCTGAAAAAGAGATCACCGATAAAAAAGTGAACACTGTTCACTTCTTGCCAGGACGCGCTACATAGCACTAAGGTTTAGTTTGGAGACATTTGGATGCGTGCGATCAGAGATGGGCTTATAGGACTTATGTTTTGCGCGGCGCTGAGTGCGGCGCCCACTCAGGCTGATACCCTAAAGGATGCCATTCAAACTGCTTATCTTCAAAACCCTGATCTTGCCTTTCAACGCAAACAAACCGCACAGGCGCAAGAGCAACTCGCGCAGGCTCGGTCAGGATGGCGCCCACAGGTCACTGCCTCTGGCTCAGTTGGCTATGAGAGTTTGGATACCACGCGTCAACTCGCCTTCGATATTGGGGACCGTCCGATCGCAACGGCTCAGCTGCAGGCTGAACAAGCACTCTATGCAGGTGGGAGAATTAATTCAGGGATCCGCCAAGCGCGGGCAGGTATTGGAACCGCAAATGCACAATTGGCCGGCTCTGAGCAGGATTTAATCCTTCAAGTCATTACGTCATACGTTGACGTTCTGCGCGACCGCGAGACGATTGCCATCCGCCAAAACAGTGTTGATCTCTTGGCGGAACAGTTAAGAGCCGCTGAAGATCGTTTTGAAGTCGGCGTCGTTACGCAGACTGACGTGGCTCAGGCTAAAGCCCGCTTCGAAGGGGCTCAGGCCGCCTTGGCCTCAGCTGAAGCTGCGCTTGAGAGCAGTGAGGCGGGGTATACTTTTTTGATTGGAGAGCCGCCCGCTATATTGGCCCCAGCACCGTCAGCGCCAATGCTTCCTGATAGTGTTGAGGAAGCGATTAGCATTGCCCTTATCGGAAATCCAAATTTGAAAGCGTCACGCTTTAACGAACAGGCCGCTGATGAAGGCGTTAAGCAAGCTTATGGCGCGCTCAAGCCATCGGTCTCGATTGTTGCAACGGCTGGGCTGTTTCAAACCTATGTCGACAGTTTCCGGGATACGAGCGTTTCGGCTGTGGCACAGGCGAGCGTTCCCTTGTTTGAGGGCGGTTTGATACGGTCCCAAGTCCGCTCTGCGAAGCTGGAGCGCGACGCCGCCCGGTTTCAGACTGACAATATAGAGCGTCTTATCAGGGCTCAGGTTGCGCAAGCCTTCTTCGGAAACCGCGCAGCGACAAAAGCTATTGAGGCTTCGCTTCGTCAGGTCGAGGCCGCAGAAATCGCTTTTGACGGCGCTCAAGAAGAGCTGCGTGTGGGTGTGCGAACGACTTTAGATGTTTTGGATCAGGAGCAGCAACTCTTGGAAGCGCAGCTGAGCCTAATTTCAGCCGAGCGCGATGCCTATGTCGCCGCCCATCAATTGCTTCGGGCTATGGGTGCCCTGGAACTTGATCGTCTTAACCTTGATGTCGAAGCCTATGATCCCGATGCTTATGGTGACTTTGTTCGCCGTAATTGGTTGTTAACCGACACAGAATAGCGAATAATAGAGACAGTTAAACACTTTATGGGGTTAACGCTATGGCGGAGAAGGCTCAACAAGAACCGACAATGGAAGAGATCCTATCTTCCATTCGCAAGATCATCTCTGACGATGGTCCGCCACAGGATACACCTGCCTCTGCGCCCGAAGATGAAACCGTCGCTTTTGACACCAAAGCCAATGATGATGCTGATCTAGACGATTTGGCATTCGAAGATGATGATGCTTTCGAAAACGCAATGCCGGAGGATGAGGCAGGTATTCTTGAAGCGCTGACGGCCCAGCCGGAAACGGCATTCACTGAAGACATGTTTGATAGTGAGCCGACGAATTTCGAAACCACTGATGAGGCTTTTGATGAGTTGCCGCCGCTCGATGATCTGAGCAGCTTTGAAATCGATGAGCCGACCGATGATGGTATCGTCGAAACTGCTGTCTTTGAGGTGAGTGAGCCTGTCGCGGATGTTGAAGAGGATTTCGCCTCTGTCACTGATGAAGCGCCCGCTGAACCAATGTTCGCTGAAAGCCCTGTCGTGGAGACTGAGACACCTGTTAAAGAAGAGCCAACGCCTATGCCTGCATCAACCCTCACCGATGATAAGACCGCTGCCGCTGCTGCAGGCGCTTTGAGCAAACTCATGCCCAAGGCGGATGTCGAGGAAGACACTGGCGACACTACGACGATCGAAGGCTTGGTGCGCCAAATGCTACGCCCAATGCTGAAAGAGTGGCTCGATGAAAACCTCGCTGATATCGTCGACAAACATGTCGAAGCCGAAGTGAAGCGCATTGCAAGCAGAGCTGGCTAGCCTTTTAGATTAACGGCCACCCACTCCCCCTGCCCAACCGCCCGCACAGGTTACCATTGGGGTGGTTGGGCAGGGGGAGTGGGTGGCGACCGAGCAAGACCGCTAGACCCGAAACTTGAAACTGTTAAGACACGGGGCGCGCCAGAGATGGCGCGCCTTTTATCTATCCAGATCGACCGGACCTAGACTATGATCGACCAACGTTTTGACCCCAAAGACCACGAACAGCGCATTTTCAAGCGCTGGGAAGATGCTGGCTGTTTCAAGCCATCCGGTCTGGGCGAACCATACGCGATCATGATTCCGCCGCCGAATGTCACAGGCAGCCTGCATATGGGCCATGCGCTGAACAATACGATCCAAGACATTCTTTGCCGGTTTGAGCGAATGCGCGGCAAGAATGTCCGCTGGCAGCCCGGCATGGACCATGCTGGCATCGCAACGCAAATGGTGGTCGAGCGTCAACTCGCCGCCTCTGGCAATCAGGATCGTCGCTCTATGGGTCGCGCGGCCTTCATCGATAAGGTCTGGGAGTGGAAAGAAGAGTCCGGCGGAACCATCCTGAACCAGCTCAAACGTCTCGGTGCGAGCTGTGATTTTGAGAACACCAAATTCACCCTCGACGACGACATGAACCGTGCCGTCAACAAGGTCTTTGTTGAGCTGTTCAATCAAGGCCTGATCTATCGCGACAAGCGCTTGGTGAATTGGGACCCGCACTTTGAGACCGCCATCTCTGACTTGGAAGTCGAGCAAAAAGAGGTCGATGGGTATTTCTGGCACCTACGCTATCCACTCGCTGATGGCGTGACCTATGAGCATCCTATCTTCGACGAAGACGGTCAGCCTGCGGGCACAGAGACGCGCAACTATCTCGTCGTCGCGACGACGCGCCCCGAGACAATGTTGGGTGATACCGGTGTCGCAGTGAACCCAAGCGATGAACGTTATGCGGGCCTCGTCGGCAAGTTTGTCGACCTGCCTATTGTGGGACGCCGCATTCCTATCGTTGCCGATGAGCATGCCGACCCTGAGAAAGGCTCAGGCGCGGTGAAGATCACGCCCGCGCATGACTTCAATGATTTCGAGGTTGGCAAACGCCAAGACCTCAACTGCCGCATGAATATCCTGACTTCGAAAGCCGCAATTGTCGGCGGCGATGAGGCAGAAGACGCCGGTATTCCAGCGACTTATATCGGCCTTGATCGATTTGAGGCGCGTCAGACAATCGTCGCGGCCTTCGATGAGCTCGGCCTGCTGCAAGAAATTGAAGCCAAAAAGATCGAACAGCCCTTCGGTGACCGCTCCGGCGTCGTCATTGAGCCTTGGCTGACGGATCAGTGGTATGTGGATGCAAAGACACTCGCCCAGCCTGCGATTGAAGCGGTTGAGAGCGGCCGTACAAAATTTGTTCCGGAAAACTGGAAGAAGACGTTCGATAATTGGATGAAGGACATTCAGCCTTGGTGTGTCTCCCGCCAGCTTTGGTGGGGTCACCGGATTCCGGTCTGGTATGGACCTGCGATCCCTGAAGGCCAAAACCGCTTTGATGAGTTTATGTCGATCCTAAACATGCAGGGTGAGCCGCCAATGAAGGCCTTCTGCGCAGAGACGTGGGAAGAAGCGAAGGCCCAAGCGGATGAGTATTATCGCGAACGGGTCAGCATTTGGGGGTTCAGCTTTCTGGTGGATAAACAGGAAGCGGATCAGTCGTCCTGCACACTGAATGAGGAGCATAGCCTCCTAAACATCTCGCTGTCGCGCGATGAAGACGTTCTCGATACATGGTTCTCCTCAGCTCTATGGCCGTTTTCCACGCAAGGCTGGCCTGAGAATACAGTTGATCTCTGGCGCTTTTATCCGGGTGCAGTGTTGGTCACCGCGTTCGATATTATCTTCTTTTGGGTCGCGCGAATGATGATGATGGGGCTCCACTTCATGAAAGGTGAAGTCCCCTTCAGAGACGTCTATATTCACGCCATCGTCCGTGATGAGAGTGGCAAGAAAATGTCAAAATCAGAGGGCAATGTCATTGACCCTGTCGATCTGATTGATGGCATCGACATTGATCCCCTCGTCGCCAAGCGGACCACAGGCCTGCGTCAGCCGGAAAAAGCGCCCAAAGTCGAGAAAGAGACACGCAAGAAATATCCCAATGGCTTTGACCCTTATGGTGCGGACGCTCTGCGCTTTACGCTGGCGGCGATGGCCACGAAGGGCCGCGACATTAATCTCGCCGTGGACCGTGTCGCGGGCTATCGTAATTTCGGAACCAAGCTCTGGAACGCGACGCGCTTCGCCCAGATGAATAAGGCGGTTTTCGTTAAAGCACTTGATCCGAAAACGCTCACCTCACCCATCAATCGCTGGATCGTTGATGAGCTGTACACCTGTGCAGCAGTCGTCACCGAAGCGATTGAAGACTATCGCTTCAATGATGCTGCAGGCGCGGTCTATCGCTACATCTGGGACATATTCTGTGACTGGTATGTTGAGCTGTCCAAGCCGATCCTGAATGGCGAAGATGACGTGGCAAAAGCTGAAACGCGTTTGACCCTCGGCTGGACTCTGGAGCGGATTTACGCGCTGCTGCACCCCTTCTGTCCCTTCATTACAGAGGTCCTATGGGAACAGACGGGTGAGCGCTCTGATTTCATTATGCAGCAGGATTGGGTTGGCCTGAAGGGTGCGTTTTCTGACGAGACCGCTCGCAATGAGTTGCAATGGGT
>JBCCDF010000094.1:0-10468 GCA_039030935.1 Pseudomonadota bacterium | reverse complement strand
TGTTTCGGACTGACCACGCAAACACGCTATTACAAGACGCTCTTCCGGGAGTTTTTCAGGAAAGACTTCCAGCGTTTAAGGCCAGGCTATGGCGATTATGATGTCCACATCCTGATGGAATATACAGGCGACGCCCCATGGATGGATTTAGACAATCTCGCAAAGGCGCTTCTCGATAGCCTGACGGGCAATGCCTTTGAAGATGATCATCAGGTCGCAAGATTACTGGTCGAGCGCCGCGTCGGCGACAGAGAAGGTATTTATATGCGCGTTCGCGCGATGGATGGCGAAATGGACTGAGGACTAGCTGCGCGTCTTGAACGTGATGTCATGGCGCCCGCGCTGAACATCAATTTTCAGCTTCGTGCATTTCGCTAAATCAGGTTCACCACCAATAAGGGTGAGCACATTCGGATCAATCTGGCGCACACGTGGCTGTGGATTTTGACGGGCGGCGTCCATTTCCGCCAACATCTGCTGCATTTCGATGGACTGTTTCAAAGCCCGCATTTGGGTCTCACCTGTCAGAAGGCCCACCATCATTTCATTGTTGGCTTGCTGGGCCTGTCGATGACGCTCTGAGCGACCCGCTTTGATCTCAGCCGATCTAATCGTCCTTAATTTCTCATACGCCTCAGCATTCTTGTTCGTGAAGCGGCTGGAGACCTCATAATCAAAATTACCGACTCTTCCGCACTCCATAAGAGCTCGCCGGGCAATGCTATAACGCTCCAACTCCGCGGAGGCAGACCAGCTTTCAACGTCTTCATCAGATGCTTCAACACTCGCAAGCACTTTCCCGTCGAGGCTCTCTGAGGTGCTATCAGTCTCTACGGACACAATTACAGGCGAGGCCACTGACCCTGCTTTCGGCTCACTCACGAGAAGATACCCGCCAATCATAGCCCCGATAATCGGCAGTGCGACAACAACAGCCCAGAAGCCGAGTTGGTTGTCTTTTTGTCCGTTTGCGTTTGTTGCCGCAACCAAAGCGTCTCGATCAAAGTCGCCCATAGAAGCCCTCCGTCTTTCGAAAGACAAAAGCATAAAACGGTTAAGGTCGATTTAGAACGAAGCTTGAGATTAGCTCAATCGCTTGAACGGCATCGGAATCGCCGTCGCTGTCGCTTTCGCAACAAGCTTACCGTTTGGGTCAAAACACTCTGCTTCCATGAAAGCCGCTGAGCGCCCCCATTTCAGAATTCGTGCGTCGACATAGGCTTTTCCCGGCATCAGGCGGCGCAGATAGGAAGTTTTCATTTCAAGCGTCGGGGCCGTCATTGTGACGTTGGATGCGATGATACAGCATGTACTCATTGCCTCATCGAGCATAGCAGCGATAAAACCGCCCTGAACAGCGCCCGTAGGATTAGCAAACATCTGTGGCACATCGAAATCCATGCGGATTCGCTTCGCGGCTTGCTCAACCTCAGTGAGCATCATGCCAAGCGTGTCGGAGCATGGCGGACGTTTTTTACTGTTCTGAAAACGCGCCAGCATCTCAGCATCAGAGCGCTTAGGAGCCTCATCTGAAACACCGCTCATCGCTTATTTCCGGCGGAACGCGTCTAGATTAACGACAGTCGAAGCTTCTTCTGGCGCCTCATCAGGAATTGCCTCGGGCTCCGCCTCTTTACTGACATCCGTTGTCGGGGTAACGACATTCTTTGTATCGCCGTTGCCTGTTGCGGGCTCAAAGCTCAAGGCGAAGTTCACCGCTGGATCAACAAATCGGGTCACCGCTGCAAACGGAATGGAAATATGCTGCGGGACGCCTGCAAACTTCAGGACGATCTCAAAGTGGCCATCCTCGACTTCAAGGTCCCAAAACTGATGCTGAATGACAATCGTCATCTCATCAGGGAAGCGTTGCACAAGATGGTCAGCCATCTTTACGCCTGGCGCTTTGGATTGGAACGTAATGTAGAAATGGTGCTCGCCAGGAGGTCCAGATTCATTCGCAACCTGACGTAACGCCTCTCTTATAACACCGCGCATAGCCGCCTGAGTGAGCGCTTCATACCCGATATAATCTGTCATAAATAAGCGCTCCCAGTCTCGTTTCATGACCTTTTACAGAGAGGATTTAAACGACACAATGGGGTTCATCCCGAAGGCGAGTAGAATTGTCATCAGTCGCCTTTCTTGAGCAATTGGCGATCCATTGCGGGAGAGGTGGAGGCTTCTGTTGCCAGGCGCCTCC
This sequence comes from Pseudomonadota bacterium, assembly GCA_039030935.1. Taxonomy (GTDB): domain Bacteria; phylum Pseudomonadota; class Alphaproteobacteria; order Caulobacterales; family Hyphomonadaceae; genus Henriciella. Next base: position 8,265 of record JBCCDF010000094.1, on the reverse strand, counting down.
GGGCCCCGCCTTGAGTGCTATAGTCCCAAGGAGTTAGATCGGCTTACCAATCGCAGACTAGGCTGCGAGCAGTTCACCTTCAGCAAAGTTATCATTAGCAACTATTGCAAATTGAGCTTCTAACGGGGCTCATTCGGGCGAAGGCATCGTCTTTACACGTCCGTCGATCCTATTTCGCCCCCAAGCCGCCCGCTAATGACAGGGTTATTGGTGGAGGCGCCGGGTACCGCCCCCGGGTCCGAACCGCTTATTACACGCGCGTTTATCGCCATAGTCTAAAAGACTTCTCTGATATAGCGGCGCCGAGGCCTTTTTGAAAGGGCCTCGGCGCTCATCGTGTTTGTTATAGTCCTAGTATTTCAGTCTCAGATCAGACAGCGACGTTGCAATCGCGCGATAAGCATCTGTTAGTTGCTGCCCGTTTTGAGCGTCGAAGTAGAATGCAGGTCCCGAAGAGCAATATTCCAGAATTTCCTGCCCTGCTGGCGGGGCCTGCAGAGCGATCGCATAGATCACAATGTCTTTTTCTTTCATATTATCACAAAGCGCTTCTGATTGCTCATCGGAATCCCCCTGATCGTCAAAAATCTGGCGGTTAAATTCACCATCTGTCATCAGAATGACCGCTTTGATCGCATCCGGCTCCTCATAAGACATCGGCTCGGCTTCTTCAGAGAACAGGTCTTTCCACTCAGGCGCGATGAGATACCAGCTCCATCCAATACCGAGATGGCCTGCTGTACCACCGCCCGCGGTGAGTGAATTCACATAATTCTCAAGCGTTGTACGATCATTTGTAAGTTCAACAGGCGGGAAGGCCCGACATTCATCTCCATCGTACTTACTATCACCCGCTTTTTCAGGATGTCCGACTTTCCAGACCCCGCCATTAGAGTGGTCTTCGTCTTCTTCAAACCAGGCCTCTCTGTGAGAGAGATACGAGTCCTCTTCAGGTTTTGCGGCATTGAAAGCATTGTCCCCGTCACGTTCCCAAACACAGGTTGACGTAATCGTCTTGCTCTTTGTCTCTGTGTCACCCTCATCAATAATCTCGAACTCTATCGTCTTGTCATAGAGTTTTCCGTTGAGATTATTGTTCTCATACACTCTATAGCGCAGCTCATACTCGCCATAATCAAACGACTTCTCATTGAGGTTACCGCCATTATCCCCGAAAACGGCATATGGGGAGTAATTCTCAGTCTGAGAACTCGAGATTTCGCCAGAAACAGCAAAGTGCATGCTATCGACGTCACCATTGGTGAACTCGCCACCTGATCGAACCTCGACAGTTATATTTAAGTTATCAATCAAATCATCGGGAACATAGATGACACTGCCATCGCCGAACTCCGTCAGAACGCTGTTATTGTCAGCGTCCCACAAGCGTACCCGGAAATTGTCATCCAGCTCTCCGTCTTCAGCCAATTCAGGCTCGTCACCATGAATTTCGTGCGTATAGGTACGAGTTGGAGGTTTTCCGGCGACTTCCTCGAAAAACGGACCCGCATCGACCATTGAGTTATAGGTCGACATCGCGATGCGCGTATTTTCGATCAACTCTTCAGGTGCGTCTTCTGGCAGAAGAATGCTGACCGCTTCCAGCGACGAGCTTTTAAGATTAGTCAAACGGTTTTCAGAATTCATAGACCCCGAAACGTCGAGCATGAAGGCGACGTCCAGCTTCCCGATTCCCCAGGTCGATGTCGACGATATGTCAAATTCAATATTCTCTTCTCCGACAACAGCGGTCAGAGATGTTTTTTGATAACACTTGATATCAACAGTGATGTCTTGCGTGTCTTCTGGAAAATCAATCTCCGGTTCATCGCAGGACAGAGACGATTCCTCTGTGGAGATCATCGAATTGATATAGCTTTTGATCTGATACTCGATCTGCGAGTTACTGAAACCTTCCTGCATAGAGCGAGCGCCTGCAATCACAGCCGCATCAACGGCCGCCTGCACTTGGACTTTGCGGCCTGAGGTTTGTTGAAAGTCAACCGCGAAGCCAGCAACGACAACAATTGGAATCACTGTGAGCGCGAAAATGACGGCAACGTGACCATTATCATCGCGACCCATTTTTGAAGCTGACTGCTCTATGAAAAAAGCCATAATCGTACGTGTTCCCTACGTAATCTTTTGGCAATTTAATGCGCAAAGCTGAGGGGGACGTTAGAAAAACCGTTCAGATCAAATAGATCCGGGAAATCTGCAATTAACTGTGTTTGTTAATCTCCTGAGTGCTGGACAAGCGAGAGCGAGTCAGCAATCTCATAAGTATGAAACAATACCACGATCTCCTTGAAGATATCTTAAAAAACGGAACGGACCGAAGCGACCGGACGGGCGTAGGAACCCGAAGCGTTTTTGGGCGTCAAATTCGCTTCGATCTCGAAGACGGTTTTCCCATGGTGACCACTAAGAAGCTACACCTTCGCTCAATTGTCATTGAGCTCCTATGGTTCTTAAAGGGTGATACCAACATCGCCTTCCTGAAAGAGAACAAGGTACGCATCTGGGATGAGTGGGCTGACGAGAAGGGTGAGCTTGGTCCCGTCTATGGCAAGCAATGGCGGAGTTGGACCGCACCTGATGGTCGCGCGATTGACCAAATTCAGGGCGTTCTAGATGAGATTCGAGTGAACCCAAATTCGAGACGCCTTGTGGTCTCAGCCTGGAACCCATCAGACGTACCGGATATGGCCTTACCGCCATGTCATTGCCTGTTTCAGTTCAATGTCGCCAATGGGCGCTTGAACTGCCAGCTTTATCAGCGCTCTGCCGACGTCTTCCTTGGGGTTCCGTTCAACATCGCATCCTACGCACTGCTGACGATGATGATGGCGCAGGCAACCGGCCTTAAGCCCGGCGAATTCGTACACACCTTCGGGGACGCACACCTATACGCAAACCATTTTGAGCAAGCGGAACTACAATTGACGCGCGCGCCATATCCGCTTCCCAAAATGCTTCTTAATCCGAACAAGACCGATCTCTTCGGATGGACGTATGAGGATTTCACGCTTGAGGGCTATCAAGCCCATCCGCACATCAAAGCCGCTGTTGCAGTCTAGGCCAAGCCTCTAAAACTGAGCGCCCTGCTCGACGACAGACCAGCGGCCGTCCGGCTGCTGGCAAACGCGAACAGGCTCGCTGACGATGCGTCCATCTGGAAACCGGATCTCACGATCTGCCATTTCACAAACAGGCTGGTAAACGCTTGAAGATTGATCACTGTAGGTGACGCTGCGCGTGTCAACAGGTCCACCATATAGCGGATCAGGATCGGCATAAACGGTTTGCGTTGTCGTCGTTGGATAGGTCTGAGTGTTCGAATATCCGTATTGGCTCGTCGTGGAGTAAGTTCGAGGGCGTGGAGGGGGTATATCGCCGTGTTTGTAATCTGATGTTTTACAGTCGGTTGAGTTCGCAGCGATTTCACTGCCCGCAACACCACCAATCACGGCTCCAAGAACCGTTCCTGCAATTTGAGCGCCGTCGCTGTCGCGATGACCGCGGAAGCGACGATACCCCCTATAGCCTCTATAGCCTCTATAGCCCCGATATCCGCGATAGCGACGATTGAATGCGCGATCATTATCGTCATCGATTTCATCGCCAATCACAGACCCTAAAACACCCCCTGCAATCGCCCCGACAACGGCGCCAGCAACCCGATTGTCATTGCGCTGACGTTTACAAGTTGAGCTATAGGGAATGGGTTGATTGTGCCCATAGCCGTAATTGCCCCCATTATGACTATATTGAGCGTGCGCCTTCGGCTGGGCCATGATGGACAGACCACCTAGAATGAGGGCTGCCGACACTGACGTTTTGATCATTATGGTCTCCTTAGGGACTTTATATCGACAGAGTGCAGAGCGCGGCCTGAACACAGTCTGAAGGGCGCATTTAGAAAGCACCCTTTACGCATAGGGCCATCTGACCCATCTTGGTCGACATGAGCCTTTTAAGTGAGATTACAAAAACGGCAGGACGCGCACGCTATACGGCGGCGCAGGGCCTACGAACAGCATGGTATGGCGGCCAGTATGCCATTGCGCGCCGACGCTCTGCCGGGTTTCACCGCCCCGGAGAACCTGTCTTCAAACCGCAGCACGCGCCTAATCTGAAAGCCTTGCGAAAAGCCTATTTTGATCTGTTTCGACGCGATCGCACCAATATCGAAGCGGGTCTTTATCCCGACCCGGTTGCGCGCGACATGCGCTTGCGCGATCTACCGAGCACCTTTCGGCGGGCCCGAGCCTTTCTGGCAGACGTTGCTGAGGTCGATAGACGGCGAGTCAATCGGAACGGGACAGAAGTTCGCGCCTCAGAGGCCGCGGACCCAGACCGCTTCCCAGCCTATTATCGCCAGAACTTTCACTACCAGACAGATGGCTGGCTCTCAGAAGACAGTGCAGACCTGTATGATCATCAGGTTGAGGCGCTGTTCACAGGGGCCGCCGATGCCATGCGTCGAGCTGCATTAGCGCAGCTCCTTCACGAAATCAGAGATCTGACGCAGACCCAACCGAAAGTGCTCGATCTCGCATGCGGAACAGGACGATTTATGCGTCAAACTTTACAGGCAGCGCCTCGGCTCAACCTCACCGGCCTAGATCTCTCACCCCACTATTCAGAGGCAGCCCGCAAAGCTGTGCGCCGCTTTAGACAGGCGGATGTCATTGAAGGGCAGGCTGAGGCGATGCCGTTCGACAACGAAACCTTTGACGCCATCATATCAATCTATCTATTCCACGAACTTCCGCCACGCATTCGCGCTGATGTGATTCAAGAGGCAGCGCGCGTCGTGAAGCCTGGTGGAGCGTTCATCGTGGCTGATAGCCTCCAGTTCGGTGACAATGACGGGCTCAACGGTATTCTTGAATACTTCCCGGAAGGCTTCCACGAGCCCTACTATAAAGGGTATCTCGGCTGGGACTTTACCCCTGCAATGACCGAAGCCGGCTTTACTCTGGAGCGCACAGAACTGGCTTTCCTGACCAAAGTGAATGTCTGGCGTAAAGCCACTTAGGAGACCGCGATGACGGATCGAAACCTTATGCTCGTCACGGGCGCATCCGCTGGCATCGGAGCAGAATTTGCCCGCCAATATGCTTCGCGCGGCTGGGACGTCGCACTCACCGCGCGCCGCGCTGATCGTTTGGAACAGCTCAGTGCCGAAATCAGAAACCGTTACGGCGTAGAGGCTCTGATTATTGCCCAAGACCTCGCCGCGCCCGACAGCGTTGATGCCATTCTCAAAACCATCAATGAGGCCGGTCGCCATGTCGACGGTGTCATCAACAATGCGGGCTATGGGCTAACCGGAACCTTCTTCAATACGAGCTGGCAGGATCAAGCCGATTTTATGCGCGTCCTCTTCACAGCTCCCGTAGAATTAACCCACAAAGTCTTGCCCGGCATGGCCGAGCGCGGCTTTGGACGCATCATCAATGTCGCCTCTTTGGCGGGCTACACACCAGGCTCGAACGGCCACACCCTGTATGCAAGCGTGAAATCCGGGCTCATCAAATTCTCTGAAAGCATCGCGGCTGAAGCCAAAGCGGCGGGGCATAATGACGTTCACTGCACAGCCCTGTGCCCGGGCTTCACATGGTCGGAGTTCCATGACGTGAACGGCACACGCGAGGCTACAAATACAATGCCGGACTGGATGTGGATGGATGCAGAGCCCGTTGTCGAGGCAGGCATCGCCGCCTGTGACCGCGGACAGCCTGTCGTCGTCCCAGGTGCGGTCAATAAAGGTCTCGCAACGCTCAGCCGCATCCTGCCCGAACCGATTGGGCGCGGCATCGTGGCGGCGCAATCGCGGCGCTACCGCAATGTCGATGGCTGATCGGTTCATCTTGCGGCGGCATAAAAACCGGCCTAGCTGACAAATAAGCCAAAAGGAGCCTCGCGGATGCGTGCAATTCTCGACATTGTCGATATCATTTTGGACATCGCAATCATCATAATTGTGATTCAAGCGATCCTGTCTTGGTTGATTGCTTTCAACGTCATCAACACCTCGAACCAATTCGTAGCGACAGTATGGCGGACGCTACACCAGCTGACAGAACCCGTTTTACGGCCGATCCGAAGCTTCCTGCCTCGCACCACAGGTATTGATCTGGCCCCATTGGTCCTACTTCTGGGGATCATCTTCCTGCAGCGCGTGATCTACTATTATGTCGCCCCGAATGTCTTTTAGGGCGGCCTGAGCGATGAGCGCTGCCATCATATCCGGTAAAGACGTCGCCGCGGATGTCCGCGCAGGTGTCAAAGCAGCGGTCGCGACACTGGCAGCTCAGCCGACCCTTGCCGTCGTGCTCGTCGGTGAGAACCCTGCCAGTCAGGTCTATGTCCGCAACAAAATTCGCCAGACCGAAGAATGCGGGATGCGCTCTATCCACCATCGCTTACCGGCTGAAGCCACTCAGGATCAAGTCGAAGAGACAATCGCAAGTCTGAACGCCGACAAAGATGTTGACGGCATCCTGCTTCAGCTCCCCCTCCCCGATGGCCTTAATGAAGCCGCTGCGATCGAAAAAATTGACCCAGACAAAGACGTTGATGGTCTGACCGAAGCTTCTGCTGGCCGGCTTAGCCTCGGCAAAGCCGGGCTACGTCCGTGCACCCCAACAGGCTGCGTCATCCTTGCCAAACGCGCACTTGGTGACAATCTCTCCGGCAAGCATGTCGTGATCATTGGGCGCTCAATCCTCGTCGGCAAACCCGCCGCGCTCCTCTTCTTGTCCGAAAACTGCACCGTCTCTATCGCGCATAGCCGAACGAAGGACCTTCCCGCCCTGTGTAGAACCGCAGACATCGTTGTGCCCGCCGTTGGGCGACCGGAAATGGTCAAAGGCGATTGGCTCAAACCCGGTGCCTGCGTCATAGACGTCGGGATCAATCGCGTCCCGGCGCCTGAGAAGGGCGAGGGAAAGACCAAGCTGGTCGGCGACGCAGATTATGATGATTGCTTAGCCATAGCAGGCTCCATCACGCCTGTTCCGGGCGGCGTTGGCCCGATGACCATCGCATGCCTTCTGCGCAATACGGTACTCGCCGCCTGTGCCCGGCGCGGCTGGGCGCTACCCGATCAAATTTAAAGAAGCAGGACCTCACCATGATCAAAAAAATTCTGGTCGGTCTTGGTGTCCTCCTCTTGCTGACCCTGCTCGGCGTCGTGGCCTGGCTGCATGATCCACTTCCAAAAAATCCAGACAGCGAAACCCTCGCGACTGCGGCGCAAAACTATGATGTCGAAATCATTCGCGACAGCTGGGGTGTGCCTCACATCTATGGCGTCACAAATACCGATACGGCTTTCGGCGTCGGATACGCCCATGCTGAGGATGATTTTGAGACGATTCAGGACGTTGTCGCCGCAACACGTGGAACGCTCGCGCGCTATAAAGGCATGGCAGCAGCCCCCACAGACTATGTCGTTGGCCTACTCGATGTCTGGGGCACCATAGAGGCGCGCTACGACACAGACGTCCCAAATGAAGTGAAAGCCATCGCGGAAGCCTACGCCCATGGGGTCAATTTATATGCGGCGGAACACCCGGAAGAGACATGGGCCGGGCTTGCCCCATTCACTGCCCAAGATGTTGTGGCCGGGTTCATCCTGAAGACCCCGTTCTTCTACGGTTTCGATCAGACCCTGACGGAGCTACTCGCTGAAACGCGCGATGCCCCCTTTGCAAACGATCCAAACCAGAGCGCGTGGCTGCTTCACCCAAGTTTAAATACCGTGCGCGGATCAAATGCCTTTGCCGTTGCGCCAAGCAGGAGCGATGACGGGAAAACACGCCTGATTATCAATTCTCATCAACCCATGACAGGACCCGTGGCATGGTGGGAAGCCCACACGGTCTCTGAAGAAGGCCTTGATATTACAGGCGGCTTATTCCCGGGAACGCCGGTCATCCTGCATGGCTTTAATCAGCATCTTGGCTGGGCCAATACAGTCAGCAAGCCCGACCTAACCGATGTCTATCGCCTTGATATCAACCCGGAAGACGACGGGCTTTATCGTCTCGACGGGGAATGGCGTGCCTTCGAGGAACAAACCATAACGATCAAAGTTAAACTTTTCGGCCCCTTCGCCTTTCCGGCCAAACGCACCATCAAGCGGAGCGTCCACGGCCCCGTCATCGAAGCCAAACACGGCACCTACGCTGTTCGTTATGCCGGGATGGGCGAAATTCGTCAGCTTGAGCAATATGTCAGGCTCAACCAGAC
>JBCCDF010000093.1:0-10534 GCA_039030935.1 Pseudomonadota bacterium | reverse complement strand
GCCGCGTATATGGCGCGCTCTACCCGGCGTGCGGCCGTGGCGGAACTGGTAGACGCGCAGCGTTGAGGTCGCTGTGGGGCAACCCGTGGAGGTTCGAGTCCTCTCGGCCGCACCAAGTCTTCTGAAATGACAAAGAAAAATTGCCCTTAAGTCAAAGGATTGTGAGGGCTGTCTTCTGCTCAAAAAATTTTTGTGCACATTTTGTGCTACAAATTGCGCACAAAATGTGCTACAAACTAGGATGGCTGATGCACGCAATCCTGACCGCTTTTTGAAAAAGCGTGGAACGACGTTTCATTACTATCGAAGAGTTCCGAAGCGATATGAACTTCTCGATTCGAGGGGGACCATTCGGTTCTCACTCAAGACGTCATCTATCGATGTTGCGAGAATGCGGCGGGACAGTTTCGAGGAAGCAGACAATGAGTACTGGGCTTCGATGCGCATCGTCGCGGTCGAGGCTCCGGGTAACTCAGTGCAAAAAGCAGCGATGGCGAAGCGATACGCGGCGGCAAATGCCCGAGCGCTCGCATTAGGTTTCGTCTACAAGCCTGTCTCGGAACTCGCCAATCCTGATAACATTGATGATGTGGTCGCGCGGCTGATGGCGCTCAAGCAAAGCGAAGAAGGTGAAGTCCAACGACGACAAGCCGAGGCTATATTGGGCGGAGTTGACAGTCCGAAGACCACAGTGAGCGAAGCGCTCGAGGTTTATTTCAATGAGATCGCAGTGGACGACCAACTCGGGAAGTCGAAACGACAAGCTTATCAATGGAAGAAAGTGAAGCGGCTGTCAGCTAGCTACTTTATAGATGTCGTGGGCGATCTACCGCTCGTTGATATTACCCGTGAGCATGCTCTCAAGTACCAACGTTGGTGGAGGGACCGGATGCTCTCTCCAGCGGAGGGCGAGAAAGCCGTCAGTCCAAATACGATCAACCGGCATATTGGGAACATTAGGGTTCTTTATCGATCTTACTTCACACATATTGGCGAAGAAGAGCGACCCAATCCGTTCAGGAATCTGTTCTTCAAGGCCAGGTCGCGCGTAGAAGTGCCTGCGTTTGAAGACGACTGGGTGAGAACCAAAATTCTCAAACCAGGTGGATTGCTGGGATTACGTCCAGAGTTGCAGCTGATCACATACATGCTCATTGAAACGGGCTGTCGCCCTAGCGAGCTGATCAACCTGCGTCCGGAAGATATCCACCTTGAAGACGAGGTCCCATACATTTCGATCAAACCTTCGACAAAACGGCAGATCAAGACGGAGTCTTCAATAAGAGATATTCCGCTTGTCGGTGTAGCGCTGGAAGCGGCTAAACGCGCGCCCAATGGATTTCCGCACTATCACGACAGAAACGAACTTTTCTCCGCGAATATGATGAAGGCATTTAGAGCACGCTCGTTTTTCCCTTCGCCAGATCATGTGATTTATTCCTTCCGACATTCCTTTGAAAAGAGAATGCAGGAAGCAAACATCGACTACGGTCTGCGTTGTTTGCTGATGGGGCACGCGAATTCTCGTCCGTCTTATGGAGACGGTGGATCACTTTCCTATCGTCGCGACGAAATGAAAAAGATTGTGCATCCTTTCAAGGCGGAAATATTTGAGTTGTTCGATGCCTCCGAGTGATTTTTTAGAAGCCGATCCGTCTCGCTCGGAGAACGCTGAATACTGCGCCCCTATTGGTGTTGCTGATCGCGCGGCGGATCGTGCAAACATGATTTGATCCTCGCATCACGCTGATTTATTTTTTCTATTTCTTGATCCAGCATCTCAAAAATAGGCCAATATCTATCCCCCAACTGCCGGACCACTTGTGCAGCGACCCGGCGAGCTTTGATCAGATCTTTTTTGGGGACAGACATTGTGAAGCGTAGTTAAAGCGATTTAGGCTTTACGGTTCCAAACCATGACACCGGTGCCGTTTTCTTGATCTTCAAAGAACGCGGCTCGAATTGGAGATGCAAAGCTCGGATCGTCCAGTTTGACTGAGAGGTAGGCTTTTTCACCGTCCTTGCTTTCCTGTCGCCAGGCTGCGCCGAGTTCCGCGCCGCCTGCATATACACGAAAGTCCGGCGCATCGACATGCGCTTGCTTCACGTTTGGAACAATCTGCGATTTGACGTTGATCGTCATTGTCCGGATCGTTCCGGTATATTTTCCATCTTTTTGGGTGAAGGTTCCGATCTGTGCCATTGGTCTAGTCTCCCTTATTGGCATGGAGTGCGCGGCGCGCACGTTTGAACCCGGCATCAGAGCCGAGAAAGTTCTCCAGCATGGCTGGAATTAGCGTTTCGGGCTTTTCTGGCGTTCCGTACGTGGCGCCATAAATCTCAGCATAGTCTTGCAGAGCGGAGGCGAGTTCTGGATCAACAGAAACGCTAATCCGAACGGGTGTGCGGTCAGGCAGTTGGGTAAGTCTTAAACTCATTGAGGGCTCTCCGATGTTGGTCTTAAGATGATGTCGCGGGTGACTATCACGCGAACAGGCCAACCCGGCCGCACGCGTATGGTTGGTTGGATACCGAGATTGCGATCAACGATTTTGTGTCCGGCCTCATGAATTGTGTCGGACGTGCCGCGTCTGATCGCGCGCTCTATGTCGTCATCACCATCATTGCCAATCTCACTTCCAATCCCCAGTAGGGTCGCGAGGCCCGCAGCGAAGAAGACCCGGTCCCAGTGATGGTCGGTTCGGTCTGACAGACCAGCATAGCCCTGGCGGTCTGCCCCTGGTTCACTGATTTGGATCGAGCTGCCATCAGTGAGTATGAGACGATCCCAAACCACAAGCGCGCGGTTTTGGCCGAAAGACACCTCGGATTGATAGCGCCCGATGAGTCTCGAGCCTTGTGGGATGAGCAAATGGTTGCCGCTCACCGTATCGTAAACCGACTGGGTCACCTGCGCGATGATCGTTCCCGGAAGATCAGAATTGATACCCGTGATGAGGCTCGCCGGTATCAATGTACCTGCCATGACCTGATAAGGCGAGGCTGGGTCTTGCAAGCGGTATGGATTGTAAGCATCGCTATTTCCGGGCTCACTTGCAAAAGCGGATTTACGAGATTGCAAATTTGGGTCGGCCGGCGCACCGAAGGTCGATCGAATGCCGGGCTGACCTGCCAAAGCGAGCAGTTCTGATCCGAGATCGAATGCTGCCGAACTTTCTTGCGGCGCGCGGGTACTCGCCGCACTCGGCGGAGAGTTCGATTGTAGTTGGAAAAAGACCGGTGCTTTGGCAGCTTCTTCGGCGAGCGCAGCTTCCCGCATGCGCTGAGCGCGAGCAGCCTCTTCGGCTGGGTTCGGTCGAAAATCACTCTCATAGCTTCTGATCAATTCCGGTTGCAGGCCAAGTTCTCGTTCAGCCGCCAGAATGGTCGAGCCAAGATCTCCTGACAAAGGCGGTCCAATCGGGATGGTCGGGGCGGGCCGCACATCAGAATAGCTTGTCGGCAATGCAGCAAGGCCTTCAGGCTTCCTGGTATTGGTCGTGTTGTAGAGTTCACGGCGCTCAGACTGATGTGCAGCCTTCGGCGATTGTAATGCCACACTCAGCGCCGTGAAGAGGCCGAGCACGCCAAGCCCGGCGCACAAGATCAGAACCTTACGGTTGATGTGTGTGGCTGGCTTCGGATTGGAGCGGATTTTGAGGCGCTCAGCATGCTCGTCAAAAGGGATCGGTTCGCTCATGCTCTAACCCCCGAACAGCGCCGCAAAGCCGCTTCGCTCCGCGCCCTTGGAAATTCTCACGACCGTTTGGGATTTTGTCCCTAGGCGCAGTTCAGCGGCCTCAAAGAGCCTATCGACGATATAGTACTTGCCGCGCAGGCGATAATTGACGAGTTCAGCGTCGCCATCGCTTCCAAGCACAAAGAGCGGCGGCAAGTCGGTGGTTTCGATATTGTCCGGCATCTGGATGTAAACTTGCCGACCATCGTCGAACACGCGAACAGGTTTCCATGTCGGTCTGTCACCGGAGAGGCGATAATTAAAATTGAGACCATCCAGCGACAAGCCGCGATCAATCACGCTTGCCTTAGTTGAAATAGCTTGTCGGTTGCGAGAGGTGAGTTCAGCAAGTTCATCGGATGGATAGCGCCAGGAGAGCGCCGCCATATAGCCGCTTGGGACCGACTCCAATTCCAGATGATAGGTCCGGCGATCTGTGGCGATCATTAGATTGGTGCGAATATCTGCATTGATCGGCTTAACGAGAACATGCGCGCGGGCATTAGGGCCGGTGCCAGAAACGGTGTCTCCCACGACCCACCTTACAGTGTCACCGGCAGAGACCGACACCAGAGTTTCACCAGATTGGAGCGCAATGTCTGAGACCTGGCCAGGGCTCGCATAAAGCCGATAGAGCGCACCTTCAGTATAGGGGTAGACCTGGATGGCGTTCACATATCCATCGACAGATGGTTCGATCAGCGCGCTTTTCCGACCTTCATAAATGGCTTGGCGCGGGGAGACTTGAGGGGCGTCGTTATTGCTCGTGATTTTCTTCATCTGACCGGGTAGGGGAAGAGGCACACTCGTCTCTACAATCTCAACCGGTCGGACGACCTCGGCTTCGACAATTGGGGTTGCTGCGACAAAGTCTGCTGGTTCAAACGGTTCGAGCTCTGTTGTGGTCGCGCACGCAGATAGCAATGCCAGCGCGGAGGCGGAAAAAATTAGACGGGTCATTATTCAGTATCTCCTGTGACGAGGTCCTCGCCCCAATGGAGCTCGTGGACATAAAGACCGAGCGGATTGGCGCGCAGCGTTTCCGCGTCGGTCGGGGTTTGAGAAATGATCGAGAAAAGACCGGTATATCTTGAGGCACCAGTGAGAGCCCCGTTTTCAAAAGTTTTTTCAATCCAGCGAGCTTGGAAACTGTCATCCGACACACGCACAACGCTCACCACATCCACCGTTCGTGATCTTCGCCCAATATCGGCAAACGGATCATTGGAGCTTGCATATTCATTGAGCGTCGTGGCGGCGCGGTCGGTCACAAACTTATAAGCGCGAAGCCAGTTTTCTCGAACGACCACAGCGTCTGAACTGACGCTTCGCACATCACCGATAAAGTTTGCGAGATGATGCGCGATCTGAGCGTCCGATGGCGTGTAGCTGCCCGCCAAGGGGCCAACGGCCAAAGCTGCGCCGGTTTCGTCCACTTCGACAATATAAGGCGTCACAGATGATTGGAGGCTCCGCCAAACCAATGCGCCACACGTGACAAAGCAAAGGGTGAGGCAGCCAATGGCGATCAATCGCCAATTCTTTGCCTGGACGCGGGCCGAACCAATACGCTCATCCCAGACCTGGCCTGCCTTCTGATAAGGCGTTTCTGGATATGGGCTCGCCCCATAATCAGTCACTGATCGTTTAAACATCTATTCGTCCTTCGTGTTGAGCTGCGGGGCTGCGCCGCCGGATCCGCGGTCGCCGTCGCGGACAGAGTGGACCGCCATGCTGCCGGCCTGGCTGACGCGTTGCTCAGTTTGAAATCTACGAGCCCAAGCCGTGGGCGCGTTTGAACTTGAAGCCGCGGCAGAAACACTCGAGCCACCTGTCATTTCCCAGGCCTTTTGCGTTCCGCTTTGATAAGCGTTTCGAATGCCGGAGAAGGGACGGCCTGCGAGGCGCCGGGCCGCATCGCCGCCTGCGCGTGCGACCCCGGCTAATCCCGCCGCGGCGCCTGCAAAACCCTTTTTGCCTGATGCGACAGAGCCCATGGCATAAGACGTCTTGGCCGCGCCCGCCATCGAGGCACCGGCTCGGACAGCTGACGAGACTCCGCCTGCCGCTGCGCGGACGCCCATGCCGCCCACGTAAGCGCCTGCTGAGGCGCCCGCGACCGTGCCTACCGCTGAGCCCGCGCCAAGCTGAGGCGCGCCAGTTATTAGACCGCTCGCAATACCAGGTGAGAAGATCCCCATCCAAAGGAAGACAAGTGCGGCAAGCACGGTGCCCATGACTTGCGCGAGCGTGACATCGGCGCCGGTTCTAAAAGCTGCAGTGACTGAGGCGAACAGGGTTGAACCAATCCCGATAATGACGGCTAAAACCATCAGCTTGACGCCGGACGTGATGACATTTCCAAGTACGCGCTCAGCAAGAAACGTGGTCTTATTCCAGAGGGCGAAGGGCACGAGAATAAAGCCCGCCAACGTGGTGAGCTTGAACTCCAGAATGGTGATGAAGAGCTGTATCGCGAGCACGAAGAAAGCGATGATGATCACCGCCCAGGCGACAAACATGATCGCGATCATGATGAAGTTGTGAAAGAAGGAGATTGGTCCCAGCATGTCGCTGATCTCGGCCAACAGAGGCTGAGCCGCATCAAAGCCGACGCTTGCAATAAACCCAGGCCGGAGAAGATCAGCGGCTGTCATCGTCCCGCCGCCCGCCGTCACGCCAAGCTCGGCGAAACTGTCAAAGACAATGTTTGCGAGCAGGGCGAAGTTGCCGATGATGAAGGCGAAGAAGCCGACATAGAGGACTTTCTTCAATAGCCCAGCGATCACATCCGTATTGTGGCTTAGTGCCCAAAAGAGACCGGCCAGGGTTATGTCGATGGCGATCAGCGTCGTCGTCAAATAGGCGACATCGCCTGCCAGCAGGCCAAATCCGCTATCGATATAGGCAATGAAGGTTGCCAGGAACGTATCGATAACGGCCATTAGCTGGGCGCTCCCAAGAAGGTCCTTGTCCGGGCGCGGCCCCGCTCAGCTTCAGCCAACTCGCGGGCGCGTTCCAGAGCTTCGGCTCGGTAATGGGCCGCCAAAATGGACTCGATTTGCATGAGCTGCTGAGCCTGCATCGCCTCAATCTGATTTCCGGCTTGCGCCGCTTCGAGCGCGCCTGCCGCAGACTGGCTGCGATCAATCAGGTCTGAGATCGCGCTCGCATCAACTTGGTTGTCTTCCAGCGCAGCGCCAATGGTGACGAGAGAGTCGCGATAAGCGGTGCGCGATTGGCGCCAGCGACGCCGGGCATCTTGGACCAGGATTTGAGAGTCCGGCGGTGTCGCTCCATAGTCTTCCGGGTAGATCTCTTCATATTCGCGTTCGACCTCGTCGACGCCATATCCGATGCCTTCCGCCTGGCGCATCAGATCATAGATGCGCTGAATGCGATCTCGAATGATGGCTTCCGCCACATTCAAATCCAAGGTTTGAAGATTACGGGCCATATTTTCCAGCATCTCAATCTCATTAGTGATTTGCTGGATTTGCTGATTGATCTCCTGAAGGCTGCGCACCGCCGTCAGGATGTTCTGCGTGTGATTGGCCGGGTCATAGACGATGCCGCCACCGAACAATTGAGCTGATGATGGTGGTGCCGTCATCAATGAGATAGGTAAAGCTGCGATAGCGGCGGAGATCAGAAAACGTTTCATCATTGAGGTTCCTATTCGGCTGCGATCGCGTGAGATTGAAGGCCGGCATCCGTGCCCGGCCAGCGGTTCAGAATCTCTGCCGCCCAGGGAAGACCCTGTTCGATCAGCCAGCATTCTGCGAAATCTTCAGCGGAGGTTTCAGCGGCTACGCGGTCCATCAGTGCTTGATCTGTCGGCGCTGACGCGCCGCAAATGGCGAGCGCAATTTGGCCAAGGCCTAGTTCGAACAGGCGACACCCGAGCGGGGATTGGTAATAGTAGTCTCGTTTGGGAGTGGCCTCAGCAATCAGCTCAATCTGACGGGCGTTCAGGCCAAACTGCTCATAAATAGCCTTGGTCTGAGGTTCCTGAGCGCGTTCATTCGGCAGAAAGATCCTCGTTGGGCAGCTTTCGATGAGCGCCGGGGCTATGGAAGAGCCAGCGATGTCCGCCAAGGATTGCGTCGCAAACACCACAGCCACGTTTCTCTTGCGAAGCGTTTTGAGCCATTCGCGAATGCGGGCGGCAAACATTGGATCGTCCAAGAATAGCCAAGCTTCGTCCAGGATCAGCAAAGTCGGCTTGCCATCAAAGCGTTCTTCAAGCCGGTGGAAGAGATAGGTGAGGACTGGGAGAGCAGCGCCCTTGGCGTGCATCAAATCTTCCATCTCAAAGCAGACCGTATCGGTAAGCGTGAGGCTTTCATGGTCAGCGTCAAGCAAGCGTCCGTGCGGACCATCCAGCGTGAAGGGGTGCACTGCCGATTTCAGGGTTTCGTTTTGCAGGAGAAGCGCGAGACCGGTCAGTGTGCGTTCCTGCTCCGGCGCACTCGCCAGCGATTGGATCGCATCCCAAAGTGCCGCTTTGTACTCTGGCGTCATGGTGACGCCTTCATTTTCGCAAAGCCCCGCCAGCCAGTCAGCTGCGAAACTTGCTCCCAGTTCAGTGTCTATATTTTTTAGGGGCTGCAGACTTGGTGCTTCGCTGCCGCCAAGATCAATATGTGCCCCGCCCATGCAGAGGGTTGCAGCGCGCGCTGAGCGCCCCTTGTCAAAGACGAAGACTTGGGCCTCGTCATAGCGTTGCCACTGTAAGGCGAGCATGGAGAGCAGGACAGATTTGCCAGCGCCAGTTGGGCCGACGACCAAACTATGTCCGACATCGCCAACATGGAGGTTCAATCGGAAAGGCGTTGTACCGTCCGTTTGTGCCTGGATAAGCGCTGGAGCAGACAAGTGATCATTCGTCTCTTCACCCGCCCACACCGCGGAAAGCGGCACCATATGCGCGAGGTTCAGCGTATGGAGAATGGGCTGGCGAACATTTGCATAAGCATGACCCGGCAATGATCCTAACCAGGCTTCGACCGCATTGAGCGTTTCCCTGATCGCCGTAAACCCGCGACCATTTATGATACGCTCAGCAATGCGAAGATGCTCATCGACCATGCGGGCGTCTTCGTGTGCAACTGTGATCGTTGTGGTGACATATCCGAATGAAACGAGATCACTGCCAAGCTCCTGAAGAGCAGCGTCCGCATCACTCGCTTTATTGTCTGCATCATTATCAACAAGAGCGGCTTGCTCATTGAACAGTGTTTCGCGAAGCACGGTGCTCACAGACTTTCGTTTGGCGAACCAGTGACGGCGTTTCTTAGAGAGGAGCTTTTCAGCTTCAGCCTTATCCATCGCGATAAAGCGCGTGGCCCAGCGATACGAAAACCCCTGGCGATTAAGCTCGTCCAGAATGCCGGGCAGCGTACTTGCGGGAAATCCTAGAATGGTGAGCGTACGCAAGTGCGCCTCGCCAATCATGGGCTCCAAACCACCAGTGAACGGCTCATCAGCTAAGATCGCATCTAAGAAGACGGGCAGCTCAGGTGTTACCACAGGGTGGCGTTTGGAAGACACCGTTGAGTGCAAGTATGTCAGCGTCCCGTCATCATCGAGCGGTGTAATCTCAGCGAGGCATGTGCTCAATAGGTCGTAGACTCGGGCAGCGTGTTGCTGGAACGTTTCCAGCCTTTGGCGCCAACCTTCCGCTTCAATGGTTTCAGGCCTCGTGATGAGCGCCTTTTCCGCTTTTCCGGTGGCATCAGCTGGTGGAAGCCAGAGGAGCGTCAGATAGTAATTGCTTTGAAACCGAGCGCCTGCTTCCTCTGCCTGCAGCGCGCGTTCTTCATCGACCAGCCAGGCGGCCGCAATCGGAAACTCAGATTCTGGATAGTCATGGACTTCAGAGCGCTGGGCTTCAAAAAAAAGCGCCCAGCCTGACCCAAATCTGCGCAGCACATTGTTGACCCGCGCCATGATCGAGACGAGTTCTTCTTGAGTGCTGCTCTCGAGATCGGGACCACGATACCGGAATGTTGTGTGAAAGCTGCCATCCTTGTTGAGCACCACACCCGGCGCGACCAAACACGCCCAGGGAAGGTAATCAGCAAGAAGTTTTGGTGTGTCAGAATATTCTTGCAAATTCAGCATTTCAGATACTCTTTGTGTCGCATGGAGCGGATTGTGACGGTCATGAAATCTGGGTCGTAACGGGCCATGAACACGGCCGCCGAATGTCCGAGAACCCAAAGGAGGAGCCCCGGAATCCATAGCCTGAGGCCGAGCGCTAAAGCTGCCGCCAGTGTGCCGATGGCAATGGCGGCGCTTCTTGGCGCGCCCGCCATCAGGATCGGCTCGGTCAAAGATCGATGCAGGGGAATTTCGTAACCTTGGCATTCACTTGTGCTCATTGCGTTCCTCCTTCGAAACGCCCCACTGGAGCGTTTCATTTTCCTTCGGAAAACCAGTCGTCACCATGTCTAGATCAGCGCGCCGCCACCAAAGCTGAAGAAGGTTAGGAAGAAGCTCGTCGCAGCAAATGCGATGGATAGACCAAAGACGATCTGGATCAGCTTGCGCATTCCACCCGATGTTTCTCCAAAGGCCAGCATCAAACCAGTCAGAGTGATGATAATCACCGCAACAATGCGGGCGACCGGCCCTTCGATCGATTGCAAAATCTGATCAAGCGGACCTTCCCAAGGCATGCCAGACCCAGCGGCATATGCAGGCGCTGCGAGTAGGGCGGCGCCCCCGAGCGCCAGCGCGGTTCGAATAGTCGACTTAAGAGTCATGACGTTTGTCCTTCTGTGACAAGTG
>JBCCDF010000092.1:0-10543 GCA_039030935.1 Pseudomonadota bacterium | reverse complement strand
GCCGTCGAGAAAGATACCAATTCGCGCATTCTCTCAAAGCCGTTCAATTTGACGTTGGATAATGGGACGTCGACCCTGATCGTTGGACAGGAAGTCCCGATTACGACTGGCGAGGTTCTGGGGAATGACAACTCAAACCCGTTTCGGACTGTTGAGCGTGAGGACGTCGGCATCGAGCTTCGCGTGACCCCGCGCATCTCAGAGGATGATACAATCCAGCTGGATATCTTCCAAGAAGTCTCAAACGTTGCAGGTGTTGTCGGACTTGAGTCTGCGAACCCGATTTTCAATACGCGTTCTATTGATACCCAAGTCCTTGCCGATAATGGCGACATTATCGTCCTCGGGGGATTGATCGAGCAGGAAGACACGATTGTGAACTCTAAAGTTCCGGTCTTGGGTGACGTGCCTGTCGTTGGAAATCTATTCAAATCCGAAGGGCGGGGCGTTAATCGCTCTAATCTGATGGTGTTCATCAAGCCAACCATTGTGCGCAACCGGGATGATGCTGCGGAAGTTACGCGCCGAAACTATCGCTATATTCGCGCCGAAGAGCTGCTCCGGGCTGGCTCAGAGGGAACTTCGATTGACGCATTTATTCAGGACGTTTTGGGTGAGGATACGCCGTTCTGAGGTATTGAGGAAGAATATTATGGGTCCTGACCCTAGGTCTTGTGAGATCATGATTGACGTCGAATTCAAGGATCTGAGCTATGGCTTTGCACGCGATAAGGGCATCGTCTTGCTATCGCGCGATGAGACTGAGGCTCGGCTCGGTGTTCGCCACGGCGCAGACCCGTTCGCCCTCGTTGAAGCACGTCGTGTTCTGCGCTTACCGATCTCCATCGAAGCGATGGATGCGAGTGTCTTTGAGCGCGCGCTGACCGAACATTATGCCCGTGAAGGGGTGAACGGCGATGCTGCTGAGGCGGCGCTCGACCAAGATAGTGATCTGGCGAGCCTTGTAGAGGGCATTCCCCAAACGGCGGATTTGCTGGACGGTGATGATGATGCCCCTGTCATTCGCTTGATCAATGGTCTGATCTATGAGGCGGTCAACCGAAAGGCGTCTGACGTTCACATCGAGCCGCATGAAGAGCATATGTCCGTTCGCTATCGCATTGACGGTGTGTTGCAGGAAGTCCTAACGCCATCGCGGCGATTGGCAGCGCCGCTGATCAGCCGGATCAAGGTTATGGCGCGCCTCGATATTGCGGAAAAGCGGATGCCACAGGATGGGCGTATCTCGCTGTCCATCGGTGGACGCAGCATTGATGTGCGGGTCTCAACACTGCCCAGTCGATATGGCGAGCGGGTGACCATGCGCCTGCTGGATACACGAAATGCGCTGTTGGGGCTTGATGAGCTTGGCATGGACCCGGTCACGCTTGAGCGGTTTCGTCATGTGCTGTCGCAGCCGAATGGAATTACGCTTGTTACAGGCCCGACCGGTTCCGGGAAAACCACAACGCTCTATTCAGCTCTGTCTGTTCTGAACAATGGTGAGCGTAATGTGATGACGCTTGAGGACCCCATCGAGTACGGCCTCGACGGGATCAGCCAGACACAGATGAATCACAAAGTTGGCTTGGACTTTGCCGCGACGTTGCGTGCCATTCTGCGTCATGATCCAGATGTTGTTATGGTCGGGGAAATTCGCGATCTGGAAACCGCAAAAGTGGCTTTTGAGTTTGCCGCAACGGGTCGACCGGTTCTCTCAACGGTTCATACCAATAGCGCGGCCGGAGCCATTCAACGTCTTCGCGATATGGGGATTGAGCCTTACGTTCTAGCGGCGACTTTGCGCGCTGTGATTGCACAACGCCTTGTGCGGAGGACATGCCGCCACTGCAAAGAGGCCTACGAGCCCGATCAAAACGAATTAGGGCTGTTTGGTTTGAACCCTCGTCAAGTCCGCGTCCTCTATCGTCCAACCGGATGCATGGCTTGCAACAATACAGGCTATAATGGGCGGCTCGGTGTGTATGAGCTGATCGTTTTGGATAGTGAGTTGCGTGAGCTGATCCGCGCAGATGCGTCTGAGGATGCGATCCAGACCCAAGCGCTAAGTGAGTATGATACCCTATTCAGCAACGCCGCGCGCTATGTGGCGGCTGGTGAGACCACGGTTGAAGAAGTCTTGCGGGTCTGTCGCCGCGAGGACGAGGCCTAATCGATGGCCGTGTTTGATTATCTTGCAATTGGGCCGGATGGAAAGCAGGCCAGTGGGATGATTACCGCCGACTCTGCCCGTGGCGCGCGCAAGGAATTGCGCTTGCGCCAACTCTCGCCGCTGGAAGTGCGCGAAACCTCCGAGAAGAAAACTGAGAGGCGATTGGCCCGCCGCAGCGGTGGAATGGGCTCTAATGATCTGGTCATCGCCACGCGTCAGTTAGCCATGCTGGTGAAGTCGGGTTCCACCGTTGAAGAGGCCGTCGGGGCGATTGCGGGACAAGCCGAGAAATCGGGGATGCGGCGTGCCCTGATGAGTGTTCGTGGACGAGTCCAAGAGGGCTACAATCTGGATGAAGCGCTGGCTGACCAGTCAAAAGCGTTTCCACCCTATTATCGCGCTGTCGTTTCTGCGGGTTTACAATCAGGGCGCCTAGGGGATGTGCTGGATCGTTTGGCGACGCATCTTGAGAAGTCACGGAAGTTGCGCCGGAAACTCCTCTCGGCGCTGATCTATCCCTGTGTTCTGGCTGCGGTCGCCTTGATCGTTGTTATCCTGCTGATGGTGTTTGTGGTTCCTGCGGTTGTCGAGCAGTTTGAAACGGTCGGGCAGGATCTGCCAGCACTGACGCGCGGTGTGATCGGCGTGTCTGATTTCTTGCGTGGGCCGGGCATCTTGTTGATCCCAATTCTATTTTTGGCAGGTTGGGGTGTAAGGCGGGCGTTTGCCCGCCCAGAGCTCAAACGGCGTTGGGATGGGTTCGTGCTGAGATTGCCACTGTTTGGGAAGCTGATGAGCACTGTGAACTCTGCGCGGTTTTCACGAACCTTTGCGACCCTTTCAGGCAGTGGGACAACGGTTCCCGACGCGCTTATTGCTGCGCGCGGTGCGGTAAGCAATCAGATCTTCAAAGCGGCGGTGTCTCAGGTTCGCCGGGATGTTGAAGAAGGCCAGGCCCTGAATAGAGCGATGAAGAAGGCTGAGGTGTTTCCGCCGATGCTGATCCATATGGTTGCGAGTGGGGAGCGCGGTGGTGACCTTCCCGCGATGATGGGCCGGGCCGCGGACTATATGGAAGACGAGTTGGATAGTAATGCGACCGTAGCGCTGGGACTGGTTGAGCCGCTGTTGATTGTCTTACTCGCAGGTATTGTCGCGTTGATTGTTTTGTCGATTATGTTGCCGATTTTGCAGCTGAACACTTTGGCTATTGGAGGCTGATTTGAATAGGAATTTGGACGGTAGAGAGGTCGGCAAGCGCGGGGATCATGGCTTTACCCTCACCGAGATCATGGTCGTGAT
This sequence comes from Pseudomonadota bacterium, assembly GCA_039030935.1. Taxonomy (GTDB): domain Bacteria; phylum Pseudomonadota; class Alphaproteobacteria; order Caulobacterales; family Hyphomonadaceae; genus Henriciella. The sequence goes on along the minus strand of JBCCDF010000092.1, from coordinate 7,068 downwards.
TTTTATTATTGGACTGCTGTCGGGTGTCGTCCTGTTTAATGTCTTGGGCGCGCGCACAGATGCGCAGGTGACAACAGCTCAGACCAATATCACGCGCCTGTCGAACGCGCTGGAACAGTATAGCCTCGATGCGTTTGATTACCCAACGCAACAGCAAGGCCTGGAAGCGCTTATTGAAGAGCCGGACAATCTGCCAGCCGGGGCGCGGTATCGCCGTGGGGGGTATATCAATCGTATCCCGATGGACCCTTGGGGGCGTCCCTTTGTGTATGAACGACCGGGCGACAAGTCCGGGCGCGCCTATGACCTTTACTCGCTGGGCGCGGATGGTCAGGAGGGCGGTGAAGACCTCGACGCTGATATTGGCAATTGGGACCGCTAAAGAGAAACGATGCTGACACGGCCTTTGCATAAGCCCCACAAAGAGCAAGGCATGACCCTTGTTGAGGTGATGATGGTTGTGTTTCTGATCGGTCTAACCAGCAGTATTGTCGTGTTTACATTGCCGGAGCGGGCAAAGCCGATTGAGAGAGCGGCGGACACGTTTGCGCGAGATGTGAAGATGGCGGCTGATCGGGCGATCCTGACAGGGCGTGTGCAGGGCATTGATGTTCTGGAGCGTGGATACGCTCAGGTGGAGTGGAAGCCTGAGACACAGTCGTGGGATCAGTTACGAGGCAGGCAAGGTCAGCGTGACGAGCTGCAGTTGCGTCTGATCAATGTGTCTGAGCCGGGTGATGATGTGGGCCCAGAGCTAAGATTTGATCCGACGGGTGTGAACTCGGCCTTTGATCTTGAGCTTGTAGTTGAGGGTGAGCGGATGAGGCTAACACTTTCACCTGATGGAGATGTTGCTCGTGATGAGTCATAGACCCGATCATAGGCAGGCGGGCTTTAGTCTGGTCGAAACGATTGCGGCGATGGGCATACTCGCCATGGCGGCGATCCCGCTTTTGCAGATCTCGACGGATGCAACACGCAACACCGCAGCTCTGGAAACGCGGTTGCTTGCGAGAACCGTTGCCGAGAACGTTATGAACCGGGCGCTTGCGCAACCTCTTGCTTTGGAAGCGGGATTGCAGAATGGCTTGGAAACGCAACTTGGACGAACATTCAGCTATACGTTGCGGTCTTCAGCGGCTGGCGCAGATGGGTTGCAAGGGCTGGAAGTTCTTGTGCGAGAGGATCGCGACGGCAGTGAGACAGCGGCGCGTCTGGTTTCTTTGAAAGCGACACTGCAACCTTTGCCGCAACTGACAGCACAGACCCCAGATGAGAGCGAGCCGGAGACATGACGGGTTCGCGACAGACGACTTACGGGTTCACACTCGCTGAAACGCTTGTCGCGTTATTGATCCTCGCTGTGGTGTCGGCGATTGGAACAAGCCTGCTTCTTGGAGCGACGTCGTCTTCGAAACAATTGCGAGAGAGTGAGGCGAACGCGCGTCAGATTGATCTCGCGCAGGCCCTTATTCGAAACGATATCGCAGCACTGTCTGTGCGCGGCGTTGTCCCTGAGAGTGGGTTCGGTGATGCCGGTAATCTGTTTGGGCAGAGTGCCAATCAGAGCGAACCGATACTGAGTTTCGTCCGGTCTGGCTGGATTGATACCGCCGCTGGCGAGCAGAGAAGTACGTTGCAACATGTGTCCTATACGGTCGAGCGTGAACAGTTGATTAGAACGGTCACTGTGCGTCCGGATGCGACCCGCAGCACACCGCGAGTGGAGCGCGTGTTGTTTGACGATGTTGAGCGCGTTGAGATTCAATTCGTGCGTGGTGGTGAGGTTTCGCAGGATTGGATTGGCGATGCGGGCCAGCCATTGAGTGTTTTACCGGATCTGATTGGTATCGACATTATCTTTGCTGATGATCGCGTTTTGACCCTGTCTGCTTTGACGGGGGGACGGCTATGAGCAGGGCAGGGACAAACCCTGAGCGAGGCGCAGCCTTGCTGACCGTGCTGATGATCGTCGCGGTGATGTCGACCCTTGCGCTCGGCCTGAGTCAGGCTGTGTTGGCTTCAACGGAGCGGGCTCGGCTGTTGGATACTCAAGCGCAGCTGAGGCTGTATGCGGCAGCAGCTGAGGAGGTTGCGCAATCGCAACTCACACAGCTTATTGCGGAAACACAAGGGCGGTTGTCCTCGGATTTGCCGGGTTTTGGCGAAGCGAGAGTTTTTCCAGTTGAAGGGGGTAGCGTCCGTGTTCAAGTCCGCGACCTGACCAATTGCTTTAATTTGAATGCAGTGGCCGTAGATGCCGCTGTGTCTGATGAGACCGCTCAACAGACTGAAACGCTCGCTGTTATCTTGGAGGAGGGTGGGGTCGCTGAAAGCGATGCGCGCGCTCTGGAGGCCGCACTTGGTGATTGGATTGATGATGACCGCATCAGCCGCCCGAGCGGGGCTGAGGATGCCTATTATTTGGGATTGTCGGTTCCTTACAGGACATCTTCGCAGTCGCTCATGAATATGAGCGAGATGCTCGCCATTCGCGGGTTTGAGCGGGCTTTGCTGGAGGATTTTAAGTCTGTGCTCTGCGCTTTGCCTGAGCATACGCTTAACCCGAAACCACGGCTCAATTTGAACACGCTAAGGGTGGATCAAGCGTCGCGGTTGAGATGGGCCCTGTCCGGTGCGCTTGAGATCAATGAAGTTCGTTCGCTAATAGAGGCGCGCCCTATAGGCGGATGGACAGATACTGAGAGCTTTCTGGAAGAACCAGTCGTTCAACGTGTTGCGCCTGAGCAGCGTCAGTTGGACCGGCTGTCCGTCGTGTCTTCCTTGATCGAAACTGTGATCGAAGTGTCGTACCGGGATGACGTGGTGCGTATTAAAGTCTTGTTTGAGTTGGAGTCGGGCCAGCCTGTGCGTGTCCTGAGACGGGAACGGGTGTCATGATGGACACGGTTTATGGTCTTCTGGCTCCCGACGGGCAGCTGTCTTTGTTAGACAGTGAGAGCGGCCTTATTCGTCTTGCTGAAAACGAAGCGATGACGAGGGAACAAGGTCGCTCTGTCGTCATCTTTGTTCCGGCAGTCGATGTGAATGTGCAGATGGTGTCGCTGAACGCCCGCAATGAGCGCGACGCACGACGTTCTGCGCCTTTCGCGATTGAGGACAATCTCGCCCAAGCACCGGAACAGGTTCATGTCGCGCTAGGGCCTGAAATTCAAGATGGGCAGCGTATGATTTGCGCTGCACGGGACGACCTTATGGAGAGGTGGACGTCGCTTTTAGCGGACATGGGGTTGTCTAACGCGGCGCTTTGCGCGCCTCAGTCTTTGCTTACCGCTGACGGCGTTGTGTCGAGCTCGCAGGGTATGTTTGGGCGCGCACAGGAGCGTTATTTTGCGATTGATTTCGATGCACCTGAAGAATGGTTACAAGGACTGATCGCGAGCGAGACCGAGCTCACTGACTATCGGTTTGGTGATGATCGCGCGGCTTATCTCGCTCAGCTGATCGACTGGTATGAGGCAGGTGGCGGTCTTGATCTGCGACAAGGCGAGTATGCAGTTCGAACATCATTCGATCTGGAGCGGATCAAGAAATGGCGTATTGTTGGGGCGCTCGCAGCGGCTGTTGGTTTGGCATGGATTGGATCACTTGTCTGGTCAGCGCAAAGTCTCGAGGCGCGCGTGGCTGACCTTGAGCGACGTGCAGTGCAGGTTGTTGAGGCTGGCTGGCCTGACCTGAATGGTGATGTCGATCTTGCTTTGCGTGATATCCGCGCGAACGGAGGGGCTGGGCAAGTTGCGTTCCCGTCGGCGACTACGGCGACGGCCATGCTTTACAAAGCTGTCGGTGAACTCCAAGGCAGTGAACTTCGCAGCCTTCGCTATGACCGTGATCGCGGACAGGTTCTGGCGATTGTCGCTTATCGCGATTTCGCAGATGGTAATCGCCTTGCGGGTGCCTTTGAGGGGAGCGGGTTGCGGGCGAGAGTGGGCGATGCCCGCCAGAGTGGGGCACAGGTGGTTGCCGAGCTCGTTCTGGAGGTGGCTTCATGAGCGGGTGGTGGACCAGTTTGAATATGCGCGAGCGCGGTCTGATCGGGCTTGCGATTGCACTGACCACAGGCGTGCTTCTCTGGCAGGCTGTGCTAGCGCCGACCTTGCGAACAAAAGCTAACGCACAGGCGGATTTGCAAGAAGCGTCACAGACACTGGATCAGGTCTTGGAGGGCTATTCACGCAAGCGTTTTTCCGGCGATCTCGTGTCTGCCCCTTTGCCGGGCCAAGTGATCCTCAGCGCTGACGCCTTTCGCGGGGCCGTTACGCGAGATGCTGCCGACAAGGGATTATCGATCTCGAGATTGCAAGGCGATGATGGACGATCATTCTCGCTTGTCTTTGAGCGCGTTCAGCCACAACAATTCTTCTTCTGGCTACAAGGGGTCGAAAGCAATTTTGGCGGACGGGTGACGCGCCTTACGGTGGAACAGGTGGGGGATGGCGCTGTTCGGGTAAGTGTGGATTTGGAGCAGGCCATATCATGATCCGTTGGATTTTTTATCTCATTTTATTCTGTCTCGTGGTTCTGGTTGGCGCCACGCTCCTTACGCCGCTTGGCTTCGTGTTGAAGCAATCGGGCGTCGATCGATCCGGCGCGGGATGGGCGAGCGCCGAAGGTAGCATCGTACAGGGGCGAATAAACGGATTATATGTTGGCACTCAGCCCATCGGTGATGTCCGAATGACGCTTCGTCCATTGTCACTCTTATCGGGAAAAGCGACGTATGATGTGACGTGGTCCGGGCCAGGTGGACGCGGTTCTGGACTCCTAAGTGCGTCCCGGAATGCGCTTGAACTGAGCGATGTCCGCGCACAACAGAGGGTGCAGGCGATAGAAGGATTGGCGCCTGCGGTGAGGGCTGTTGGAGGTGAAGTCAGACTGCGTGATGGAGCTGCGAAGGTGACGCGCGCTGGGTGTGAGCGTGCCAGCGGTGATATCTCTACGGACACGCTGTCCTTGGCAGCAAAGCAGTATGGAAAGCAATTTGGGGAATTGAGTGGGCCTATTTCCTGTCTTGAAGGGGCTTTCGTGGTTAATTTAGATGGCACGGGTCCGGATGGAGACCGTGTGACGGTTGCGGCAAGCGCGACCCCATTAGGGCAGACAAGTTTCGCCGCCACGGTGACGACGAGCGATAGCGAGATCTCATTCTTACTGCCGCGTTTGGGGTTTGAACGGCGCGGTGATGATTGGCAATATATCAATAATTCAGATGGAGTTGTGCGATGATGTGGAGCATCCGAAACCTGTTCATCGGACTGGGGCTTACCTGTCTTGTTGGTTGCGCATCGACAGCGACCGGGACAGCTCCGCAGACTGTTGATCTGGCGGGGCAAGCCGTTAGCGAAGTCCCGCAATCCGGTCTCGGTCCACAACAGCTCGCGCCCGGGGAGTGTGGCCTGTTCTTGTGGAGCAAGACCGATACGTCATCGTTTATCTTCTTTAGTCCGGCGGCGTCGGGAAACGCCATTTTCAAGCCGGAAGATGACCTGCTCGACCTACAACAGGTCAATGCAGGGGGCACTATTTTTGGACAGTTTAATACTGAGCAGGGCTATACGAGTAGCGATGGGGGCGCCGTTGAGCTGACCTTTGAGGCTGGTGAAAGCCTGTCTGGTGGACAGCGGATTTCGGACGGGTTGATTACGATGACTGATGTAGACGGCTGGCGGACGAAATTGCCCGTGCTGGGCTTGCGGGCGTGTATGCCTGAGGAATGACGTCTCAGCTCAGTCATATCATTGTTGAACGCTCACCGGGTCTCGTCTGCGCGGTCGCTGTGGCGCGCGATGGACGCCCTTGGCACATCTTTCACCAGTTTTGGGGTGGGGAGCGCGAGGCTGTGCGAGCAGGCCAAATCGTCGAGGCGCGAGTCAAAGCGCGTGATGAAATGGGTGGTGTGTTTCTCGAGCATATCAGCTGGAAGCGCTGGGAAGGGGGATTTGAGCCGCTTTATTGTGATCGAAAGACAGCGCAAGGGCTCACTGAGGGGCAGGCTTTGGCGGTTCGAGTGGTCTCTGCCGCTCGGCAGGACCATGTCGCCAGGGTTATTCCGATTGAGGGGGATCGGCCTTTCAGTGAGCCTGAAGACGCATTGAAAGATTGGATCGAGCTGTTGGGTATAGAGCAAGTCTCCGAGGCGCAGTCGAAAGCAGACACCATTGACGCGGTCTTTGATGAAGTCCGAACGGGCTCAGTTGGTTTATCTGAGGGGGGGATGATCCACATTGAACGTACGCGAGGCATGACAGTCATCGATGTTGACTCAGCAGGTCGTCGTGGTCGCGGCAGTGCTGCAGCGCGTGCGCTGTCTCTTAATAAGCAAGCGGTGTCAGAAACGGCCCGCCAAATCTGCTTGGGGGGTCTTGGAGGGGTATTTGCGATCGACTGTGTTGAGCCCCTGACTGATGTCGCGCGCACGCAACTTCGTAATATCCTCGTCGAGACATTTAAGGACCATGATCCCCGTAAGCTGATGGCTCAGAAACCGTCTCGATTTGGCATTCTGGAGGCCGCGACCGCCTGGCGGTCAACGCCTGTCTCTGAAGCGCTTGAGACAGCAGAGATGTCGTTGGCGCTTGCTTTGCGGCGGGCCCATAAAGAGATGTCGATTGAAACTGGAGGGTTTTATACATTGGAGTTGGGTCGGGCGGCTTACGACGCATATCTTGCCTACAAAGCAGTTGTCGATGCGCAGATCGCGGCCTACTTTCATGGGCGACTCAGTTTGGCAAAGCTGAGCAGTGGGCAAGAGGGATTGAAGCGACAGCCATGAAACGGATTTGCAGCATCTGCGGGAACAGGCCCGTCGTCTCCGAGTTTAGCCCTTTCTGCTCAAAGCGCTGTGCCGATATTGATCTGTCTCGATGGTTGAAGGGAAGCTATGCCATTCCCGGGCGACCTGCTGACCAAGCCGACGAAGCTCCGAGTAAACAGGACAGCAGCGAGGCTTGAGCTAGGCCTTCTGACGGCGCTCCTCAATTTCGCTCAGTAGAAAATCGCGCACGTCTTCAAAAATGGTGATCGCGGAGTAGACGGGATCAATATCAG